>JAZNAT010000068.1:0-13672 GCA_045586665.1 Endomicrobiaceae bacterium | reverse complement strand
CTAACGTATTGTTTGCGGACAACACGAAAATTTCAGTTACTTCCAACGGACGGAACGGTTACGTCGTTACGGTCAAATACAAAGAAGCTTCTTTAACTAAAACATTTGCATCAGACGACAGGCAACAATCAACAAAAGAGCAGCGTCTTACAAAAAGTATGCAAAACGCCGTGCTTGACGAAATATTTAGCGTAGCTTCAAGGATAAACCTGTTCGGACAAACCGTAGGAATAAAAACGACTTCCGAAACAAGCCTGCTTGATGCTAACAGTTTTTTACCTATGAGCATTTCTTTTGATAACGGAAAAACGGTAATTTCGGTAAACGAAACCTTTCTAGCGCATCTTTATAACGATCCTACCCTTATAGAAACCGCCGTAAAACTCTTATATTTTTCTTATTCTCAAACGATAAATACGGAAAGCTTCGTTCAATTCATAAACACAAACTCCGACAAACTGCAAAAAATATATTCAACAAAAGTGCTCCTATCTTCAACAAAATCATCTACGTTTTCCGCTATAAAGACAAACGTTAAAAATTTAATTTCAAAAATTTCCGCTACTATACGAGATTTTACAAATAAAAACGATATAACGGAAGTTCCGCAGGAAGAAATCACGACACTTGACGAACAAAATATGGCACAAGCATTAAAGCAGGCAACTATAGCAAGACAAACCAGAAGCTACTTAAAAACGTTTACTCAGCCGCCGATAGGCGCATTTATCCGTATGGAAATACCTCAAGACGACGACGGTTCGCTGCCTTTAATTATTGAAGGTAAAAATTTTAACAATACCGACAGTGTTCTGCATGCCGAAACGTTAACTTTCGTAAATTTTTTAAAAAATTACATACGAGAATTTGAAATGTTACCGTCGGGCAAACTCAGCGAAAAAGGAACTTTTTTAACTCAGCTTTTGGATTTAGTGGTAATTAACGGACACCATATATCCAACAAAACATTCCAATCAAGACCGATGCTTTTGTCAAATTTAGGTATAACAGTAGACTATTCGCAAAAAAGAGATATTAATACCGTATTTAACGAGTCAAATGCAGTCCTAAAATTCGTTAATGAACAACTTGGTAACCCTTTATCAGGCATAACTTTATATTGTACGCTTGCTCCGTGCAACAAATGCGTAAGAACGATGGCAACGTTGGGTATAGACAGACTTGTTTACGGTTCGCCTTCCGTAAATCAAAATCATAAAGGAATAAATACATTGCTCAGTAACGGGATAAAAGTCGAAGGAGACGTTTTACAAAAACGTTGTGACGAAAGGATACAAAATTACAGATTTATGAACGCATCTCTTCTGGGAACAAAAATCGCTTCAATAATACAGAACGTCAGAAGATTCGTTTCTTTTTTCTTAAAAAAAGCCGATAAATCCTTAACTGCGCTGATTGATTCGGTAACGGTTTCGGAGAGAAACGTTATTGATATAAAGCAAACTTTTACCGATTTACAAACGAGTTTGAAATGGACAAATTTGCAGTCCGATGAAAAGACTTTAAACAGGCTTATTGCCTTTTTAAAACTGACCGACGCTTACGACAAACCTGTAAAAAGAGCGGCTCTTATATATGCGATAAAAAACAATTGTTCCGTAAAAATTGTCGACGGTAAGATTCTTTTTTACAACCGACAGAAACAACAGCTTGATTTTTATATCGGGCTTGACGGAAAACTTGCAGTTTCACAAAACTATTTAAGTAAAATGGAAAAACTTGCCACAGTTAAAAATTTTGCAGATTTGGACGACAATTTGGCATTAAGAGACATGACTTTCAATAAAGATATTCAAGCAATTTTTTCAACGCTTGCATTGTACGGTATAGCGCAAATTATTCCGGTCACAGGCAACTCTTTGGATAAAGTCAAAATAAGGTTGGACGGACTTACGAACGCAATAAAAAATCTTATCCCGTCAATATATATAGAAAATGCCGCTTTAAGCTGTAACGTTATAGACGGAGAATTTATATTAAACGATTCTTATATGACAGACGTTGCAAAATCGTCTTTAGATGAAGAAACGATAAAATATTTGGAAACTGTTATCGGCGACATACAAACGGAATTTTATAATATTTTCGTATCGTTTGTAACCGAAACTAAACAGTTACGAAAAGGAGATGAGTTCTCTTACAAAGATTTTATTGAAACGTTATTAAAATCTCAAAAAACGGCAATTCCCGCTCCAATTAAAGATAAAATAACCGAATGGAACAAATTTTCAAGAAAACAAACAGAACAAGAAATCGATAAAATTTATAAAGCGGCAATAAATGAAAAAATAAGCAAAGAAAAATTTTTGAATGTTATGAAAATTTTATCATTAGTAGAACTTTCAAGACTCTACTTTTCTCAAGACCCGCAAGATATGAAAGAAGCTGCAAGGTTAAGACAAGACATTGAAAGAATTGATAACGGACAAAACCTGTTACAAGAACTTACAAGTCCGGTAAGATATATCGTGACATCTTTCAGAGCAAACCTTATAAGAGAAAAAGTTGCAGACTACTTTAAACGTATAATTCAACAAAAATATCCCGATTTGGAAGTTATAAGTACGGGGCAAACTACTTTATGCGTTTATAAAAAAGGCGTCAACAAGTCCGTACCTTTAAGAAACGAAATCGATAACGGAACTCCGGCACAAAACATAATTTTTTCTGGAGATGAGTTCAACGCCGGCGGCGTCGATTATCCCGTATACCTGTTACAGCAGGAAGAATACTCGCACAACGCGCTTGTAGTTATAAACACGAACTCTTCCGCCTTTGAAGGAGCTTTTATTACGTTGTCCGAACTTGAAACGTTTTCATCGGAAACGTTCTCAGCTGCGAACATTAAAAGAAGCGTTTTGTTACAGCGTTTAATTCTTTCCATAGTTGAAGAAAACATAGGTTTGATAGCGGCAAACCCGGATTATGAGCCTGTAAACGTCGCACAAGAACTTAAAGAAAGAATATATAACGTCACGCAGTCCGTTCAATTTGATGCAATACCGAAAACACAAAGTTCTACGGTTTCAAACATGCTTAAAGCGGCATAAAAACAAACAGATTATTCGTAATAAGATTATTTACAAAAACGCACGAATTAAAGATAGCATAATAAAAACCGAACACCGTTTTTGATATATACGGATTATTACGGCGGATTATAAAAAGTTACGAAATTTTTAAAGACACGAGCAAATCGGTAAGGAAATAATCTGCAATCAAAGTTAAAATCATCGATACCATTACCGAACTTGTAGTAGCTTTACCGACACCTTCGGCACCACCGGAACATTGAAACCCTTTGTGACAAGCAACGGTAACCAAAATCCCTGCAAAGAAAAACGATTTTATGAACCCGTGAAAAAAAGTTTCTACCGTCATAACGTCAAGAATGTCGCCCATATAAACTGTGGAAGGTATTCCCCATGACAGTGAAGAAACCAAAAGACCGCCGTAAACCCCTATGATGTTTGATATCGCGGTAAGAAGCGGCAACATCAATATACAGGAAATAAAGCGAGGTACAGCCAAATATTTTATGGGATTTGTACCTAGCGTATACAAAGCATCTATCTGCTCGGTAACTTTCATAGTACCGATTTCGGCCGTTATTGCTGCCCCTACTCTACCTGTAATAACAACTGCAGTTAATACAGGTCCTAACTCTTTTACAAGAGCATAACCGGTAATCATACCGATATATACAGGCTCGTTAAAAAGATTTGCAGTTGCAGAACCGACCTGCAGAGCAAGCACCATACCGGTAAAAAAAGAAGTAAGAAATATTATCGGAAACGACATATATCCGACTTCTACCATCTGTATTACGGTATTTTTAATATCTATCTGACCTTTGATTATACATATGAAAGTGTCTATAACTATTTGAGAAGCAAAGCCCAAACCTTTTATGGCGTTTACTGCTTTTCTTACGAATGGAATTTTTAAAATTTTATCTTTCATAAAATATAAAATCACTTAAACTATAATTCTTGGAACTCTAGGCGATATTGAACACGTTACTTCATAATTTATCGTATTTTGCAGTTTTGCAAGTTCTTCGGCCTTAATAGTTTCTTTACCCTGTGTACCTATCAAAACCACTTCGTCACCGATACTCACGCCTTTAACGTCAGTAACATCTATCATCATCATATCCATGGTAATCCTGCCGGCAACGGGACACCTTTTCCCCCTTACAAGAACGTCCGCCTTGTTGGACAAAATTCGGCCGTACCCGTCGGCATATCCTACCGGAACCGTCGCAATAACCGACGATTTGTTCGTAACGAAAGTTCTTCCGTAACTTACACAAAAACCTGACGGAACTTTCTTTAAATAAATTATTTTCGTTTTCCATGAAAGTACCGGCTTTAACTTCAATTTCTGCTGGGTATGTTCAAAAGGAGAAAGTCCGTATAAACCTATACCCGGTCTTACCATGTCAAGATGAGTTTTTTTGCTGCTTAAAAGTGCGGCCGTATTTGCGGCGTGTGCAATAAACTTCAATCCTAACTTCTTAGCATATTTTATTATTTCGTTAAACTTGTCAAGCTGGTTTTGAGTATAAGACAAATTCGTATCGGCAACGGCAAAATGAGTATAAATGCCTGTCATTTTTATGTCGGTCATATTTGCTATTTTTTGTAAAATGATGTTTGCGTTTTCTCCTGCGACTACACCTACTCTGCCCATACCCGTATCTACTTTTAAATGAAATTCCAGCTTTTTGCTATATTTTTGCGCCAACAAAGACAAAGCATGCAACCCCTGTAAACTCGATATTGTCGGAATTAAATCCCAAAATGTCGCTACGGACAAATATTCAAGCGGATATCCGCTTCCGAAGACCAAAATTTTTGCTTTTATCCCGGCTTTTCTGAAAGAAATTCCTTCTTCAATCGAAGAAACACCTATACCGTAAATCCCTGCTTTTGCGGCCTCCTTTGCAAGTTCTATACCGCCGTGCCCGTAAGCGTTTGACTTTATAACCGCCAACACTTTCGTATCCTTTTTTAGGTACTCTTTTATTTTTTTCAAGTTAAATAAAAAATCGCTTTTATCAATTTCCACCCAAGTAGGACGAAAAAAAGGTGCAGCCGGTTGTTCCTTCATTGATTTGCCTCCATAGTTGGTGCTTTATTATAAAATTTTGTGTATTCTCCCTCAAAAACAAGTTCCACCGTACCGACAGGTCCGTTTCTTTGTTTTGCAATGATAATTTCCGCCTGATTTTTTTTGTCCGGATCATCTTTTGCGTAGTAACCTTCTCTGTGTACGAAAGCCACGACGTCGGCGTCCTGTTCTATTGCACCGGAATCTCTTAAATCCGAAAGAAGAGGTTTCGTTTCTTTACCTCTTTTTTCCGACGATCTTGACAACTGCGACAACGCTATTACAGGCACTTTCAAATCTTTTGCAAGTGCTTTTAACGACCTTGAAATTTCCGCCGTTTCTATCTGTTTGGATTCAATTTTTTTACCGTTGCCTATACCTCTTATAAGCTGCAAATAATCTATAATTATCAAAGATAAAGGTTTACCTTTTTTTTCAAGTTTGGTTGCAAGTTTTTTTGCTGTAGCTCTTATATCTATGGCAGACATATCGGCATCGCATATATACATTGAAGCTTTACCTATTTTGTCCATGGCAGTCGTAAGTTTCGGCCAGTCGGAATTTTTAAAGTATCCTTTTCTTAAATCCTGTCCGCTGACCTGCGCAACTGATGCTAAAAATCTCATCATTAACGCTTCTTTTGACATTTCAAGAGAAAATATAGCAACCGACTGAGGATTTTTTGAAGTTACAGCAACATATTCGGCAATATTTAAAGCAAATGCGGTTTTACCCATTGAAGGTCGACCTGCAATAATTATAAGTTCCGACGGCTGCAGCCCTGCTGTCGTTTTGTCAAGTTCGGCAAAACCCGTTCTTAATCCCGGAACGTCGTTTTTATCTTTATACAAATTTTCAAGTTTGGTAACGATTGTCGGTACAAGCTCTTCCGGCGTGGAAAACTCGTTCATAGTATTTTGTTTCGATATATTAAAAAGAACGGTTTGAGCGTTGTCAAGTATGGTTTCCGAAGGAGAATCTTCGGAAAAAGCATCGGTAACCATATTTGACCCGACCGTGATTATTTGTCTGAGTATCGATTTGTCTTTTACTATATTTGCGTAATATTCCACATTTGCCGCAGTTTGTGCGCTGTCCATAAGTCCGAACAGATATTTTATTCCGCCCGCATCGGTAAACAGTTTGTTTGTTTTCAAACGGTTATTTATCGTTATAGGCTCTGCAACTTCCGTATCGTTCAATTCTCTTATTGCACCGAAAATAAGTTTATGGACTTCTTTATAAAAATCATCTTCTTTTACAAGTTCTATCGCTTTTATTATAGCGTCTTTTTCTATTAACATCGCTCCTAAAAGTGCCATTTCGGCATCTATTGATTGCGGCGGCGTTTTTCTGTCTAAATCTTTTGGCATTAATCTATTGCTCCTTAAAAAACAAACCTTACAATTTTTGACAAAATGATTCGTGTAGACAAAAATTATAATCAATAATTATCGAAAAATCAACAAAATTTATAAAAAAATTGTAAAAAACCTTTTTTACTGTTGCCAATATTTTTAACAAGTGCTATACTTATAATATATTAATGTATTTAAAGTATGAGTATATTTAAAATTTGTCTTTTATCATTCTCTATTTTATTTGCATCTTTGGATATACAATTCATAAATGTTACCGGAAGTTTTAATTCAAAAACTTCCGCGACGTCCGTTTGCGACGTTATAAAAATTCAACATCAATTGCTGCAACAGACAAAAACCGTAGTAAGCAACATATGTAACAGCATAGCACAAGACGTTTCGTTTTTGTTAAATTCATATGGAACAAAAAAAGTGTTTTTTAACGTTGATAAAACGAGTATAAAACCTTATACAGACGCCTTTTTTAATTTAACGAAAACCGTTTTTTACACTGTCGGTTTACAATACGTGTCGTATTTAATATATTTTAAAATGAACCTGTTTTTTTTCGGGTTCATATTTATATATTTGCTGAGATATTTGGGTTTACTATTTACATTCGGTAAAAAAACGATTTTATTACAACTTTTCAAAGCATACGACCTTTAAAAAAGGGTTGTATGCTTTTTTGTTGTCCGGGAGGAAACGAAATGATAATAAAAAATTTAAAAAAGAAAATAAATTTAATAAAAACATGTGCAGTTTTTACGTCGGTATGTTTTCTCGTATCAACGTTAGGTACAAATTTATATGCGCTTTCCTTATCGCAAAACACAGCAAAAAAATATGAAGATGTATTTAATAAAGTAAGCAGCATAAGTGCCGAATACGGCAAAATAACATCGAGTAAAGATGCAAAAAGCGATATAACGGTAATAAACATTCAAGATTTACATTGCCATCCTCAAACACAAAAAAACATATCTAAAATAATAGGACAGATAAAAGATAAATACAATTTAAGTTCCGTATACGTCGAAGGCGGATACGGAAAAATCGATACAGATTGGTTGGATGAAATAAAAGACAACCGTCTTAAAGAGTGTGTAATAAATAAACTGTTGGAAGACGGAATACTTACCGGAGCAGAATATTTTATGTTAAGTTCCGGCGGGCAAAACTTGGATTTTAAAGGAATAGACGAAGAAACTCTGCATAAAGATAACGTAAAAAGGTTGTCGAGGATAATAAGCAGTCAGGATAAATATAACGAAATAATAAATAAAATATCGAAAGAAATAAACATACTTGAAAAAAGATACATAAATAAAAGAAACGTAAGATTTAACGAAAACATAGACAAGTATCTTTCTGGAAAAATCGACGCAAAAAAGTTTTACAGACAGCTTATAAAATATGTTAACGATATAAACGAAAATCCGCAAAAGTATAACAACGTCACTTCCGTAAAGTTGGATGATTATCCGAATATCGCCGGATATATGGCATTAAAAAGAACTTCTCTAAAAGTTGACGTCAACAGAGTTTCGTTGCAATTGAAAGAAGTGCTTTCTCTTTTAAAAAACAGAGTTCCTTACAACGTCTATTCAAGACTGTTGAAAGATACCTACAATTTGTCCGACAGTCAAAAAACGTTGGAACTTGTAACGTCTTTATGCGAAAAAGAAAATATAAATCTTGACGGAAATTTTAAAGATTTGAATATGTTCTTAAAGGCAAACGAGCTCGGTTCAAAAATAAATACGGTAAAACTTGTTTCTGAAGAAAGGAATCTTATAGAACAAATCAAAATGGCGTTATCGTACAACCTGCAGGAATACGAAATAAGTTACATATCGGACTTTGAAAAATATTTTAAAGATTATCTGCAGTATAAATTGACGGAAAGCGACTGGACATACTTTAAACAAGGATTTGAAAAGTTTAGCGAGTTATACGCAAAGTATGCAAGCGTAAACAGGATAAAAGAAATAGAACCGGATTTCAAAGAGCTGAACAGATATTACGAAATAAACGATAAGAGAAACGAAGTTTTCGTAAAAAATCTGTTACAAGACAAAGTTTTCGAACAGGTTACGCAAAAGATAAGGAAGTCGGAAGACATTTTAAAAAACTCGAAAGAAGTAATTGTAGCGGTAACGGGCGGATTTCACAGTGAGGTTTTGCAGGACATTTTATACGAAAAGCACGTAAACACACTTGTAGTTACGCCGTCGATATACGAAAGTACGGAAAATGCGAACAAAAAGTACTCCGAAATAATACAAGCACAAAACGAAATAAATTCGCAGGCATTGGCATACACGCTTGCGTCATGTTCCGATAACGACTATCAAAAAGAACTGTTATTAAATGCCGTAATTAAAACGTTAGGAAGAGAAAATTTGGCTCAATTAAAAACGGTATTGCCGAATATCGATTTAACGGAAATAGAAAAAGTAGCAACCGCGACAACCGTTTCGGATAAAGAAATACAAGAAACAGTTACCGTGCTTAAAACGGCAATTAATGAAATAACCGCACATTTGAAAACGGTCAAAAATGTGGTGCTTGCCGACACGGAAACGATAGACGGCGCAATGCTCAAATGCGTAAGTTATCTTATTGAAAATACCGGCTTTTATTTTACGGACGGAGCGATATTTGAAATAGAAAATTCGCAGTTTAACGGTAAAGATTTACATTCAATACCTGCGGAAATTTATTCAAGAATGATGCCCGCTTTACAGAATGCGCTGTTAAGCATTGAACTCTCGAAAGCTGAAAGCACCGAAGCGGACTCGTCATATAGAGAAAACACCGAACCGGTAAACGAAAGAACTGAAACTTTTCTGCAAGATACGGACAAACGCGACGATTTACAATTGCAGCAACTGCGAAAAACTGCCGACGACAATACTAAAATTTTGTGTTTGGAAAAATATATCGATGTTTTCAAAGAAGAAAAAAATTGTTCGGTGCTTTTTGAAAAGCTGTTTTCGCTGCAATGGAAAAACATTGAATTTTTTAAAGAAAAAATCGACGCAAAAGATGCGTTGGTTTTACTGATATTTTATGAAAAAGATGAAATCGACAACAATTTGTCTTTACTTTTACAAAACCATAACGGAGCTATGTACTCGACGGACTGTTCCGGCAAAATCGAATATTTGTTCGACAATATAAACAAAATAAACGGTCTTTCAGGTTCCGATTTTTCTTATTTGTTAAAGTTAAAAAGCATGCATCTTTTTTCGCTGATTTTAAGCAGAGCTAAAAATCGTTACGACATATCCGACATTTTAAATTTCGTCAAAGAATACAGAATCGACCTTTTAAATTTAAACGAAACGTTCGTTCTCGACGTGATTGAAAATTTTAAAAAATTCGAAGGGCTTTCGAAATCGGACTTTTATTTTTTAACGGTACTGGACGAACGGGTAATATCCTACATTTTAAACAACGTAAGAAATTCGTTGGACATAAACAGGATAATCGAATTTTGTAAAAACGTTAAAAACGTTTCTTACGCATACAGCAACGATTTTAAGGATATAAGATTTAAAGCCGTAATCAAGTACGTAACGGAAGCGGACAGAAATTTTTATAACGATTTGCTCGCATTAGGACAAAAAAATTTAAGGCTTATCGTCAACAGTATAGACGACTCCGACTTTATAAAAAATTTTATATTAAACAAAAATTTTACGAAACGCTATTTAAAGCTGTTCTCTACTCTGAACGACTTAAATATAAAAAACATTGCTGCGGAAAACGATTATTTGGCGTTAAAACTTATTACAGACAACGATTTTAACGACGTTTTAACGGATTCCGGGCTTGATATGGTATCAAACCCCGACAATATCGTTGCCAGATACCATGCGGCGATAGCTGTTTCAAGATTTGTTTTCGACAGTATCGGCGAAGAAATTATCGATTACGATTTCAACTCGGAACTTTTTAAAAAAATAATAAACAGCGCCTTAAACATTTATATAAGAAACGTCCGCGAAATGCAGAAAGTCGTTTTGATAGACGAAAATACCGAAATATTTGCACTATGCAACAACGAAGCTTACGAACGCTACGGACAAGTTTTGCCGAGATTTAACATATCCGCCATGCAGCAGATACTCGGTTTCATACGAAAGCATAAAAATATCATAAATTTTGAAAGAGCCGACGATACGCACGCCGCAACAAGATGGTTAAACGCCATAAAAGATTTTGCAAAAAACGACAGAACCGGCAAACAAAAAGGGTTTTTCTTTTTTGAAGGGCACGGCGGAACGGAAAATTTGGAAATAGTGTCGCCGAGAAAAGACGGTTTTGTTCTTCTTTTCGGAATAAAATTTCCCGCTGCGGGCTTAAGCTCGGAAAAAATAAACGTGTCGGACGTAGCGCAAGCGTTAATATATGCGGCGACAAGAAAACGTAACCCGGTAGATTTAAGAAACATAACGCTGGATTTAAGTTGCTGCCATTCGTATTATTTTACAAGAAAACTTTACTCGGAATTGGAAAAAAACGGAATAACGACATTCCCTACGGTTATAACGGCTGCAGGGTTGGAAACCGAACTGGGATACACGATAAATAATAACATAAGCAATTTACATAAAGGCATAATACACTCTATGGCGGTTACAAACACACAAAAAAATTCTTTACCCGCCCTTACGCTTAATATGATTGTAAGCACGGAATATTTAATGACGTTATCCAACATGACCGTATTTTCATCTTTTTATTCACAAGACGTTTTGGACGACATGAAAGAAAGCAAATCCGAAATAAAAAGACTTTATTACGATTTGAAAAAATCCGTACGGGAAACGGCGGAAGAAGTATCAACCGAAACCGATGAACCGGTTACAAGAATTAAAACTTTACGTAAAATATCCGCTTTGCCGGCTTTATCAAGCCCGATATTTGAAGCTTCCATACTTGCCGCATTGAAAAATGAAAATAAAAAGTATAGCCTGTTATCTCAATTTGCGCATATATGGGAAGAAATTGCGTTCAGAAACGTACCTTTATTGATATTTAAAATTCCGTTGATTGTATCGTTGTTTCCTGTAGTATCGGCGTTTGCTCCGTTTTTGCCGCTAATTGCTGCCGTACCTTTGTTGATAAGTGCCGTAAAAACCGTAAAAAACGTGATAATAAAAACAAAAAACACCGGCAATTTCAAACAAGCCGTAAAAGAAACGGCAACGGATAAAGATACCGTTACAAGTTTTGCGCTTGCGGCAATAATTTCCGTATCATATTTTATAACGTTTATAAATCCGTTGGCTGGTTTTGCCGTGTCACAAGCGGCATTTTTGTTTTCGCATACCATAATAAAATGGATAGTAAAAAAAGATTCTGGCGGGTTAAGTTTTAAAGAACAACTCAATCAGGACGCAAAAAATTTAAGTATTCCGATATTCGAACTGACCGTTCCGTACTTAATATCGATGTTTGTTCCTGTTGCACCTGTTTTATCAATAATAATACCGACGGTAATATCTCAGCTTTTTCATTACGGATACAACAAGTCTCAAACGGACGACACAAAACTTTTAACGGTCATTCCGTCGTTTTTCAAACAACACTTAAAAGATCGCAGTGCAATCGTCACAAACGTCGATAGCGGTAAATTCGAAATATTAACTTTTACACAAAACGACATATATGTAACGATTGACAGAATGAAATTCAAACTTTCAAAATCGGAATACGATTCCAAAGGATTAAACGTCGAATTTGACGCTGCAGGAAACATCGTAAACGTAACGGTAAAAGAAGGGTTCGAGTTAAGTTCCGTTTCGATTGACGCAGAACCCTTAGGCAACAAAAAAAACAATCTTCCTTTTACCGAAGAACAAATGCAGGCGCTGCTCGAAGACAGCGGTGCGCAGGGATATGTAGACATATATTTGGACGACGACAAACAAACGCTCATTGAAAATATGCGCAAGGCAATTCAATCAAACAAATTGATGGTTATTCATATTTTCAGAAAAGGGTTTGATACTAAAACTTTAACTTTAAGCCAACTGGAGGAAAAATACCGACAAGCATACGATTTACTTCAAAGCGACAAATTAAAACATATATTTCCGCAAGCCGGCGAATATGAAGCAGGTATGGAAAAAGAAAGTACCATAAATTCCGACTTTTTCTTAAAAGAGCTGTTAAAAAACAATTTTGCGCACGGCAATAACGGTTTATTTGAAAAACCGATAGCCTGTTACATAAAAACAAACGACAAAAATTTAATATCCGAAATTGTTACTTATGACGCCGACGATTACGTAGATTACGCTTGGACAAACACGGCCGAAACATTAATGTACAATGCGCGCATTTTCGGCGACCATAAAGCAACCGAATATATGAAAAGAAGCATATTAAGAAATTTGACGCAAGAGCGAGTAACGTTAAACGGTATAAGATTTTTTAAAGCAAAATCCGGATTAAAAACCGCAGAAGAACAAAAGCAGGCTTTGAAAGCTCATGAACAATATTTGGAAAGTTTAACCAGAAGAACTGCTCAGGACGATTGGAACGATTTTTGGGGTTTACAAACTGGAAGCACCGTTGAAAGGTTATATGACAGAGGCTTTAAAAAATATTTGAACCTCTATTTGAACCGAACGGGCAAAATGAAAGAAGAACTTAACGAACAGGAACTGGCGGCAATAGAAGAACAAGCGTTCGAATACCGCTACACGCTGCCGGGACTGACTTACGGCGTATTTTTGGAAATTTTTGAATTATGGAAACCGGAATTTATAGATAGACACAACTTCGATTCTTCAATAAGAGGAGGAATGATAGTGGTTGTTTGGGCTATAAGAGCTTTATCCATAGGGATAGGATTAACCTCTGCCGTTCTTTCATTCTTCGTATTACCGGCTTCGACTCTTTTATTATCATTTGCAATCCCTGCAATTTTCGGTTTCAACACAATCTCTTCAAGTTTTATAATTCATTTATTGTGGAACATCGGTGCGGTTTTGACAAACAACAAAACTTTACTATTACAAGTTAACAACAAAGTTTCTCAATCTCAACTGGATAAATTATTTAACAAATTAAGAAAAATGGGAGTCAATAACAGCGATATTCTACAATTATCAAACTGGATAAATAACAATAATTTTTTTGATTATAAAATATTT
>JAZNAT010000067.1:0-2633 GCA_045586665.1 Endomicrobiaceae bacterium | reverse complement strand
AAACAGTTTTTACTTTTAAACAAAAAGAAAATGTTTATATGGAGCGTACTTGCATTTAAAAAAGTTAAAGAATGTAAACAGATTATACTTGTCGTTCCCGAATATAAACTTTCCGAAATGAAAAAATATAAAAAGTTATATAAAATAGGTGTTGTGTGCGGCGGTAAAGAAAGATATAATTCCGTTCAAAACGGACTAAAAGTTGTTAAAGACAATATTGATATTGTTGCCGTTCACGATGCGGCAAGACCTCTTATAACATATAAAATAATAAAAGAAGTTTTTAATGCAGCCGTTAAATATGGTGGAGCAATAGCGGCAAATGTTGCAAGAGATACGATAAAATTTTCAAAAAACGGAAAGGTTATAACAAAATCCATAAACAGGAACAACATTTGGCAGGCACAGACTCCGCAAATGTTTAAAACTAAAATATTGAAAAAGGTTTATTCAAATAAAATACCGAAAAATATTACCGATGATGCACAACTTGTAGAAAAGCTCGGTAAAAAAGTGATGCTGGTTAACGGCGGTTATGAAAATTTTAAGGTAACTCAACCGATAGATTTTAAATTAGCGGAGTACATATTGAAGAATAGAAGATTAGAAGAATAGAAGAAATATTGTATTTTTTGCTTTACAAAAAATTTATTTGTTATTAAAAATCGTTTTGCGATTTTTACAAATCAGCTTCTAATCCTCTAATCTTCCAATCTTCTAATTTAAGGAGTAAAAATGTTTGTAGGTTTCGGATACGATGTTCACAGATTTAAAAAATCAAGAAAACTTTTTCTTGGCGGAGTAAAAATATCGGATACTGACGGGCTTGACGGACATAGTGATGCGGATGTTTTAGTTCATGCTCTAATGGATTCTTTGCTCGGTGCGGCAGGGGAAAACGATATAGGACATTTTTTTCCTACAAACGATGACAGATACAAAGCTATATCAAGTATAGAACTTTTAAAAGTTGTAGTAAAAACTTTAAAGAAAAAGAAATTTAAAATTGTCAATACGGATATGACGATAGTTGCCGAAAAACCGAAGATATATCCGTATATAGATGAAATGAAAGAAATACTTTCTAAGATCATGACAATACCTAAAGCAAGAATAGCAATAAAAGCAACTACCAACGAGAAAATGGGGTTTGTCGGCAGGGGAGAAGGTATTTGCGCAATGGCGGTTTCTTCTTTAAAAAAATAGTTGGATAAGGAAAACAAGATGATAAAATTTTATAACACGTTAACAAACAAAGTAGAAAAATTCAAACCTATAAAAGAAAATAATGTATCGATATATATTTGCGGAGTTACACCTTATGATGTTTGTCATTTGGGGCATGCAAGAGCTTATGTAACTTTTGACGTTATTAAAAGACACTTTATAAGAAGCGGGTATATCGTTAATCATGTCCAAAATTTTACCGATGTTGACGATAAAATTATAAACAGGTCATTGGAAAAACAAATTTCACCTATAGATTTGGCAAAACAATTTATCGACGACTATTTTAGGCAAATGGATAAACTTAACGTTATAAAAGCAAACAATTATCCTCAAGTTACAAAAATGATACCTCAGATAGTTGAGTTTATAAAAAAACTTGAAGAAAAAGGATATGCTTACAATGTTGACGGAGATGTTTATTTTTCGATAGACAAATTTAAAGATTACGGTAAACTTTCAAAAAGAAAATTCGAAGAAATGAGAGTCGGTGCAAGAGTAGAAAAAGATTCAAAGAAAAAAAATCCTTATGATTTCATATTATGGAAAAAAACAAAAGAAAATGAACCTCAGGAAGTTTCATGGGACAGTTTTTGGGGCAAAGGCAGACCGGGTTGGCATATAGAATGTTCGGTAATGTCTACGACATTGTTGGGTAACACTATAGATATTCACGGCGGGGGACAAGATTTAATATTTCCTCATCACGAAAACGAAATAGCTCAAAGTGAAAGTTGCACAGGACAACAATTTGCAAACTATTGGATACATAACGGCTTTGTTACCGTCAATAAAGAAAAAATGTCCAAAAGTTTAGGGAACTTTTTTACATTGAAAGATATTTTTGAGCAATACGACCCCAGAGTGGTAAGATATTATCTTCTTACACAGCATTACAGAACTCCGCTTGATTTTTCGCACGACAATTTAAACAGCGCAAAAGCCGCATTACAAGGACTTGATGAAGCATATTCAAGACTTGTTGCAATAGTTAAAGACAGTGATAACAATTTAAAAGATGAAAATTTAATAAAGATACAAAATCAAGTTAAAGATTCCTTAGACGATGATTTTAATTTTGAAAGAGCGTTATCTTATTTACATGAACTTAAAAATATAATTTTAAACAACTTATCTAACGATAAGCAAGATTTGTTAAAACAGGCAAAATGGTTGTTTGAAGACATTTTGGAAGGTGCTTTAGGCGTAAAAGTTTTGAAAGAAGAAACAACTGCCGATTTGCAGGAATTATTAAATAAAAGAAACCAAGCAAGGAAAGAAAAAAATTGGGCGGTTGCAGATGAGTGCAGAAATAAACTTTCCGAACTCGGTTATAAAATTATAGATAACAAAAGATGGTACCTGGTTTGCTGGGTCAACAAAGAAAAGGCTGAAACTATCAACGT
>JAZNAT010000066.1:0-2315 GCA_045586665.1 Endomicrobiaceae bacterium | reverse complement strand
TTACCGAAGTATTTACAGGCGCATTATGGACAACTTCAGGATTAGTATTAGATTCTTCTATTATATTCAATAATGTATCTATAAATTCATCCAATGTTTGCTTGGATTCCGTTTCCGTAGGTTCTATCATCATCGCTTCTTCAACTATCAACGGAAAATAAATCGTCGGAGCATAATAACCGTTATCTAAAAGTCTTTTTGCAACATCCAATGTTTTTATGTCGTTACCTAAAACACCTTTTAAAGACATCGCAAACTCATGCATACAAGAATTTCCTGCCGGAATTTTAACTTTGCTTTTCAATTTAGACAAAATATAATTTGCATTAATAACGGCTTGTTCGGATGCTTGCGTTAAACCTTGTCCGCCAAGCGATTTTATATAGGCACAAGCTTTTAATATGACAGGAAAATTTCCGTAAAAAGCTTTCATTTGACCTATGGATTTTTTACCGTCATTAAAAAAAAGTTTAAATTTGTTTTCTTCTTTTACAACAAACGGAGAAGGTAAACATTCCTTCAAAAAAGCTTTTACCCCTACAGGTCCCGAGCCCGGTCCCCCTCCTCCGTGAGGAGTAGAAAATGTTTTATGCAAATTTATATGCATAACATCAAAACCGATATCTGCAGGACGAATAATTCCCATAACCGCATTAAGATTTGCTCCGTCGTAATAAAGTAACGAACCGTTATCATGTAAAAGTTTTGAAATTTCTTCAATATTTTTTTCAAACACACCTAAAGTGTTAGGATTTGTCATCATCATGGCAGCGACGTCGCCGTTTAACACTTCTTTCAATTTTTCCGATGAAACAATACCGTTTTCATCCGATTTTAAAGAAATAATTTCAAAGCCGGATAAAGCCGCCGATGCGGGATTTGTTCCATGAGCAGAATCCGGAACAATTATTTTTGTCCTTTTTCCGTTTTTATTTTTAAAATACTGAGCTATTATTAAAAGTCCCGTGTATTCTCCGTGAGCACCGGCTGCCGGCTGCAAAGTAAAATAATCCATTCCGGATATTTCGCACAAATCTTTTTGCAACTCGTACATTACTTCCAAACTTCCCTGCAAACTTTCTTCGTCCTGATAAGGATGTATCGTAGAAAATTCGTCGAACTTTGCAATTTTTTCGTTAACTAAAGGATTATGTTTCATAGTACAAGAACCTAACGGATACATCGTCGTACTTAAAGCATAATTTTTTCTCGATAAATTTGTGTAATGTCTCAACAATGTAGATTCTGAAATATTCGGAATATCAGGAACAGTGGTTCTTTTATATTTATCGTCAATATTTACATTTAATTCAACATCGCTTTCAACTATTACGGTACTTCTGTTTGATTGTATTTCGTTTAATGCTTTATTATTGTTTATCATATTTTTACACTCTGCTTAAAATTTCAGCTAATTTATCTATCTCTTGTTTTGTTCTTTTTTCCGTAACGGCAAACATCATACAATTTTTATATTTTGAATCTATTTTGCCTAAATTGAGCGGACCTAAAATATTTTCTTTCATTAATTCTTCATTTATTTTGTCGATATTTTTATCCGTCTTAAAAACAAACTCATTAAAGAATACGGAATTTTCAAACAGCGGAACGAAACCTTTTATGGTCTTTATTTTGTCAAAAGCATATCTTGCCTTAGAAACATTCGTTTGTGCCAACTCTTTTATGCCCTGACTGCCGAGATAAGCGGCATAAACACATGCGGCAAAAGAATTAAGTGCTGCGTTAGTACAAATATTCGATGTTGCTTTTTCTCTTCTGATATGCTGTTCTCTGGATTGTAATGTAAGAACAAAACCTCTTTTACCGTCTTTATCTACGGTTTGACCTACAATTCTTCCGGGCATTTTCCATTCCAAAGCTTTTGTTACAACCATAAAACCGAATGTTGAACCTCCGAGATACATTTGGTTTCCTAAAACCTGACCTTCACCTGCTGCAATATCGGCACCGTACTCACCCGGAGTTTTAAACAAGCCTAATGATACGGGATTAACAACCGCAACAAACAATGCTTTTTTATCTTTGGATACTTTTGACAATTCCTGCATATCTTCAACGGTTCCGAAAAAGTTCGGAGATTGAACCACAACCGCAGCTACGGTTTCGTCTAAAACATTGTTCAAAGAGTCTTTATTTAATGCTCCGGTTTTCAAATCTATATCAAGTTTAATGATTTCAATATTTAAATTTTTAGTATAAGTTTCAATAACGGAAATATATTCCGGATTTAAAGCACCGGATATAATAATTTTATTTTTTCTCGATGCTCTTATGGTAAGAAGAATTGCTTCCGC
>JAZNAT010000065.1:0-9929 GCA_045586665.1 Endomicrobiaceae bacterium | reverse complement strand
TTTTTGTATGGGCAAAAAACGAGGAAAAAACGGAGAGAAAAGAATGAAGAAAGAAGAAATAAAAAATAATATAGAAACGGTCGTAGAGGAGGGAGCTATGAATATAATAAAAAAGGCGGTTTTGGGGATAAGAGGATATTTCAAGGAGACATACAGCGACCACGTGTTTAGGAAAGTGGTAAGTATATTGGTAGTGTTATGTTTTATATTGAATATAGCCAATTTGCCCGTATATGCAAAAGAGAAGAGAGCCAAAGATAACAAAGAAAGAAACGAGCAGGTAATGGAGACGGGAAAAACCGATACGAGTGAAGTAGGTTTGGTAAGTGCGCAGGAAGCGATGAGAAGCGGAAGCGGAGAGGGAGTAAGCACGATGAACGCAATAGGGAGCATGAGCGAAGAAGAAGTCGATAGCATAATAGAGATAGACGAAGTCGGTGGAGTGATAAAAGATAAAAGTAAAAAGAATAAAGTAGTAGCGGTATATAATGCAGAGACGGAACAAGTGCTGGGTTATGCAGGACAGAGCGATATAGTATATTATCAGGCGCTGGTAAACAGGAAGAAAGAGTTGCAAAAGGGAGCAGACAGTCAAATAGGGAAGATAGAGAAGTTGGGACAAGGAGAGGAAAGAGAAAGAATAAGTGTAAAGAAAGAAAAGAGCGCAGCCGAGATAGCCGAGGTAAAAGGGACGGTAATAGGAGAATATAAAGCGGACGATACGGTAACAAATAAACAAGAAGAAAAACAGGATGAAAATGTAACGACAATAGAGACGATAGGAGAAAAAGATAGTATAAAAGAAGAAACGAAGATAGAAACGAGCAAAGAATATAGTGCAGTAGTAGAAGAGTTGAGCAAGCAGAGCGGAGTAAGTAAAGATGAAGTGGAAAAAGGGTTGGAAGAAGCGTTAAGCGGCAAGAGCGAAGAAGAGAAAGAGAGCGTAATAGGCTTGTTGACGAACTTCATATCACAGGGCGGAAGCATAATAAACTGTGCAATAGATGCGTTAAATGAAGTGTTGAACGTAGCAAGCAAAGGGGTATTGGGATTACAGGCGTTGCTTGTAGAAATAAGTACGGGATTATTTGAACAAAACAATGCGGATTTGATAAATAGCGGAGAAAGCCAGCTGATGACAAGTATGGCGACGATGCAGCAGATAATGGAACAATACGGAGAACAAGCGATAGGGTATGCAAGCGGTATGGAAACGTTTATGGAAGGGTTAAAAGCAGGCGAAAGTGCGATAGTATGGGTAAACGAAGACCATTACATAACGGTAACCAAACTAGAAAATGGTAATTACACAATAACCGACCCGAACGTAAGGAAGGGAGAAGCAGTAGAATACAGCGAAACGGGTTTAAAATCGGTATTAAGCGGACAGGTGGGAATAGACGCACAAGGAAACGAAGTAGGAATAAGTTATAACGCGCAGGGGCAAGACGGAAAGATAAGAGTATTAAGTGCAAGTGAAGGGTTAAAGGAACAGGTAAAAGAGGGTAAAGCCGAAGAGTTAAGCGTAGAAGCGATGAAAGAAATATCCGGTGCAAAATATATAACCGAAACCAGAACCGGGACAAGAACCGAAACCAGAACGGCAACCAGGACAGAAACAAGAACCAGAGAAGAAGAAAGAACGGGAACTGCGACAGGAACCGATTCAGAAGGAAACACATATACATATACGTATACATATACTGTAACGGTAGAGTATGAAGTTGAAGTAGAATATGAATATGAAGTTGAAGTGGAATATGAATACGAGGTACAGGTATGGGTAGACGACCCTGAAGACGAAAAAGAGACCGACGAAGAAAAAGCTGCAAGAGAAGCCGAAGAAAGAAGAGCTCAGGAAGAAGCGCAAAGAAAAGCAGAAGAAGAAGCGCAGAAGAGATTGGAAGAGTTGGCAAAGCAGAAAGAAGCCGAAATACAGGCAATGGAGCAGGCAAAGATAGAAGAAGAGAAAAATAACGGAACATTAAAAGAGACTGAAGCAAGCGAACAATACAATAAGAAGTTGCAGGAAATGTCAAACGAAGATTTTGCCAAAGAAGTAGAACAAGGGAACGTAAAAATAATAAATGAAACGGAAAAAGATGGCAGTATAAAAATAACGAGCATAAAAGACGATAAAGGAAACGAACTTCCGAAAGAATTAATAGACAGCATGAACAAAGAAATGGAAGACGGCGCTAAAAACGATAAAATAAATGATGCTATAAAACAGAATATGCAAAATAATAAAGTGCCGGAAAACGCTGCCGCTAATACAAATGCAGATAACGATATATTGAAAACGACAGGTAATATATTAAATTCCATAGCGGACGCTGCCGAAAACGTTGCAAACAAATTGAAAGATAAAATTGATGTCAATTCCGGTAATCCGCTTGTAAATTGTGCTGCAATAGCCGTAGTAAACGTATTACAGGCGGTAGGTAAAACGGCCAATGCCGGCGCAATCGCAATACAAAATGCGGCTGCCGATGCAGCAGCAGGGTTGTTTAAAGACGGTAACAAAGATAATCAGACAAGTATAGCCGCAATGGTAAAAACGTTGAATGAAAACGGTGAAAAATATAAAGCGTATTCCGTAAAAAATGTTGAGGGCTTGAAAGAAGGTTTAAAAGACGGCGCGGTGGTTGTGCACGTCGCAATGAAAAACGAAAAAGGTAAAGAAATAGGACATTACATAACCGTAGGTAACGGCGAAAAAGATGGAACAGTAACCGTAAAAGACCCGAACAAAAAAGATGTTACGATGTCAAAAGACGCGTTGGGCGATTATTTGAATAAAGAGTACGGTTGGAAATCGGGCGCTGTAATAAGTAAGAGCGAGATAAGCGGCAAAAACGCTAAAGAATTGAGTGTAAACGAACAGCAGTCCGTTAAAGGCGCCGGACTTTTCAGCAGAGTTAAAAATTACGTAAAAAAGAAAGTGAACAGTTTTAAAACAAGCGTAAGAAAGACTGTAAACAGAGTAAAAAGTTACGTAAATAACAGAAAAAGCAGTTATTCGAGCCCTGCAAAAAAGTCGACACCGTCGTACTCGAAATCTTATTCTAATTCTAACAGAAGGTCTGCTCCGTCGTATAATAACAAAAAAAGCGGTTCTTCAAACTTCTTTAAAAATGCGTGGAACAGAGCAAAATCGGGCGTTCAAAATACGTGGAATAAGGCGAAAAATAATTTCCAAAATTCGTGGAATAAAGCAAAAACGAACGTTCAAAATGCATGGAATAAAGCTAAAACGAATATTCAAAATACGTGGAACCAAGCAAAAACTAACATCCAAAACAGGTGGAACAATTTTAAATCTTCCGTAAATGTAGGAATAAAAACTCTTCAAAATAATGCAGCTCAAAGGAATTTGCAAAATCAGCAGCGTAATGCCGAAAGAGCTGCAAGAACCGGCACACCTCAACAGCAGCAGGCTGCAAACGAAAAGTTGAGAAAAGCCGAAGAAAGAGCGAATAATACCAGTTCCGCTCTTGCAAACGCTTATGACCAAAAGGCGCAGCAATATAAAAATAACGGTAACAATAAGAAAGCCGATGAGTTTACTAACAAAGCTCAAAATGTAAGAAACGATAACCAGACAAGAATTTATACGGGACAACTTAGTGTTGCCGATGCTCGTGTTGACAGAGCTAAAAAAGATTTTGACAAAGCCGTTGCAAGCGGTAATGAAAAAAATATAGAAAAAACAAGAAAGGCATACATTGATGCAGCCGCAAATAAAGGAAAAGTTGCAGATACCGCCGTGTCGGAAATGGAAAAGTCAGGCAACAAAGACGGAAAGAAAAAAATAGAAAGTTCGCTTTCGAAAGATTTGACTTATGCCGGCAACGGAAAAAATTATGAAGAGAAAATGTCAAACAATACAAGAGTTCAAGCGGCGCAAGATATAAGCGACAAACGTTTGGACGATTATACTAAAGCGTTGACGGACAAAAATGCCGATTTGGCAGGTCTGAGCGAAAAAGCGGCAAAAGCCGCAGCAGAAGTCGAACGGGAAATGAACGATACCGGAAATTCCGATAAAGTAAAAGATTATGCCGAAAAAATTCAAGACAGGCTCGGACTTAAAAAAGATTCCAAAGGTGAAAAAGACGAAAATGTTTCTTTGTCTCAAATTATAGAAAATATGACTGCCGAAGTTACGGCGCAAAGAGAAGTTGAAGATGCACAAAGCACCTATAACGATGCACAGGAAGCTTTGGATAAGGCTAACGAAGATTACGTATCCGCTGTTGAAAGCGGTAAAGGCGTAGATGAAGCTCGCGCTGCAAGAGAAGCTGCCGAGCAGGCGTATTTGGATGCGGCGTCGGGTTACGCGGACGCTCTTGAAAATTATAATCAAGCTACACAGGTAACGGGTAACACGGGAAAATACGACGAAGCGTTAAAAACCGCTTATGAAACTGTCGGCGTCGTAAACGTTTCAACCGAAACGCCGGCAGAACAAATATCGCGTCAGGCGGAAGTTTATGTCGCTCAGGAAAGAGTTAGTACTCAGGAAAAAATTATAGAAGCTCTTGAAAAGAAATATTCGGATCAAGGTGCTGCCGATTATGAAAAAGCGTTAAACGATTACATAGAAAACGGTGATGAAGAAGCGTTAAAACAAGCGACGGAAGCAAGAAACAAAGCAAGAGAAGAGTTGTCAGGTTATATAAATGGTCTTGACGATTTATATGAAGATTTGGCTCAAAAACAGGAAAATGCCGGATATGACCAAAAAGTTATTGACCAAACGAGACAGGACGGACAAACTGCAAAAGATAAATACGCAGAAAAAGTAATAAAATCCGACGAGTCCGTTCAAAAGAAAATTCTTGATAATTTGGGCGGCAATTATACAATTGCGTTGACGCTTAAAGATGTTGATAATGTTGAAACTGCAAGAGAGAGATACGAAAGAGAACTTTACGCGTTAAGAGCCGCAACCGGAAGTTTGAACGGAACTTATGATGCATTTTTACCGGAAGATAAAGCTGCGGAAGCTAAAGAAGAAAATTCCAAAAAAGTTACGGAAAAAGTTGAAAAAGTACAGAAAGTTATAAATAGAACAATGCAGGAAATTTCGGATTCCGTTTATGAAACGTTAAATAATCCCGACGCAACCGATGCCGCAACGCAACAGGCAAAAAAATGGTTGGAATATATTTCTACTGCAGGAACATCTCTTGCGGAAGCACTTACCGATTTTTCAATTGCATTGATGCAGGCTGGACAACAAAAGTTGCAAACTTATATTTATGATTTAGAATTGGCATCACAAGGAATATATGCTACAAAAGACGGGTTCGTTGTATATTATCAGGACGCTGACGGAAATCAGCTTAAAAAAGAAATAACGTTGGGAACCGACGATAATCCTATAAGTGCGGAAGATATTTATGCACAAAAAGAGTTTATATTGTCAAACGGTTTTGAGGCTTGGCAGGATTATATAAGAGGAGAAGGTCTTTTAAATACGGAAACTTTATATAACGGTAAAGACGAAGACGGTAAAGATAAAGTCGTGTATGTTGCAACCAATATAGGGTATGACTCTAACGAGCACACGATAGCTTTATCTTACGATTTCGAACAGGATTATAATGACGACATATATTTCACCGATGTAAAAGCTGGAGAGAAAAAAATAGTTTTGGAAAACCATACGAACACCGATTACGGCTCTGCAAAACAAAACGCTATGGTTTACGATGCGGTTCCGGATAAAAAAAGTGATGACGGCAGTACTGTTTTAAGTACAAGCGTTATGGGTGGATATACTACTGAAAACGGAATAAATATATCTGCCGCAATAAACGGAGTGGACAAAGTTGTTGACTGGAGCAAGAACGAAGACGGTAAAACGGTTGCAAGAGTGGTTGATTTTGTAAACGGTGCCGACCGGAAAGCCAGCGGTTTTGAAGAAGTAGTTATAAAGGATGACGGAAGCAAAGAAATAACAAGGTACGATTTGGCATATTTCGATACCGAACAGACGGGCGGCGGATCAGGCGGTTCGGGCGGCGATACGATAGTCGATATATACAAACAAATTTTGGAAGATGCTTCCTTAATGAAAATGAAAGGACAAGACGAGTTTTACGAAGGATATAAATATATCGATAACAAATGGGTCGATTTGAAAAATACGACCGTCCGTTCGTACAATACGGCAGAGCGGCAGCTTTCGCAAAACGTTACGCTTGAAAGCGGCGCCGTTGTTACCGTTACGGCATCCGACGTCGGCAACGATTGGAGATACAACCCTAAAGCGGTAAAAATCGGTTCGGAAATAAACGTTCAAGGGAAAGGTCCTTACGGAGAAGTGTATACCATAACCGGTAAAACTACCGATTTTGATTGGACCGACCTTACAAAAGCAAACTTTAAGGATGAAAACGGTGATGATATTCCTGCATATTCTCAGACCGATATGTACGGGACACCTATTACCGCAACTACGACATTTTCCGCTACCGAAGGGTTTGCTATGGTAAATTTCAGTATTGAAGCAATTGAAGAAGATGCTCGAAAAGTGGCGTCGGCCGCACAAAACGAAGAAGAATATACTCCGCAATATTTTTATACCGATAAGGACGGCAATTATATCGGCGGAGTTGTCGTCAGAGAAGAAAACGGTGAATATGTCGTGAAAGCTGCGGTCGGTGCAACTGCCTCGGTTAAAGACGAACAAGACGATACTTATATAGGAACGGTAAGTTCCGAAACAATAATAGATAATGTTTTAAAGGGAGAAGGAACTGATTGGACGACCGCAATCAGTGAAAGGTTCGGCGCAACGATATACAGGAATTTGCAAGGCGATACTTCTAAAGATAATGAGGGGTTCGGGAAAGCCGATTTTACAGGTGATTCTTCCAGAAATTTCAGAAGAACCGAAGACGGCAGAATAATAACGGGAATAGAAATCAAAGCCGATGGCGAAGGTAATTACGGTGCATATTACAAAGATTCTCGTATGCAGGGGAAAGATTTCGACGGCAGTTCGTATATGGTAACTTTGGATGAAGAAATAAACGGCGTTAAAGTAACCGACGACGATACTTATGAAAATTATGTCAGTGCGGAAAATATATATTCTTCAGAGGACGGAATTCATTGGAGACAGACAGGTTCTTACAGCGATGAGAAAGGTTTTTACGGCGCCGAATTTACAAATACAAACGATTATGTTGCATATACTAAAGACGGTCCTATAGTTAATATAAAAAGAGATAAAGACGGAAAATATGTGGCGCAGGCTGACGATAAAGACGATACTTCTACTCATACGTATTTGGCAACGGAAATGTATAATCCCAACTCGGGACAAACACAGCAAAGTGCGGTTATGATACCAGAGGGAACGGAAATTGACAAAGATTTTGTAGAAAACAGATATAAAGATTTTATAAACGAACCTCAAAATATGTATTGGTTCCCGACACCTGAGCAGGCTCAACAAATTGCCGATTCTCATAATACGGAAAGTAACCATGACGACGGTTTTATTACCGACTCTACTACAATGACTACTACTTGGCAGGAATGGGATTATGAAACCGGAACAATCGTTAATTATAAGTCGGAAACTACCGCTTCTGAAAATACGTTTTTGTTTGTTACTTGGGGTAATGAGTATCAAACCAAATTATATAGAGACGGAGTTCTTGTTTCCGATACCGGAAAACAAGATGCCGGTTGGAATTGGGGCTGGAGCGGCATTGCCGACAGTTTGGACAGTTTTGCCAACGGTAATTTGAATATAGATTCAAGATATTTGAATGCTGCGGGAATTTCCATAGATAAATATGAAAATTTTGATGAAAATTTAAGTGTCGTAAAAGTAAGTATGAATTTTACCGACTCAGACGGTACAGTACATCACGTCCAAAATACTTATACGTATGAAGGAGACGATTTCGGAAGTGTTGATAATTACAAACAAGATATGACGAGAACTTCTTTCAAAACTTCAACTATCGTTTACAACGATAATAACAGACCTGCCGCAGATATTGAAAACAATATGATTATTTATAATGCAACGGGAAGTTCGGTAGAAATTTCGCTTGATAAAGATAATAAAGCAACCGGTGCGGCAATATATAAAGAAAATACCGCTATGATAAACAATGTATGGTTAGGTAGTGTAATAACCGAAGGTTCTTATATGGATTTTGCTACGGGAACACAAAGCGGTTTTGCACAAAACGTAATTTTGTCTCCGGATTACGAAACTAAAGTCGGCGAATATATAAACGGTTTGTCGGCCGAAGAGTTGTCGGGAACATTTGTTACCGTTAAGGATTCGAACAACATTGAATATACTTTGCGTCCGTTCTACAATGACGGACATCTGACTTATAATCGCGACGATTATGAAAACAAAACCGTAGTCGTTACGGATGCAAGTGAAATTGAAAGATACAGACAGGAAGGATATAAGGTTGAAGTCAAATCTACATATAGCGGTGACGGTGTTACCGTATATACGTTGAATATTGTTAAAAACGATATTGCCGACGTAGATTCGGGACTTAAATTTAACAGAGGTTTTGATGGTAATGACGGCGAGTGGTTGTTCGGTATAGACGGTATAGACTTTGACTCTTCACGAGGGTTTGTGGTAACGGCTTCGTTAACTTTAACCGATGAAGAATTTAAAACTCTCGGAGATATTACCGTTCCTCCTCAAGGAGAAGGCGGAGAAACTCCTAAAGAAACGGAAGATATAAGATATGAAGTTTCCGCTGCAATTAACGGTGAAAATATGAGTTTAAAAGCAAGCGGAGATAATGAGTCTAAAGTTGCAGTAACTTTCGGTTTCGGCGAGTTTGCAACCGGCAAACCGATACAAAATCACAGTTTTTCACATTTCTATGCAGGAACGAATTTAACGTTTTATGAAAGTTCTACTCTTAATTCGATAAACAGAAATACCGTAAGTTTAAGCAACTCTTCGGAATATACAGGAGATATTATCAATCAAAATCTTTCTGCGACAGTAACTGCAGGTTCAAATATAGTTCTAAAAAGAGATACGAGACTTTCCGAACTTGCGGGAACGGTTATAGAAAACGGTGTTGAAAACGGTTCGGTTGAAGTTGAAAGTTTGATTACTTTTAAGGATGCTTCTACCGGCGAGATACAAACGGTTAAAGCGACGGGGACAATGCAGGCAGGTCAGACTTGGGCTGACGTTGAAAATAAAAATTTCAGTTTTGTGGAATCAAGATTGGATGCAAACGGAAACGTCGAATTCGGACATGTTGAGGGAAACGATGTCGTATATGACGGTAAAACAGAAAATGTAAAAACGACGGAAATAAATAACGGGGATAGCGTGTTCGGCGGCAAGTATAATAACGGCAAAATAGAAATGGGCGGGGACGGATATTGGGTAGGAACGGTTGATTTGAACAAGAGCATTACCGATATACACATAGAAAAAGGCGGAGTTGCAAGAGCTTTTGATTTGGCAGGCGGAGTTATAGGAAGTATAGTCGGTGCGGTTTTTGACCCTCTAATCGGATTATGCAGCGGTATAGCAGGAATATTTAGCGGTAAAGGTTTTGTCGGCGGTTGGAACGAACATTTCGCGTCGGAAAACTCTATTTTAAGGCAATCTGCGGCGTTAATGAAAGATAAACAGGTCAGTGACGTTACCTCGGGAGAAATAGTTTCAGCAGCGTTTGCGGGCATTGCAGCGATTGCTGCTGTTGCGGTTGCAATTGCAGGTATAATAGCTTCTCCTTTTACAGCGGGAGCAACGGCAGTCGGAGGAGTAGTTTTGGCAGGTTATATAATCGGTGCGGCTATCGGCACGACGATTGCCGTAGTCGGTGCCGCTCGTGCCGCATTTGACGCATCGGAAAATATTCAGATGTATGTAAAAACCGGAAACGAAGAATATTTGA
>JAZNAT010000064.1:0-4142 GCA_045586665.1 Endomicrobiaceae bacterium | reverse complement strand
AATTCATTAATATTTTCATAATATATTTTATGCTGAGCGCAAACGATATCGTAATCATAAAGAGTAATAATCTTATAAAGAGTTTCAAGATATTTATTTAAAACCCAATCTTTAGAATCAATAAAAGTAACATATTTACCTATAGCCAGTTTTAATGCAATATTTCTTGCTGCAGATAAGCCTTTGTTTTCCTGAGAAATTATTTTTATTCTATTATCTTTATTTGCATATTCTTGTAATATTGACAACGAATTGTCCGTCGAACCGTCGTTTACGCAGATACATTCAAAATCTTTAAATGTTTGGTTTGATATGCTATCCAAACATTGTCTTAAATACTTCTCCACGTTATAGACAGGCAATATTATTGATACTTGCGGCATAAAAACAACCTTTTTAAAGAGAGAAAAACAAAGATGCAATTAGAAGTTCTCTATTTTTATTTTTTTATATTCGTTTTAATGATTGTGATGTATTATAAGGAAAGTGTAAATCAATACAATCATATTGTTCGGCATATGTTTTATTTGTCAATCGTTAATTCTCCAATCAGTTCAATTATTTTTTCGGGATTTGATTTCGCCTCTTCAAAAGATATGTTGAGTTTTTGTTATTTTATTATATTTTTTAAAGCCGTTTCAAATTCCCGTATTATGTGCTTTTTAAAATATCCGAGATATTCGTGAACTTTTGGAATATCAAAACCTATTTTTTGAACATCGCTTCTTATAGTGTCAAGAAAAGAAACACAGATATATTGTTTATCGTCAGTTATATTTATAAAAGTTATTGTTGTGTCCGAAAACCCTTTATTTTGAGTAAGCATATATACGTCATAACCGTCGTCTTTTATAGGCAGAGTGCTGTCGGAAACAGGAAATAAATAGTAAGTTTATTGCCGCAAAAAATAAACATAGTTTATACAAATATTTCATTTTTTAATCCTATACTTTTATTTTTATAAATATATTTTTTTATGAAGTATTATCTTGAAGCAAAAAAATGATTTTATATTTATTTGTTTATGTTAATATTTATTATTTTCGGAAAGTAAATATTGAAGAAATTAAAATAAAATTAACACTAAGATTATAACCGTAAATTTTTGCAAAACGGGAACTTTTTACTGTTCCCGTTTTGCCGTTAAAAACTATTTGTTCAAAAGTTCGCTCAACGTTTTGTTTACCATTTGAGGATTTGCTTTACCTTTGGACTTTTTCATTACCGCACCGACCAAAGCGCCTATTGCCGACTTTTTGCCGGACTTATAATCTGCAACAATTTTTGCATTTTCGTCTATTGCTTCTTGGCAAACTTTTACTATTTCGCCGGCATCGGATATTTGAACGAGTCCTTTTTCTTTAACCGTTATTTCGGGATCTTTGTTGTCTTTAAACATATCTTCAAATATCGTTTTTGCTATTTTACCCGATATTGTTCCTTTGGAAATAAGGATGACAAGTTTTCCTATGTTTTCAGGTGAAATGGGGGACTGTTTTATCGTTAATTTTGAATTGTTCAATTTTCCCAATAATTCGGTAATAATCCAGTTTGCAACGGTTTTTGCGGTTGCAGACAAATCTTTTGTTTGACTTTTTGCAGTGTTAAGAGCCGTTTCATAATAATCCGCAAGAGCTTTATCCGATATTATTATATTCGTATCATATTCGGAAAGTCCCAAATCGTTTATAAGTCTTGCTTTTCTTGCTTCAGGTAATTCCGGAATATTTTTCTTAATGTTATTTATAAATTCATCGTCCAAATTTACAGGAACCAAATCGGGATCGGGAAAATATCTGTAATCGTGGGCATTTTCTTTCGATCTCATGGATTTTGTAACTTTTTCGTTCGGATCCCAAGTTCTTGTTTCTTGTATAACTCTGCCGCCGGATTCTACAAGTTCTATTTGTCGTTCGACTTCGTAGGAAAGAGCTTCCTGAACGCCTGAAATGGAGTTCATGTTTTTAAGTTCGGCTTTCGTTCCGAACTCTTTTTGGCCGAACGGTCTTATACTTATGTTTGCATCGCATCTGAACTTTCCTTCTTCCATGTTACAGTCGGAAGCTTCAACGTATTCGATTAAATTTTTTAAAGATTCCAAATATGCTGCGGCTTCCTGCGGTGAACGCATGTCCGGCTCGGAAACTATTTCCATTAAAGGAACTCCGGTTCTGTTATAATCGGCCAAAGAATAGTCGAGCTGACGAGAACCGATATCGTGTATAAGTTTACCGGCATCCTCTTCCAAATGGATTCTTGTAATACCGATACTTTTTGTTTTACCGTCAACGGAAATGTTTATTTTACCGTGTTCGCAGAAAGGAAGTTCGTATTGCGATATCTGATAGTTTTTAGGTAAATCGGGATAAAAATATTGTTTTCTTGCAAAGACCGACTTTTTGTTTATCATGCAGTCAAGTGCAAGCCCCGTTCTTACTATAAGTTCTACGGCATGTTTGTTAAGTACCGGTAAAACTCCCGGCTGTCCCGTACATACGGGACAGATGTTAGTGTTAGGTTGCGAATGAAAATCGGTAGAACAGTTACAGAAAATTTTCGTTTTAGTTTTTATTTGAGAGTGAACTTCAAGTCCTATGATTACTTCGTATTTGTTATTCATATTTCATATCCTCATACAATTATATTTTGGGAAACTCTTTATGCCAAGACGTAGCCTGTTCGTAACTGAACGCCGTTTTAAACATCGTTTGTTCGTCAAACGGTTTGGCAAGCAGCTGCATACCTATAGGAATACCTTTTTGTGAAAAACCGCAAGGCAGGCTCATTCCGGGTATAGCGGCCAAATTGCAACTTATGGTAAATATATCGGATAAATACATTTGTAAAGGATCGGAACTTTTTTCGCCTATTTTAAATGCCGGCGTAGGAGCAGAAGGTGTAAGAATAATATCGACTTTTTCAAACGCTTTTTCGAAATCCTGTTTGATTAACGTTCTTACTTTTTGAGATTTACCGTATAAAGCGTCGTAATAACCTGCAGAAAGTGCATAAGTTCCCAGCATTATTCTTCTTTTAACTTCGTCTCCGAAACCTTGTCCTCTTGACTTTTGATATTCGTCCAACAAGTTCGTGCAATCCGCTCTAAAACCGTATCTGACACCGTCATATCTTGCAAGGTTGGCAGACGCTTCCGAACAACAAATAATGTAATAAACCGCAACCGCATAATCTGTATGAGGCAGCGAAATTTCTACGATTTCCGCACCCAAACTTTCGTATACCTGTATTGCTTTATCAAGAGCGGCTTTTACGTCCGCATCCAAACCGTCTATAAAATATTCTTTGGGAAGGCCTATTTTCAAACCCTTAACGCCGTCTTTTATATCGGCAAGATAGTTGGGAACATCTATATTTATCGATGTGGAATCTTTTGTATCGTGTCCTGCAATAACGTTTAACAATAACGCGCTGTCTTGGACGGTTTTTGACATAGGACCTATTTGGTCTAACGACGAAGCAAATGCAACGGCACCGAATCTGCTTACTCTGCCGTAAGTAGGTTTTACGCCTACTATACCGCAACAGCTTGCAGGCTGTCTTATCGAACCGCCGGTATCGGTTCCCAACGCCAAAGGTGCCGTCATTGCACCTACCGCACAGGCGCTTCGGCCGGAGGAACCGCCGGGAATATGTTCGGTGTTCCAAGGATTTTTCGTAGTAAAAAATGCCGAATTTTCGGTAGAAGAACCCATTGCAAACTCGTCGAGGTTTGCTTTACCTACAAACACCGCACCCGCATTTTTCAATTTCGTAATAACGGTCGCATCGTAAGGAGCGATATAGTTTTCCAAAATTTTCGACGATGCCGTCATTCTTATATCTTTTATTAAAATGTTGTCTTTTATTGCTATAGGAACACCTTCCAACTCTCCTACATTTTGATCTTCGGCGATTTTGTCATCGGAAAGTTGTGCTTGTTTTAATGCATAATCTTCACATACCGTAACGTAAGCTTTAATTTTGGAATCGGTTTCTTTTATTCTTTCAAGAAAAGCTTTTGTAACTTCAACGCTTGAAAGTTCTTTGTTTTTAATTTTTGCCGCAAGTTCCGTTGCAGTCATCTTAATAATTTCGTCATTCATACTATTTCCCTTAAATTTAATATTTTTTAATATCTTTCA
>JAZNAT010000063.1:0-10229 GCA_045586665.1 Endomicrobiaceae bacterium | reverse complement strand
ATTTTTTTCAAATCTTTCTATCTGAGTTTTTGATAAAATCGAATAAATAAGATTTTTCGCATCTTCTGCGGAAAGAGTTTCTATACCCATATGTTTTATTATCGTATTTATTCTCATCATCGGCGGCAACCCTGCGGCAATGTGTAAATCCGAAGCTCTTTTTTCGGCAATAGTCAAAAGCAAATCCATTAAATTATACATTTAAAATCCCTCTTTCAATTATTTTTTTATATACGGGATTGGGAACAAATTTTTTAAAGTCGCCTCCCAGAGTTGCTATTTCCCTTACCATACTTGAAGACAAAAAAGTATATTCTTGGTCGGGAACTAAAAATATCGTTTCAACGTTTTGTTTTAATTTTCTATTCATAAGAGCCATTTGAAACTCATATTCAAAATCAGATAAAGCTCTTAATCCTCTTACTATACAGAAGCTGTTTATTTTATCCAAATAGTTAACGAGAAGCCCGGAAAAAGAAGAAACTTCAACGTTTTCTATATCCGAAACGGACTGTTTCATCATGGAAATTCTCTCTTCCAAAGCAAACATATGACTTTTGTTATAGTTGTGCGTAACGGCAACAACAACTTTAGAAAAAATCTTTGAAGCTCTGCCTATAATATCTATATGCCCGTTGGTAGGAGGATCAAAACTACCGGGATAAACGGCCAAAACATTTTTATCTTTCATATTTGTTTATTTTATATAATTACGACGTTTTTATCAATTTAAAATTTTGTTTTCAGTCCTGTACTTTTCTTTCGGAAATTCCGCCGGCATTCCCGAAACCTTTTACAGTTCTTTTAACTATATCTCTTGAAAGCTTATCCCAAATATATTCACGTGCCTGCTCTTCCGTCATTCCGCCGAACCCGACTTTTACCGCATCTGCATAAATTTGTATTCCTTCCATATTAGGTTCTGCCCACAATGTAATATTCTCGTGCCTGTCGATAAAATAGACGTTTATCAATATCCACAGTTTGTACTGTTCGGTTACCATATTTGCATCGTAAGTCAAAGGCTGTAAAACGTATCTTTTTATTTCGCATACCACCGTACCGTCACTTTCTTCTTCGGAAGTTACCACGGAAAGTCTTCCGTCTCTCATAAACTCGTCTATTATCGCTTTGGTAAACTTATCTTCAAGTCCGTATTGATTAGTGTTATTAACGACAGGTCTTACATAAACACTTTTTATATATGAAGGTAAAAGCTGCGGTGCAGGGTCGTAAGGTGAAGCACAAGAAACCGAGAATAACGCCAAAGAAAATAATAACAAATACAATTTTTTCATATTGACTCCTTAAAAAATCGCTTTACGCTTTTTGATAAACGATTAAATTTTTTGTTTTAGTAAAAACACATTAAATCCTTAAATCTTTCAGCAGTACGAATCTTCAACTTTATTTTATTACAACATTAATAATTTTTGATTTTACATATATAAATTTTACTATATTTTTACCTTCGAAAACGCTTTTTAATTTGATATCCTGTAAAACGATATTTTTTACTTCTTCTTCCGATAAAGAAACTCCGACGTTTACTCTGCCTTTCAATTTTCCGTTTACCTGAACGGGAATTTCCATACTTTCAAGTTTTATATATTTTTCTTCGTATTTCGGCCACTGTGCCGAGGAAATACAATCTTTATGTCCTAAAAGACTCCAAATTTCCTCGCAAAGATGAGGCGTAAACGGGCAAAGCAGCAACAACAGCGTTTCATAAACACGTTTTGACAATCCGTCGTCGTTCGAATGGTGTTTGTACAAATACATCGCATTTACCAGTTCCATTACCGACGAAATTGCCGTATTGAACTGATGTTTTACGGATATGTCTTCGGTAACTTTTTTTATGCACACGTGCATATTTCTTAAAAGGTCGTCTTTATCTTTTTGTGTTGCCGGAATTTGCGATTTCGTGTTCACAAGTTCCTGCAGTCTCCAAACTCTGTTTATGAATCTCCAACATCCTTCAACTCCGTCGTCGGACCAATCGAGCTGTTTTTCCGGAGGTGCCGCAAACAATATGAAAAGTCTTGCCGTGTCAGCTCCGTATTCGGAAACTATTTCGTCTGGACTTACGATATTGCCTTTCGATTTCGACATTGCACTTCCGCCCAAAGTAACCATACCTTGAGTCAAAAGGTTCATAAACGGTTCGTCGCTTTTTACAAGTCCCATATCTCTTAAAACTTTATGCCAAAACCTCGAATAAATCAAATGCATGCATGCATGCTCTATTCCGCCGACATATTGGTCGACCGGCATCCAATAGTTTGCCTCTTTCGTATCGAAACAAGCTTTATCGTTATAAGCATCCGTATATCTTAAAAAATACCACGACGAATCTACGAAAGTGTCCATTGTATCGGTTTCTCTTTTTGCTGGAGCTCCACATTTTGGACAGACTGTGTTTACGAATTTTTCATCGGATTGTAAAGGAGATTTTCCGTCGTTTGTAAATTTCACGTCGGTAGGAAGAACTACCGGCAAATCTTTTTCATCGACGGGCACTATACCGCACTTATCGCAGTGAACCATGGGAATAGGCGTTCCCCAACATCTTTGTCTTGATATGAGCCACTCTCTTAATTTGTAGTTGGTAGTTCTTTTTCCCCAGCCTTGTTCTTCTACCCATAAAGGCATTTTTATTCTTGCATCTTGTGAACTTATTCCGTTGAACTGCCCGGAATTTACCATTACACCTTCACCTTCATAAGCCGATTTTGTTATATCTTCGTCTTTGTTTGTTATTACGGGAATAATTTCCACATTATATTTCTTTGCAAATTCCCAGTCTCTTTGATCGTGTGCCGGAACTGCCATAATAGCACCCGTTCCGTAACCCATTAAAACGTAATCGGCTACAAAAATCGGCACTTCTTTTTTATTTGCGGGATTGATTACGCAAACTCCGTCGAGTTTCACGCCGGTTTTTTCTTTTGAAGAAGACCTTTCGATGTTGGATTTTGCGGAACTTGCTTTTATATATTTATCGACTTCATTCCAATTTTTTATTTTATCTTTGAATTCTTTAAGCATCGGATGTTCGGGAGCAACAACCATAAAAGTTACGCCGAAAATCGTGTCCGGTCTTGTCGTAAATATTTCCAATTTTTTATCGGAACATGAAATATCGAAATTCATCTGTGCACCGTGCGATTTTCCTATCCAGTTTTTCTGCATCGATAAAACCTGTTCCGGCCATCCGGAAAGAAGTTTGTGTCCTTCAAGAAGTTCCTCGGCATACTGAGTTATTTTTATAAACCATTGTTCGAGTTCTTTTTGTTCTACGTCGCTGTCGCATCTCCAGCATTTGCCTTCTTTTACCTGCTCGTTTGCAAGAACGGTTTTACACGACGGGCACCAGTTGACGTTCGATTTCTTTCTGAAAACAAGACCTTTTTTATACATTTGCAAAAAAATCCATTGGTTCCACTTATAATATTGCGGGTCGCATGTAGCAAGTTCTCTGTCCCAATCGTAAGATATTCCGAGCATCTTTAATTGTTCTCTCATTCTTGCAATATTTTGTTTGGTCCATTTTTCAGGAGCTATATTGTTTTTGATTGCGGCATTTTCCGCAGGAAGTCCGAAGGCGTCCCAGCCCATAGGATGAATTACGTTTTTACCGGACATTCTGTTAAACCTTGCAAAAACGTCGCCTATACTGTAATTTCTGACGTGTCCCATATGCAAGTTTCCCGAAGGATACGGCAACATTACCAATATGTAATATTTTTCCTTATTCTCATCCAAAGTTGCTTTAAAAATTTTGTTTTCTTCCCAAATTTTCTGCCACTTTTTTTCAACTTCGTTAACGTTATACTCTTGCATTATCATTTCCTCTGTATTTTATTTTATAAAATCAATTCTTTCCTAACAAAATAAAATGTTCCAGGTTGCCTTTGGGACCTTTCAAACCGGAATCCTGCTCTTTTAAAATTTCAAGCCCCAATTTTTCGGCACAACTTTTTATTTTATCTATCGCTTTTTGTCTTAAATTTTCGTCTTTAACTACGCCTTTTTTTATCTCGTTCGGTTCGAGTTCGAACTGCGGCTTTATCATAGCCACGATGTTTCCTCCTGCTGAAACGATTTCGCTTGCCAAAGGTAAAATTTTGTCCAACGAAATAAAAGATACGTCTATCGTTATTATGTCTATATCGTCTTTTAACAAACTTTTATCGAAATATCTGAAATTTACGTTTTCCATATTTACGACTCTTTTATCGTTTCTCAACTTATAATGAAGCTGTGCCGTTCCGACATCGACGGCATAAACTTTTTTTGCACCGTGCTGTAACATACAATCGGTAAAACCGCCCGTTGAAGCGCCTATATCCATACAAATTTTATCATTAAAATCCATATTAAACAAATTTAAAACGGATTCCAATTTCAGTCCGCCTCTTGAAACGTAAGGATTTTGTTTTTCTATTTCAATAAAATCTTCTTCGTCGACTTGTGTTCCGGCTTTCGTTACTTTTATTCCGTTAACCGAAACACTGCCTGACATAACCAAGGCTTGTGCTTTCGAACGCGTTTCTGCCAGACCTTTTTCAAAAATCAAAACGTCAAGTCTTTTTTTCATATAAAAAATCCCACATTTTTAGCTTACAGTTAAAAAGATTGAAAAATTTTATGTATTTTTTGCTTCACAAAAGAGCCGATTTGTTTATCGAAAATCGCTTTGCATTTTTACATACAGGAAACCATTCAACTATAAAACCGTTCAACTATTTAACAATTTTAAAATTTGTTCTTCTATATTCTCGGCGGAAATTCCGCATATCTCTCTTATAAGTTTTTGTTTGCCGTGCTCGACAAATTTGTCCGGCAACCCTACAGAAACTATATTTGCTTTTGTTCCTGACAAAACGGATTTTACGCTTTCGCCCATCCCCCCCAACAAAGCATTTTCTTCTACGGTAACGATTTTATCCGTATAACTCAAAATATTTTTTATTGCAACTTCGTCAAAAGGTTTTAAAAATCTCATATTCAAAACGGAAACCTCAATTCCTTTTTCTTTTAAATTGTTTGCGGCGTCAAGACATACCTGCAAAACGTTTCCTATACAAATTATGCAGGCATCTTTACCGTCTTTTTCCGTTTTTGATTTACCGATTTGCAAAACTTCAAAATTTCTTTGGAAAGAAGCTATTCTTGTCCCACTGCCTCTGGGATACCTTATTACCGACGGTCCTTTTAAAGTCAAAGCCGTATTTAACATATCCTGAAGTTCTGTCTCGTTTGCCGGTGCCATAACAGTTAAATTGGGGATATATTTCATATAAGACAAATCAAAAGCACCGTGATGAGTAGCACCGTCTTCACCGACAATACCTGCTCTGTCAAGCATCATAACGACAGGAAGATTTTGTAACGCTACGTCGTGAATAATGTTATCCAAAGCTCTTTGCATAAACGTCGAATATATTGCAACGACAGGTTTTAAACCTCCTGCGGCAAGTGCTGCCGCAAACGTTACCGCATGAGCTTCATCTATTCCCACATCAACAAATCTGTCCGGATATTTTTTGGAAAAATCTTTCAGTCCCGTACCGTCGGGCATAGCGGCGGTTATGGCAACTATTTTGTCATCATCTTTTGCAAGACGCACTATCGCTTTGGAAAAAACTTCCGTATACGTAACTTTTTTTAAAGAAATCGGTTTACCGGTTTCGACGTCGAAAGGTCCTATACCGTGAAATTTTGTCGGTTCTTCTTCGGCGAATTTATACCCTTTACCTTTTTTGGTAACGACATGTAATAAAACCGGTCCCTTCAAACTTTTAACCTTCGCTAATATGTTTATTAATTGATTGACATTATGTCCGTCTATCGGTCCTACGTAAGTAAAGCCCATTTCTTCAAACATAAGTCCCGGAAAAAGAAAAGTTTTAAATCTTTTAACCAACCTTTTTATAGAATTGAAACTTAAAAATTTTAATTTGGAAACAATTTTCAAAACACTTTCTTCCAATTTGGTAACGCTTGAAGCGGTTAAAAGCTTAGTTAAATATCCTGCCAAAACTCCGACTTTTTGCGATATGAACATTTGGTTATCGTTTAAAATAACCAGCATATCTTTCGCCAACGTTCCCGCATTCTGCAAACCTTCAAATGCAAGTCCTCCCGTCATTGATCCGTCACCTATTATTGAAACGATTTTATAATCTTCTTTTTTCAAGTCTCTTGCAACGGCAAACCCGAGTGCTGCGGAAATTGAAGTTGACGCATGTCCGGTACCGAAACAGTCGTATCTTGATTCGCTTCTTTTCGGAAACCCGCTTATACCTTTATACTGCCTTAATGTTGAAAACCTGTCTTTTCTTCCCGTAAGGATTTTATAAGCATAAGCCTGATGTCCGACATCCCAAATAAATTTGTCATTCGAAGCGTCAAAACAATAACAAAGTGCTATCGTCAAATCCACAACTCCCAAACTTGATGCGATATGACCTCCGTTTTTTGAAACGGTATTTATTATTTCCCGTCTTATTTCTTCTGCCAACTGAGGCAGCAACTCCTTTTTTACAATTTTTAAATCGTCGGGTGAAGAAATTTTTTCTAAAATTGACATTTTGTTTTTTTAAAAAGTTCTGGTTATCATATAATCCGCCAAACTTTCTAAAACCTCTCTATTAATTTTAAATTTTGAAATTGCTTTTTTTGCTTCTGCTATCAATTTTTTTGCATTTTGTTCGGAACGCTCTTTACCGTATAATCTCAGATATGTCAATTTATCGTTGTCCTCATCGCTTCCTTTTTTGCCCAACAGTTTTTTGTCGGCATATACATCCAAAATATCGTCGGCAATTTGAAAAGCTATACCTATATTATGTCCGTACCTATCCAGAGCAGCCAATTCTTTATCTTTTGCACCTGCAAGAATTGCGCCCAGTTTAAGACTTGCTTTTATTAATGCCGATGTCTTGTTTATATGAATGAATTCCAACTTTTTTTTACAGAAAGAGACGTTTTTATTATTCCATTTCCCTGCTTCTATCGTATCTTCGGCTTGCCCTGCTATCATTCCTTTGTATCCGGAATAATCCGCAAACATTTGTACGGCTTTTACGATTCTGTCGGCAGAAACGTTACTTTTTGCTATAAGATTAAAAGTTTCGGTAAGCAACGCATCCCCTGCAAGAATTGCGGCACTTTCTCCGAACTTCTTATGACTTGTAGGTTTACCTCTCCTTAAATCATCATTATCCATTGCCGGCAAATCGTCGTGAATCAAAGAATACGTGTGCAGAAACTCCACTGCACATATTGCAGGCTCGATTTTGTTAGGTTTAAGCCCGAACATTTCGGCAACTGACATTACGAGTATAGGTCTTAACCTTTTACCGCCTGCAAGAACGGAATATCTCATCGCCTGCGATATGATCGATTTGTCTTTCGGCAAAAACTTTACCAACAGTTTGTTTACGTATTTACTTTTTTGAGTCAAATACTTTTTCAAATCAAAATTTTTATTTTTGTTCATCGTTTTCTTCTCTTTCAATATATTTTTCTTTTTCAAGTTTACCGTTTTTTTCTACAAGTATTTCTATTTTTTTCTTAGTTTCGTCAAGTTTTCCGGAACATTGGTTTACCAATAAAATCCCCTCTTCAAAAAGTTTCATCGCTTTGTCTATGTCAAGCTGCGAGTTTTCCATTTCGTCTACAATAGTTTCAAGCCTTTTTAAAGAAGATTCAAACGTATTCTTTTTCATAACGCCTCTATATTTTCAACTTTTGCGTCTAAAATACCGTCCGATAATTTTATGTTGACGGTATCGTTTTTTAAAACTTGACGCGTATTTTTTATAATATGTCCGTCTTTAAAACAGACGCTGTAACCTCTGTTCAATATCTTTAAAGGAGACAATAAATCCAATTTTTGCACATTCAACTGAAATTTTTTTTGTTTCCCATCAAAAATATTTTTAATTTTTGACAACAGTCGTTCTCTGAGTTCGTCTATATACTGAATTTTATCTTCATAAATTTCGCAAGGTTTTGATAACGCTCTGCAATTTTTAAAATATTTAATTTTTTCTTCATATAAAGCGACATCGTCCTTTATGTTCGAAACCAACCGTTTTTTTATTAAAGAAAGTTTGTCTTCAATATCAGCTCTGTTTTTTGCAACGATTTCGGCAGCCGCCGACGGAGTAGGAGCTCTTAAATCGGAAACAAAATCGGCTATCGTAAAATCAACTTCATGCCCGACACAAGATATCACCGGAATTTCCGAAGCAAAAATCGCTCTTGCAACAATTTCTTCGTTAAAAGCCCACAAATCTTCAACAGAACCGCCGCCTCTTCCTACAAGCAAAACGTCAAGTTCTTTATGATTTTCGTTAAGATATTTTATTGCGGAAGCAATTTCAAATTTTGCTTGTTCACCCTGCACTCTTACAGGGCAAATTAAAACTTCAACGTTGGAAAATCGTCTGTCAAGTACCGCCAAAATATCGTGCAACGCCGCACCGTCTTTTGAAGTTACTACGCCTATCCTGTTTACTATATAAGGAATTTCTTTTTTGAAAGAAGAGTCGAACAATCTTTCTGCAGAGAGCTTGTTTTTAAGTTTTTCAAACTTTTCCTGCAGAGAACCTTTTCCGGATTCCTCGGCATGATAAACTTGTATTTGATATGTGCCGCGGTTTATATATGCCGTTATCTTACCGTACACCAAAACCTGCATACCGTCTTTAAACATAAATTTCAATTTTTGATTGTAAGTTGAAAACATTACCGCCGAAATTTGAGAGTTTTCGTCTTTAAGCGTAAAATACATGTGACCGGAAGAATACGTTTTAAAACCCGACACTTCGCCCGACAACCAAATACATCCGTAAGACTGTTCTAAGATAGCTTTTATTTCACCGTTTATTTCGGTAACGGAATAAACTTTTCTTACTTTATTATTCTGCTGTGAAGACTCAAAATCAAACAAATCCGTCATTTGGCTCCGTCGTAAACAATTATTTTAAAATTTATTTTGCAATGTCTTGAGCTCTGACTTCCCTTATAACGGTAACTTTTATTTGGCCCGGATATTCCAACTCATTTTCGATTTTTTTTGCAATATCGTGCGCCAATATTTGGGACTGTGCATCATCAATATTTTCAGGTTCGACAAGAATTCTTACTTCTCTTCCTGCCTGTATTGCATAAGCGGAAGATACACCTTTAAAATCTTTTGCTACAGTTTCAAGTTTTTCAAGTCTCTTCAAATAACTTTCAATCGTTTCTCTTCTTGCACCGGGCCTTGCGGCGGAAATCGCATCCGCTGCGGCAATAACGAACGCTTCAGGACTCTGCGGTTCGGCAAAACCTTCGTGATGAGACAAAATTGCATTTACCATTTTACGCGACTCGCCGTACTTTTTTGCAAGTTCTGCAGAAATCTGATGATGAGTTCCTTCCACCTCATGGTCAACGGCTTTACCTATATCGTGCATAAGTCCCGCTTTTTTACAAAACGTAACGTCAAGCCCCAACTCACCGGCTATTGCGCCGGCAAGCCACGTAACTTCCAATGTATGCTGCAATTGATTTTGTCCGTAAGACGTTCTGAATTTAAGTCTTCCTAGCAATTTTATAATTTCCGGATGCAGCCCCGGAATGCCGGAATCGATAGCGGCTTTTTCACCTATATCTTTTATCATATCTTCAACTTCTTTCTGCATTTTTTGAACTACTTCTTCAATTCTTGCAGGATGAATTCTTCCGTCGGCAATAAGTTTTTCAAGTGCTTTTTTTGCAACAAACCTTCTTACCCCGTCAAAAGCCGAAATAGTTATCGCTTCCGGAGTATCGTCAATAATCAAGTCGACGCCCGTTGCCTGTTCAAATGCTTTTATGTTTCTACCCTCTCTTCCGATAATTCTTCCTTTTATTTCGTCATTGGGAATTTGAACGGTAGAAGTCGTCGTATCAACGGTATGGTCTGCAGCTACTCTCTGTATCGCAACGGAAAGTATTTCTTTTGCTTTTTTGTTTGCGTTGTCTCTTGTTTCCTGCTCCAATTTCTGCATTAACACGGCAGCATCTCTCTTAGCTTCGTCCATCATTTCTTTTACCAGTCTTTGCTTTGCTTCTTCTCTTGTAAGCCCGGAAAGTTTTTCCAAAATAGTTTTCTGTTCGTTTTTTATCTGTTCAACTTCGGAAATTTTTTGGTCTACCGATTTTTCTTTATTTTCGATATTTTTTTC
>JAZNAT010000062.1:0-2161 GCA_045586665.1 Endomicrobiaceae bacterium | reverse complement strand
AAATTTGTTTTTTAATAACTCTTTTATAGTTCTTTTCCTGCATAACTGCAAAACAAAGTTTGTTTTTTTTGTTATAAAAAGGAGACGTTTTATATAAGTCCGAAAAGTTGTCTATCGCTTGCATATTATGAGCTCCGTCTATTACAAAAGAACATTTTTTACCGTTTAGCATTAATTTTTTAATATCAAATCTAGCCTGCCACTTAACGTTTTTTAACTCTTTGTTTATAAATTTGAAATTTATTTTATTAAATTTGTTTTTTAATAATTCGCATGTGCATAAAACAACCGCACAATTGTAAACTTGAGACTGTCCCAACAAACTCAAATCGAATTTCAAATTTTCTTTTATTCCGTTATATTCTATTTTTTGTGTAAAGTTTTTCCAGTCGTATTTTAAACTTTTTGCACTAAACTCTTTACCGAAACAAAATAATTTTGAATTATTTATTTTACTTGTTTTATAAATTTCTTTTAAAGCTTTTTTATCAATGTTTCCGCATATTACGGGAATATCTCTTTTTATAATGCCTGATTTTTCAAAAGCTATTTCGTTTAACGTTTTACCTAAAACTTCAGTATGGTCCAACCCTACGCTTGTAATTATTGAAACTAACGGCGTTATTATGTTTGTCGCATCAAATCTTCCGCCAAGTCCCGTTTCCATAACAACAATATCCGGTTTGTTTTTAACAAAATATATAAAAGCAATCGCTGTAATATATTCAAAATATGTTAACTTATATTTTTTTGATACGGCATTATATTTTTTGTCCAATAATGCCAAATCTTTATCGCTGATGCATAAAGAATTGATTTGTATCCTTTCATTTATTTTTACAAGGTGGGGAGACGTATACAACCCAGTCTTATAACCGGATTTCGTTAAAACGTCTGCAAGAATTTTAGCGGTTGAGCCTTTACCGTTAGTACCTGCAATATGAACATAATTTAATTTTTCATATTTTATTTTCAGGTCGGATAAAAAAGTTTTTATCCTGTCAAGCCCTAGCGACATAGTTTTATATTCTTGTCCCGCCTCAAAAGAAATCATTTTGTTTTAAATACAAAGAACTTTATTATTTTTATTATAGTATCTTTTAAATTTTTTCTTTCAACGACCATATCAACCATACCATGTTTAAGTAAAAATTCCGACAATTGAAATCCTTTAGGCAACTGTTGCCTTATGGTTTGTTCTATAACTCTCGGACCTGCAAAACCGATTAAAGCGTTAGGTTCCGCTATTATGACGTCTCCGAGCATTGCAAAAGATGCGGCGACGCCACCTGTTGTCGGATCCGTTAAAACGGAAATAAACGGTAACTTTTTTTGTCCGAGTTTTGCAAGTGCAGCAGACGTTTTTGCCATTTGCATTAACGATATAATACCTTCCTGCATTCTTGCTCCGCCTGAAGCGGACACTATTATTACAGGCATTTTCTTTTCAATTGCTCTTTCTATTAACCGGACAATTTTTTCGCCGACGACAGAACCCATACTTCCGCCCATGTATTCAAAGTCCATTACGCCTATGGCAACCGGATATCCGCCCATTTTGGCTTCGCCGGTACATATTGCGTCGTTTGTTTTATAAGAATCCTTTTTTACTTTATATCCTGGAAAATCTATAATATCAACCGGCTTTAAACCTTCGTTTATTTCTTTAAAAGAATTTTTATCGGTTAAAAATTTTATTCTTTCTTTTGAGTTTAAACGAACATAATATCCGCATTTGGGACACACCATAAAATTTTCTTCAAAATCTTTTTGAAATATTATCTGTTCACACTTTTTACATTTGGTCCACAAACCTTCAGGTAAACCTTTTTTGCTTGTTGAAGCCGTAACCATCATAAATACATCCTCCGACATATAAACGAACTTTATATGCTTTTTTCTAAAAATATGATATTGATAAATTATACAAGATTAAAAAAACATTTTAAAGTGATACTTGCCAAAATACGATATTTTTTATAAAATTAAAAAAACTTATTAACTTTATTAATAAACGTTTTCAGACATATCAATTTTTACTTCACGATTTTAGTTTTACTTCAAGATTTTACTCACATTAAATAGATTTGAAAATCGAAATTTGCTTTTAATGAAATTTTAAAAAGTTTATTCATCGTTATAAAATGGAAAAAACAAAAAA
>JAZNAT010000061.1:0-4586 GCA_045586665.1 Endomicrobiaceae bacterium | reverse complement strand
ACTGCGGCATTTTAACACCATTGTTTAATTCAATTACTGGAATATTTTTGTCTGTTTTGTTTAACACTTTTTGTTCTCCTTTTTGTTGTACGGAACAAGCAAACAACAAACTTGCCGCCATAACACTTAATAAAAATTTTTTCATTTTTTTACTCCCGTTTTTCATTTCTTTTTTTATTTTAATAATTTGAATTTTTACGTTCAATGGACTGTTTTTTCAATTCGGTTGCTTTTTGTTTTTTTTTTAAATATATATACTATTTATAAAAATAAAGGAGGCTCATCATGCAAAACAAAACGATAAAAATCGAAGGAATGAAATGTGAAGGATGTGCAAAAACGGTTAAAGAATCATTGGAAAAAGTTGAAGGTATAAAATCCGTTGAAGTTAATCTTGCCGAAAAAACGGTAACGCTTGCTACGGACAAAGACGTTGCGGACGGTTCGTTAAAACAAGCAGTTGAAACCGGTACGAACTTTAAAGTTGTTGAAATAAAATAAAACGATATTTCAATAAAATATTATAATTATACTATAAACCGACTTTGCTTTTTTTGATATGTAAGTAAGTTGCCGCAAGTAACTTCGATATCCTTGGTAGGACATTCTTTGGGAGGCGTGATATCCGCAATGTTTGCAGGACAAGAAGGTAAAGATAAAATTAAAAGCTTTGTTCTTATGGCTCCTGCGGGAGAACTGAAAGACGATACGTTAAAAGGAGACTTGTTCGGCATGAAATATGACTCGAAAAACATTCCGGAATATATATTTGTTGCCGGAGGTAAACTTAAAGTAGGGAGAGCTTTTTTGCAAGCTTCACAAACTTTACCTATATATGAAATGGCGGCGGATTATACCAGACATATATTAATTATTCACAGTAAAAACGACGGACTTGTCCCTTACGCTTACGGTTTGAAATACAAAGAAATTTATAAAAATGGCGAGCTTAAAACATTGTCCGGTCTTAACCATAACTTTGACGGGAATATACAAAATGTAGACAATATTGTTGCCGATTTTTTTGAAAAACATCTGTTAATGGAATAATACATATTAATTCTCTTTATTATTTTTTTTATTTTTTATAAAATATTGCTTTAAATAAAATGCAATGCCAAATTTTATTTTATAAGGAGATTAAGACTAAAATGGAAAGAGTCTATAATTTTTCTGCAGGTCCTGCCGTATTACCGGTAGAAGTGTTACAACAAGCAGCAGATGAGATGTTAAATTACAAAGGTTCCGGAATGTCGGTTATGGAAATGAGCCATCGTTCAAAAACTTATCAAGCTCTTATCGATGAAGCGGAAGCGGATTTAAGACAATTGTTAAATATTCCGGCAAACTACAAAGTCCTCTTTGCACAAGGCGGCTGCTCTTTACAGTTTGCGTCCGTTCCTATGAACTTGATGAGAAACGGCGTTGCCGATTATATTATTACAGGTCAGTGGGCAAAGAAGGCTTTTCAGGAAGCACAAAAATACGGAAAAGCAAACAAAATCGCATCATCTGAAGATAAAACATTTTCGTATATTCCGGATTGCTCAGATTTGCCTATAAGAGACAATGCGGATTACGTTTATATCTGTGAAAATAACACTATTTACGGAACGAAATATAAAAAACTTCCAAACACAAAAGGAAAACCGTTAGTATCGGACGTTTCGTCTTGTTTCTTGTCAGAACCCGTAGATATTACAAAATACGGCGTAATGTACGGCGGAGTTCAAAAAAACGTAGGTCCATCCGGAGTTCAAATTTTAATTATAAGAGAAGATTTAATCGGTGAAGGTCCTGCAAAAGATTATACACCTACAATGATGAACTGGAAGATCCAAACCGATAACGCTTCTTTGTATAATACACCCCCTACTTACGGTATTTATATTTGCGGATTGGTTTTCAAATGGATTAAGAAACTTGGCGGACTTACAGTAATGAAAGAGCTCAACGAAAAAAAAGCGAAAATATTGTACGACTTTTTAGATTCAAGCAAATTGTTCAAAGGAACCGTAGTTAAACAAGACAGATCGTTGATGAATATTCCTTTTGTAATCGGTAACGAAGAAATGGAAGCTAAATTCATAAAAGAAGCAACGGCGGAAGGGTTGGTAAGCCTTAAAGGGCACAGAACTGTCGGGGGTATGAGAGCTTCAATTTATAACGCAATGCCGATAGAAGGCGTTCAAAAATTGGTTGCTTTTATGAAAGATTTTGAAAACAAAAATTCTTTGTAATTTCTTTTTGAATAAGGAACTCGGAATTTTATTTCCGAGTTCCTTTTTAATTGTCATTAAACCGTAAAATTGACAATATTATTACTCTTCGAAAAAAACTCCGAATTTTTGGAAATTATTGTGCAGAAAATCAATTTTTATTAAAATATTAAGATATGAATAAAAAAACAACAAAATTTATATTATTTATAATATTGCTTTGCTTAATATATTTTTTAGGAATTTATTTGTTTCAGGAGAAATTTTTATTTGGACCGGATACGAAGTACAAAACACCGCAAGAAGCCGGTACTTCGGAATTTGTTGAAATGCCGATAACTGCGCGCGATGGAACGCAAATAATGTGTTGGTATTATGAAGGCGATAAAGATAAACCTTTGATACTGTTTTTTCACGGAAATACGGGACAAATATCAAAATTTGCACCTACAATGACGGCTGTTACGAGCGAAGGATATTCCGTAGCAATGACGGAATACAGAAGTTTCGGTAACACGAAAGGAAAAATCTCCGAAAACAATGTTTTTTCAGATGCGGTACAATTTTATGATTATTTTAAAAATAAAACTCAAAATAAAATTATTGCTTACGGTTACTCTTTCGGATGTGCCGCAGTTATGGGACTTAGCGTATACAGACATCTTGACGGTATTGTTTTAACAGCACCTTTTTCTTCTTTTTATCAGGAAGTAAAAGATTATCCCGTACCGTTTGCCTACATTGTTTTAAAAGATAAATATTTGTCCGACAAGTACGTAAAAAGTGTCGATTGTCCTATTTTGTTTATTCACGGGACAAAAGATAAGTTAATAAAAAGTTCTCATTCTCAAAAGTTATACGATTTGACACCGGTTAAAAATAAAGAGTTGGTTTTTGTAGAAGGAATAAATCATCACGACATTTTTTTTAAAAAAGAAAATTTACCCTACATTATGCAATGGCTTAAACAATTTAATTGATTTTTAAAAAAAAATGAATTAAACTAAAAGTATGATTATAAGACAAGAAAATCGAAAAGATTATCAAGAAATTTATAAGTTGGTTAAAGATTCGTTTGAAACGGCAAAAGTTTCAAACGGGAAAGAACATGAAATCATAAACGAATTAAGAGCCGGTTCAAAATACATTCCTGAGCTTGCACTTGTCGTTGAAGAGCAGGAACGTTTAATCGCCTATATTATGCTTACAAAATTTACCGTTAATTTCGATAGTCCCGACATAAAAGCGCTGCTGCTTGCACCGGTATGTGTAATGTTGGGATACAGAAATGAAAAAATCGGTGAAAATCTTATAAATAAAAGTTTAAAAATTGCAAAAAGTTTGGGTTTTAACTGCGTATTTTCCGTAGGCGATCCGAATTATTTTTACAGACTCGGTTTTAGGCAGGCAATTGAATACAATATCAAATGTAGTGATAAAACCGAAAATAAATATGTTTTGGTAAAAGAACTTGTTCCCGGAACATTGAAAAACGTTACCTCTGCTACAGTTTCATTTTTATAAATAATAATTGAAAATTATCAGTTGTTGAATGTTGCCTTACAATTTTTATATGTTCTTTTTATAATCTTCAAACCTTCCGCTTATATGCCTTGAGCCATTTATGTTTTATTACATCGTTAAAGGTAGGGCGCAAGTCTGGCTAAAATACCGCTTATATAATTTTCTCCCAAAAGAGTTTTTCTTATGGAAACTACTTCTTCTTTCGTTACCGGCTTTAAATGTGCGACCTTATTTCTTATACTTTTGCATTTTTGTAAATTTTTGTAATCTTTGTTACTTAATCCCGCTTTTTGTCTTACTTCTCTTATACCGTTATCCAAAATCTTTTTAGGATCTAATTTGTTTTTTATGTTTTGCTCTTCATCGGGGACTTTTGTATCATCTTGTTTTTCAAATGTTTGGGCACCGTATGCGCTAATCATAACTATTCTTTCAAATGCTTTAACATAACAGTTGGCTATTGCAGACGGCTCCATTGCATCGGTATCTTTATATTTATCATATAAAAATTCTCCAGTAGCGACATATTTGATCATAATAACATCATCACAGAATTTCGTAAAATCTTTAAAAACCGATTTTATTTTGTTTTCAAGTTCGGTTATTTTTAAATTAAAATCGTTTTCTTCTTCAAGTTTTTTAAGCAAACATTTATATTTGTCGTTTAATAATTTATGTTCCGAATAATATTTTTTTGCGACCGTTTTTTTAAAAATAACATAAACTGCAATACTTATCAAAAATATCAATATAAAATAAACAAATACAAAGTTTAAGTTGTATTTTAAAATAAAATTCAACTTTTTCGGATTTTTTGTAAAAAAACCTATTAATTTATCAACC
>JAZNAT010000060.1:0-1506 GCA_045586665.1 Endomicrobiaceae bacterium | reverse complement strand
CAATTTTCTTACAACGTTGCCCAACAGTATCGATACTCTTGCAACTCTATCGGCATACGGCAAATATTTTTCCAAAAACTCTCTTATCTGTCTTGCTCCTTGTTTGCCTGCCAGGCTGCTGTGGCGCTGTTCGAAATCCGGCATTAACGTGTCCGGGATTTCTTTTTTTGCAACAGCAATCGCTACCGACAATACGGATTTTCCTTTCTGCAACATTTCGTTTATAAATTTGACATTTTCGGGCAATATTGCCACTGCAAGATAAAGCTCTCTTTCTCTTCTATCAATAAAAGCTTTTTCTATTTCTATAAGTTCTTCAAAAGAATTTTTAAATTCAAATGTTTTTGTATTACTATTATAATCTGTAACTATATCCTGTTTATATTTTATGGATTTATAATTTTGTCTTCTAACTCCTCTTATTTGTTTGCTTTTGTTTCTGCTTATATATATTTCAAGTCCTTTTTCTGCCATATATTCTTTAAAATTATCTATCTCATCTTTCTGTAAACCTCTGTTGGATATAGTTTCAAAAATGTTGTCTACAAAATTTTCACTATATTTATCGGAATCGATTACATAACATGTAATTAAATTGCCGTTAAAATCTTCAATATAAACATAAACTTTTTTGTTTTTCATGTTTCGTTTTATATATTTTGTTTTATTTTCACTGTTTGAGATTATTTTTATATCAGGATTTTCAATAATGTCTTCGACCGTTTCATAATCGCATAACAAATCTAAAGTAATAGCAGAGTCTAAAGCCGTTTTTGAATCGGGGTATCTATCGGCATTTTCTATTTCATTTCCGTTTGTAAGTATGGAATGTCCGTCGCATATATGTTCCCATCGGCTATAAGTTAAAAGATGTCCTCCATATAGCTCTATATATTCTTCTCCATCGGTATTTGTTTTAACTCTTTCATGATTTTTTGCTTTGAAATTTTTCCACGAAAAGTATGCATAAATTTTTGAAAAAAGTTTAATAATATTTTCACAACTTTTAATATTATTTGTTATATTTGATATTTCTCTGTCTATATCTGCATTAGTGCGCGAACCGTTTCTTTTTAATTTATCTTTCTCTTTATCAAATTCTCTCTGTTTTTCTTCCTTTTTGGACAATAATTTGTTTTTTTCGTTTTCCATTTGTCTGAGCAACTGCCTGCTTTTAAAACTGTTACCGGAGCGTATTTCGTATTCGTACCAAAATAGAGATTCTTCTTCAATAAAATTCAATATAATTTCTTTTGCATTATTTGCGTTTTCTTGATCAGAATAATTCTTTAAGGCAATAAACTTAGTTTTTATATTATTATTGATGTCACTTGAATAAAAATTTTTATATTTTCCGAATATTTGTTCTAAGTTTATATCATTAAAATTATTTCTTTCTAGCAAAGTTTGCAATTCTTTTAAAAAATCTAAATAGTCTTCTATTTCTTTTGTCGATATAAAATCTTCATTCTTTTTTCTATATTTGTTTATATTTTGTTCTATTTT
>JAZNAT010000059.1:0-2207 GCA_045586665.1 Endomicrobiaceae bacterium | reverse complement strand
AGAGGGCGATGTCCTAGACCGCTAGACGATGGCAGCAGTTTGTTTTAAGTGATTATATCAAAAAACAGTAAAAAAATCTATTATATTTTTCAGCCTTTTATTTTATTTAAAGTGCCGTTTTTAAGTTCAAAAACAGTATCGCATTTTTCTATTGTGGTTAATCTATGAGCAATAACTATCATCGTAATTTTACCGTATAAATTTTCTATTGCCTGCATAACGGCTTTTTCCGTTTCGTTGTCCAATGCAGAGGTAGCTTCATCAAGTACCAAAAGCTCCGGCTTATTGTAAAGCGCTCTTGCTATACCTATTCTTTGCCTTTGTCCGCCGGACAGTCTTATACCTCTTTCACCTACGACGGTTTCAAGTTTGTTCGGTAAAGAATCTACGAAATCTCTCAATTGAGCCTGTTCTATAACAGTTTGAAGCAGATTCTCATCAACATTCATATCGTCATAAAATAATATGTTGTTTTTTATCGTATCGTCAGTAAGATATATATGTTGAGGGACATATCCTATTTTTGAAAGCCAACTTTTTTTATTTTTATGTATATTTATATCACCTACCGTTATTGAACCTTCAGTAGGATTTAACAAACCCAACATGACATCTATAATTGTGGTTTTTCCTGCCCCCGTTGGACCTACAAAACCGATTGAAGTCCCGTTTTTTATTTTAAAAGAAATATTTTTAAAAATATACTTTTCCGTATTCGGATATTTGTAAGAAATGTTATTTACGGAAATTTCATTTTTCAAAATTATGTTTTTTCCCTCGTCAAATTCAGAATAACCGGAAACTCTCGTATTTTTCAAATCTCTGTAAACGACATTTATGGAAGGTCTGTAATACATCAAACTGTTTAATGCCAACTGCATTCTGTTCATAGAAGGCATCAATCTGAACGCAGCCATTGCAAAAACCGCCATTTGAACGACAATAACCGACGCATCAATACCTTTGAACAATAAAAATATTATAACCGACAATATTACACAAACAACTAAAGATTCTATAAAGAGTCTGGGAAACTGTTGTAAAAAATTAAAATATTTTTGAGCGGAAGTAAATTTTATCGAACTGTCGTAATATTTATCAATAAAGAATTGTTCTTTTTGAAGAACTTTAATATCTTTTACTGCACCTAAGGCCTGTTGAATCCATTTAATCATTCCGGAATGATATTTTTGATTGTTAACGGAAAAGACGTTCAATTTAGGCTTTAATTGTTTAAAAATTCCTAAAAATATAATAAGAAACAAAAATATCAAAATACAAGTAACTGTTTTATTTATAAAAAAAAGAAAACTTATTACCAAAAGTAAAACTACAAGCTCGGTTAAAAGAAAAAACAAATTGGTTAAAAAGTTAGAGCAATGCAACGTGTCTTGCGTTACGATTCTGACCATCTCGGAAGTGTTGATATTCAAGTGATACGAATACGGTTGTCTTATATAAAATTTTATCAACTGTAAAGATATGTCTTTTTGAGAGTTATACAAAATTTTATACTGAAAATAATAAACCGCTAACATATACAAATTTTTTATTATATATACCGCTATTAAAACAAATGCCAAAAAAATCAAAAAAGTCGTAGCATTTTCTATTTTAAACAAATTATATATATATGATAAATATTTATTTGTAGTAATTATTTTCGGATTAATTACGACGTTAATAAAAGGAAGCACCAGCGAAATTCCGACAAGTTCCAAAAATCCGGAAACTAAAATCAGCAGAAACAAAAAACAAAATTTTATTTTCTGTTTTTTGCTGTAAATTACGTTTAATTTTTTAAAAATATCCGATATTGAATTTATCATAACAACATATAAACATCATTCATTTTCTGTTTCTTTTTTTTAGCGGAATCCAATAATATAAACCGGCAGTTGAATTTGTAGGAACGAACTTTCCCTCTTCGGATAGAGACAAACTTATTTTTTCTATGGGAAGATACTTTAAAAGTTCGTTGTTGTATTGTTCGGGAAAATCTACATTTCTTGACAGTTCGCAGTTTTCATCCTTTGCATCTTCATTCAACAATTTTTGAACGAAATTTTTAGATTGTTCCAACGCATCCGCCGATATCGCTGATATTATTTGAACGCCGTAGTCACCGAAAACGCTTTTGTTTTTGGAATATTCTTGTTGCAAAACGTCACCGATAGTTAAAACGTACGGACTTACCGCAACCCATT
>JAZNAT010000058.1:0-22388 GCA_045586665.1 Endomicrobiaceae bacterium | reverse complement strand
GGCCCTCCGACTTCGAAGAATATTTGAAAGCAGGTTTGATAAATTTAGGATTGGCATTATTCTCAATTGCTACGGCAGGTATGGCTGCCGAGTTCGGAAATATGGGTGCACAGCTTGCGGCAAGATTGGTAGGTAAAGGCGCTCTTTATGCCGCTGCGGTTGCTGCCGCCAGAACCGGTGGAAAAGCCGCCGCGGAAACGGTTGTAAAATCTTACGGTACGGCTTATACAAAGTCTATGGCAAGACAAGGTGTAAAATCGGTTGCAAGAGAATCTGCCGATATGGCTGCAAAATATACGGCGCAAGGGCTCGGGGCAGACGTTTCGCAAGTAGCCGTTAAAGCCGCTGCACGTCAGTTAACCGATTCCGCAGGGAAAGCTGCTGCACAATCGGTAAGAGAAATGTTAAAAAATCCTTGGGCAGTGCGCGGTATGATTATGGTCGGTTCAAGCGCTATAGACGGTGCAATTAGCGGTTTGGAATATTTTACGGGGAGAAATCTTGACGGGACTTTCTTAGGCGGATTGCATGATTTGTCGAGAGTCTTTTCCATTCAGGGAATGACCGGAAACAGTCAAATATCCAATGAAAATTGGTTAGGCAGAGCCTTGAATACGGAAATTTTGGGCGGATTAAAAATCAGCTCTTTGGTATGGACGGCGGGTTATGTTTTCGGTCCGAGTCTTGCTAACGGAGTAGCAGGTTTTGTCGGCGGTGTAAAAGAGTTAGGCTTTAAAGGGCAAATGCAGTCAATGGCAACAAATTTTGTTTCAAATTTAAACAGATTCTGGTTCCATGCAAGCGGAGGTTTCAGAGAAACCGCAGCAAATATCGGTAAATTGTTCGGCGGCAGCGGAGGCGGTTTAACGGGCGCTATACAGGCTTGGGGCAGTTTGGGAACAAATATGTATAGAATGGTTGCATTGAATATCGGTATGGGGTTAACCGGTTCCGGCTTGAGAAGAATAGGCCTTGTAGGAAATGAAGATTCTGCTTTCGGGCAATCTGCATTAGGCGGCTTGTTGAATTTCGTGTTAGGCGAAATGGGAGTTGATGCGTCGGGCAGAGCTCTCGGAATTGAAGAAATATTAAAAAATTCTTTTGCAAACGAAAGTTTGGCAAACAGCGCAATGTTCGGTGTTATTATGTATGCATTTATGCCGATGGTGCAGGGTATTGCAAAGGGAATTAAAGGGGTTTCTGCGGCGGAAGAAGCTGTCGCTTCAAACGGTTCTGTTTTCTCCGATTTGCTTAACGGTACAAAAGGTTTTGTCAACAGTATTTGGGAAGAAGGTTTTAATGAAGGTATTGTTCAAGGTTTGGTAACTCCTTTTGTCGGACCGCAGGCTGCGGAATATATATCGGAATTTGCTTTCCCCGATACGAGCGGGAACGTTTCTTTTATGCAAACGGTTCAAGCTGCAAACAGCAGGTCTTATTCGGGCGCCCAGTCCGCAGCTCGTTCTATGACGCAGTTGTATGCTTCCAAAGGATACGGCGATATAACATTTAGAGCCGTTGATAACGGTAACGGAAGCTTTGCTATTGTAATGTCCGGTATGCAGGGGGTATCAAATTCCATACTACGGCAAGCAGGTATCAGAGATGTTATGGCAAGATATTCGGACGGAGCTTTGACTTTTGAAACGGTTAGAGATTTTTCAGGAAACAGAATTGAAGTTCTTTCCGAAGCAAGACGTAAAGTTGCGCAAGCGTTTAATATAAACGAATCTTCTCTTGCAACCGTATCGGAAAATTCGGAAGTAGTGGCTATAGAAGAAGCTTCATTGAAAGATGTTTCAAGCAAATATGCCATATCGGAAGTAGGTCAATATTCTTCAGGTTCCAAAGCGGGATTACAAAGCGTTATGATGGGTGCATACAACGCTTTGAATATGCCGGGATTTTCCGGGAATATCGGTTCAATATTAGCTTCTGAAAATTTTTCTAAAAATAAAACAGTAAATGATATAAGGAACGCTTTTGAACAAGGGATAAAAGCTGCTGACGGCGTAACCCCTTCACAGGTAAGCGCTCCCGGATTATTTGATGCTTTTTGGAAAGGAGATACGAGAACTTCCGCCGATATGTTAGGTGTTGAAATAAATGCTGCAAGAATAAGACAGTTGTACGGCATTAACGGTAATTTTGATATAGGCAAATTTAACGAAAGAGTTAAAGGACAAAGCATATCGCAGCAGCTTGAACAGTTGACGTCCGTAGTTACATTAACGCAAGCCGGTGTCAATATGGAAGAGTTTATAAACGGTCATCAATTAAGCGACGTGTTGTCTTCAATGGTACAAAGCGATACCAAAAATGAGGCAACAGAATCTCGTATACAGGTAGCGCAATGGGGCGCTATGCTTGCAAGAAACGGTTTTGCAAACGCCGATACCATGAAAGTTATTGCAAACGAGCTTGGTATATTGCCTATCGGCGAGCAAACAAATAAAACCTCTTCCTCATTAAGCGATTTCGGCGTTACGACTTTGCAGCAGGCAAGAGAACTTGGCACTTATGTTGCAATAATACAACAGGCAGCGTTCGGTAATATGGATAATTCTTTGTTAAATGAAGTTAGAGAATATAATAAAAAAGTATTGAATTTGGAAAACAGTTTAAAAGGTAAAACTTTAGAACAGCAACAGGAAATATTGCAGAAAGAAGGACTTGAATATAAAGATTCTACTGGAATATTTACGGATTCGATAATGGATGAATACTTAAACAGTCGCAATGAAGATATACTTGTAGATCAAGCGAGAGATAATATAAGAAAACAAATAAATGAATTGAAAAATAACGGTTACAATAGAAAAGCCATAAAACTGGCGTTAACTAATATTGATTTGCTGTCTTCAAGCGAAGTTATAAATTTGGCAAACAGTCTTGATATGAGACTGTTGACAGGTATGTCTCTTGCAGAAATGGGTGTAAAGGTTAATGCTGCAGATATAAAGTTTAATGATATTGAAAATAATCATATTCCGCGGACTGAAATTGCAGGCGTTCAATATGCATTAAGTTTGACTGATTTGATAGATGCAGGCATTGTTGAACCTGGCAATTTCAAGATCGTCCCTTCCGGAGACTCATCTTATATGTTGCAGGTTGATATTGACGGAGAAATAAGAACAATAGTTGTTGATGCCAATTCTTTGCCAAGCGGTTTTGCAACGTCGAATAAATATAAAGTTTACGTTCAAACTATTGTCAATCAAGTTAGGACTTTTGAAGGAATAGATAGTGAAAAAGGTAGTAATTTGGATAACGGTAATATATTATCTAAATTTACTGTTGCGGCAAATTTCAATAACATAAATCCTTTAGGAAGTGCAGCTTCCGAAAGAATACATATTGTGGAAAAGGGAACTTTCTCCGGAAAACCATTACAGTTGTCATACTTTGATTCTTTTGTTATGTTGCAAGGATTACAGACTTTCTTTAACAATAACACTGGTACTATGAATAAATTTTTTGATGATTTAATAAATGCAAAAAGTTTAGGCGAACTACAAAAATTATATTCTGACAGTTATGCTGTTATTCAACAATTATCTACAGAAAAATTTATCGGTATGGAAGATTTCGGCGCTATAGCCGACAGAATAAAATTCTTGGCGGAAAATCAGATTAGTATAGAACAACAAATAGTACCGATTCAACAAAGCGTAAATGATTTTATATCCGAACAAAAAAATAAAGGTATTGAGGGAATTGCTTTAACTGATGCCGTTCATGATTATTTAATGAGTAGCGAGTTTAAGATAGGAGAATTAACTGCGGAACAATCAAAAGAGAAAAGAACGGATTGGTTAATGTCGTTTATGTATGAATATGTAAAACAGAGTTCAATGTGGGGTGAAGGAAAGGGAAGTTTCAGTGCTTCCCAATCGGAAGCTATTTCCGCATTCTTAAGCGGTTATGATATCGCATTAGGTATGGGTGGCGGAAAAACTCCTATAGGAACAGAAGAGACGATAATACATAGAATTTTATTAGGAGAAAGTGCCAGATGCGAAATACTTGTGGGAAATGAAGATCTTGATAACTTTACCGACACCGATGCTAAAAAAATGTTTGATTTGTTCGGTTTGAAAACCGTTCAAAGTAAACAATTTAGAAATAATGACGGCAGTTGGAATATTGACGGATTATTGGCGGCATACAATGCAAATACGGTAGTTGTGATGAGTCCTACCGATAGAGGTTTCTTAAAAGCCGAAGCTGCAGCCAAAGGCGGAGAAACGGCTATGAAAATAAATGCTGCCTTAAACAGCGTTACTAACATGATTATAGACGAAGTTCATAAGGTTGCACAAAATCAGGTTTCTACGGTTATATCTAATGGTAATACATCTCCTACTTTAGCGGAAATAACCAGAGCGATAAAATATGCACAAACTATAGATTATAAAACCATATTGGATAATATGGACAATATCAAAAACGAAATGACGGAACGTAACGGCGAAAATATAGGTTTGCAATTAGGAACAACGATTACGATTGATGGACAGGATGTATCTGTGGCTAAATTCAGAACTGAAGCAGAAGCTTTAGCTTATAAAGAACAAAATGTTATAGCAATTGTAGGAACTGGACCTGTTGCCGATAGCGTTATGTTATTAGGAAAGGCAAATGATTTGATAAAGAATTCCGTAGGAACGGATTTTAATGCAAGCGAATTTGAAAGTATGATAAAAGGTTTGTTTGCAACGGACGGCGTCGGCGGTTTTGCGGATACGGAAAAAGGTATAAAACCCGTAGGGACTGACGGACCGCAAATGAATATGGTTCCGAGCGATTATTATATTCAAATGGGTGTTTTGTTAAAGAGAAATATGACCAATATGAATGAGATAATGGGTGCATTTGCACAAATAAGTAAAACGTCAATGTCAGTTTCCAATAAAGATATTACTGCTGGTGTAAAAGGAATAATACGCGGTATGACTGGTACGGCGGAAGGATATGTACCTCATATTAAAAATATAACGGGTTCGCAAGATGTATATAGTATAAGCGGTGAAAACTTTGACTATAAAGATGGTAACTTAAATGCGCTTGATTTTAACGGCACAAGAGAACAGAGAAAAGCTGCTTTAAGTAATAAATTAAATGAATTATTGGACAAAATAAGTGAGAATGATATTATTGAGGATAATTCTGTAAAGGATACCGAATTTGACAATTTCTTATTCCTTGCAAAAGATGCAAGTACAATAGAAATTTTAAGAGAAGTTGTGGAAGAAAATTATGATACTTTAAGAAAGTATGGAATAGAAATTTATGAGTTTACCAATAGAACTGGAAAATGGAGCAGTGCTGAAAATGTAAATAGCGATTTGGAAACGATACAGGAATCTTTATCCGCAGTAGCGAAAAATTACAAGAAAAGAAGATTGATTATAGCAAACGAATTCGGTATGACAGGTATAGATTATCAAGGGTTGTTTAATAATTTCTTATTTGATTCTCATTTAATGACAGATTCCGATATTGCCCAGGCTCTTAAGAGAAACGGAAGAACGGTTTCTGAAGGTTATGATAAAGCAAGATGGGATGCTCAAAGATTCTTATCTGTAGATTCCGTAGCGGCTTCGGCAAGTTTACAGAATTACAAACAAAACGGTAATTTTATGGAATATGCTGCAAGTGATAAAGGATTAAAAGCTTTTAATGCCGACGAAGATGTAATAAGTTTGTTTAATGATGTTATGAAAGACGGTGCGGATATAAGCGATATAATAGAAAATAATAAAGAAGCTTCTATGAAATTGTTAGCATTATTAAATTCAATACAAACAAGGGATTCTGTAACAAGATTCAATATTCAAGATGCGACAAGAGACTTTGCTTTGGTTAAACCGTTCAGAACGATGATGGAATTAACGTCAAACGAAAATGTGAGAAGAGTGTTGGAAAAAGCTTTAGAAGAACAGTTAGGTAATATGCAATATGATGCCGACAGAGATTTAACATTAAGCGAAGACGTAAAAGAAAATGAAGATTTTAATCCTGAAAAAGTATTGTTTGATACTTTTAGAGGAAATGTTCAAAGTGCGATTGAAGTTTTCAGTATCGTTTTACAAAATTCCGAAATTCAAAATAATAACGATATTAAGAAATTTATAGAAACGCATTTGGCACAGTTGAATACGGCAATTAACACTTTTGACAGTTTGCAAGCAACCGATAAAAAAGCTTTGGCAAATGCAAACAGCGTCGAGGAATTTACATCAATATTAAAATCTTTTATGAATTATCTTGCTCCTACAAATAATAAGCAGTCGTTACAGGAATTATCAACGGCGGTTTCAAACAAAACTCTTCAACTGGATTTACAGACGGACTGGGCAAAAGAGAAAGGTCTTGTCGTTGAAAGAGACGGTAAAGTTTATTTGACACAAGTCGGGCAGAATTATGCACAATTGGCACAAAACAGAGCCGCCAATATTTCCAAAGTTCTTGCTGTGATATTGCAGATACTTTTGGGCGGCGGAGCCGTTCCTCCGGAAGAAGAAAAAGAATTGATTCTGTCGGTTGCACAGACATTAAAAAATAAAGGAATAACAAATATCGACGGAATAAGTAACTTTGTCGTTTTGCTGTTGTGCGACGATGAAATGTTGAAGTTTGTAGAAAAAGCCGATTTTGATATCAATGATTTAAAGAATATTGTAAATGCGCAGCATCCTCAAGGTATGAACGAAAAGACTTTTGCAAGAATTTTACTTAATAAACCTAACGCTACGGAAGTTGAGATTGCATTAAAAGCAAACGAAATTTCATTGCCGACGGCGCAAAGCGTAGCTTTAAGAAGACTTATGCAGCAGGGGAAAGAAGATAAATTCTTACAAACTTACGATTCGTTAGTTGAAGATTTTTACAGGCTGCAATCTCAAAGATATGCTTTGTCGGCTCAGGAACAGGCTCGGATATTTACTCAAAACAGACAGGCAAAATCGGATTCTTTTGAAAGAAATTATCCCGTGTTGGCAACAGCAACCGGTATAGGTAGAAATTTAGCACTTGCTCCGTTGGGTATTATTATGCTTATTCCGAAATTTGCGATAATGGGTGCTGTCGGAAGGTTGTTACCTTTCGGAAATACGCAAAGTTCCGGTATGTTGGCAAAAGCTTTCAATAATTTTATAGGGGTTTCGACAGCCGATATCTTATTGAATAAGAACAATAACAAAAAATCCGATATTCAAGAATTGAGTTTACCTGAAACGGCTTTATCTTTGGTATACGGAATAGGTAATATTAGAAATATTATGAAAAATAGAAAAGCATTAACTGAAACCGCAAATAGTTTGTCCGCTTCGGTTAATCCGAACTTGTCGGAAGTAGTTTCGTTACCGTCGGAACAAATCAAAGCTAAACTTGCACCGGCAGGAATTGAAATAAACAAAGATATCGATGAGACGATAGCAAATATGAAAGCATATTTTGATAATTTGAATTCCGGAGAGAAAAAAGAGTTTGCAAAATTAAAATTATCCGATATAAAGAAATTTGAAAGTGTTAAGGATAAAGAAGAGGCAAAAGGTACGGACGACCAAGAAGACAGAGACGTTCAAGCGGTGAGTGAACCGGAACAGGAAACAGGTAATGTAATACCGTTCGTGTCGAAATGTGCAAAAACTGCGGTGGAAGGTATGGGCGTAAAATATGACGAAAATAAAACCGCGGGCGATTATGTGCTGGACGTATTGAAAGTTGCAGGGATAATTACGAAAGGCGCTATAGCCGCAACTCAATCGTTTATGGGTACGGTAAGAGCAAATTTAGGCGAAAATTTTGAGTATGCAATATTGGCAGATACGAGCAAACTTGATAACGATGTAATAGCTTACTATGAAAATGAAAAAGGGCATGGACATGTAGAAAAAGTAAGAAATCGTGCCGAGATAGAAGCAAAAGAAATAGAAGGATACAAATTTACCGGAATAGTGTTAGCCGATAAGAAGGTAATAAAAGAAACCGAAGCCATGAGCGAGATATATTCGACTGATACCGCTAAAGAAATAATGAAAGCTATGGATACGAGCAAATTAACCGAAGTGCAGATAGGCGAGATAGAAGAAACGTTAGGTGCGGTAATTAACGGAGTAACCAAACCCGAAGAAACGAACTTGACGGTATCTGCGGTACTTGCAATATGTGAAAATGCAGATGAAATAGCTCAGTTGATGGGTTACAAAGATGTTAAAGAAATTAAATCTGCAACAATAGAAGATATAATAAGTAAATACAACGAAAAAGTCGGACAAATATTGTCGGTTGAAGATGCGGATAAACAGGATATGCAGGCGGCGATAAAGATATTATCTGTAACAAGAGATATGCTTATAATGGTAAATAAAGACGAAACTATGATAGAGAAATTGGATAATCCCAAGACGACGGTAGAAGAAATAATGAGTAAACTTGTAATAAGTAAAGCGGTAAATCAGAATATCGTAACCGAGCTTGTAAAAGAAAGTGTAGGAAGAAACGATGCGGAAGGAGATTTTGTAATAGATATAGAGAAATTGAGAAAAGCTGTTACCGAGAAGATAACTGTAATAAATGCGGAAGACAAGTTAAAAGATTTGGGAGCATTATTAGTACAGGGAAGAGGAGCAGGCAAGAAGAGTATGCCGATAGCTTTAATGAAAATTTCCGATATCAGGGCGGTAGCTGCGGCAGCGTAAAACGGCAATTTATAATTTGTAAAGTTATATTTATAATTGTTAAAAAAATAGCAGGAGAGAAAAGTTTCTTTCCTGCTATTTTTATGTTAACTGATTTATAATTACAATTTCAAAATTTTAAATTTAAAACTTTATTTTTTTGAAGTTGCATTTTTTGTCGGTGTCGTTTTTGTTGCTTTTGCCGCTGTAGATTGTGATGCTGCAGCTGTCTGTTGAGCTTTTATCGTGTTTATTCTCGGCTGCTGTTGAGCTGAAGCTGCGTTCGGTCTTACGTTTTGCATGTTAGGTATGGGTTTAACATTAGGGTTTATCACCGGTCTTTGAGGCAGTCTCGGCGTATTGACGTTAACTCTCGGCGGAACGGGTCTTGCATTAAACTGTCTTGAAGGCAACATTCCTGCAGGTCTTGCAAGTCTTGCTTGAGGAACTTTGCTCGTTTTGCTGCCTGCAAAGTATCCTATAAAAAAGCATGCCAAACAAGCAAGCACTATTAAAACGGGTTTTGAACAGAAAAAACTTTTAACGGGACAACTTTTTGTTTCATTTTCTTCCATTTTATCTTCTCCTTAAAAATTTTTGGTTATATTTATTATATAAACTTGTTATTTTAAAAATCAAGAAATCAAATTTTAAGAAATTAAATTTCAGAAAATCAAATTTTTTCCGGCAAATCGGCTTTTAAAAGACAGGACGAATCGTTTTCTTTTATATCGTCAACGTTTATTGCGTCGAATAATTTAAAAGTTCCTATTTCTTCTCTGACAAGATTGTTCAAAACGGTATCTGTATTAAGTTTTACTCCGATATCTTGAGCAAGCGTCCTTATGTAAGTTCCGCTGGAACATTTTACTCTTATGGAAAAAACGTCTTTTTGAAACTTTATCAACTCTATGTCATAAACGGTTATTTCTCTGGGCTTTCTTTCTACCGTAATACCTTTTCTTGCAAGTTCGTACAACTTTTTACCGTTAACTTTCAGTGCCGAATACATAGGGGGAATTTGATTTTGTTTTCCTATAAAAGAGGTGCAAACTTCTTTGATTTTTTCTTTTGTTACATGCGACCAGTCCGACTGTGAAACGATTTTGCCGTCAAGATCTCCGCTGTCGGTTTTCAGTCCCAACTTTATTTCGGCAAAATATGTTTTGTCTTGTTTCATAAACTTGTCTTGCATTTTTGTAGCTTTGCCGACGAGTACTATCATAAGACCTGTTGCCAGAGGGTCAAGTGTGCCGCAGTGTCCGGCTTTTTTTACGTTCAATTTTTTTTTGATTATACTAACAAGTTTAAAAGAAGTTATGCCTTTGGGTTTATTTACTAAAATAAGTCCGGAAAAATCGTTGTATTGCACTTAGAGTTTACCTTTAAACGCATGAAGAATTTTTTTTGCCGCCGTGTTGACGTCGGAATTTATCGTACATCCTGCGGCGTTTTTATGTCCGCCTCCGCCGAAAAGTTTTACTATGTTTAGAAGGTTGAACTTTTCTGCGGAACGAAAACTTATTTTTGTGGTTTTGTCGTCAACTTCTTTCAGTAGACATCCGACGACGGATTTCGGTGCGGATATGCAAAAATTTATTATCCCGTCGGTATCGGTGTCAGTTGCTTTCGATTTTTCAAACATTTCTTTGCTTAATTTTATGTATATCAATTTTTCGTCAAACGCCGTTTCTATGTTTGAAAGGGCAAAACCGTACAGTTTCATTTTAGGTATTTCCATAGTCAAAAACAATTTTTTACATAACTTATTCGAGTTCACGCCTAACTTTAAAAGTTGTGCTGCAACCGAATGGGAATTTTCGTTGGTATTCAACTGTTGAAATCTTCCGGTATCTGTTACTATGCCTATATACAGGTTTTCTGCTTCCGATTTTGTAGGCGTTATTTTCAAGTTAAGAAAAATATCATAAATAAGTTCAGATACCGATGACGATGACGGAACGACATAGTTTACGTCGCCGAAATTCGTATGAGCCAAATGGTGGTCGATGTTTATTATTTTTTTTGCTTGAGAAGGGGAAATTATGTCTCCCATTCTTGCAAAATTTATCGATTCGAGTATTATTGCACAATCGAATAATCCTGAAACTTTATTTGTTATTTTTATTTTCTTTGAGCCGGTCATAAAAACCATATCGCCGGGGACTTTGTCTATTGAACAGTGGGTAACTTTTTTGCCTAATCTTCTTAATAAAGACGATAAAGCAAGTCCGGAACCTAACGCATCTCCGTCGGGTTTTGTGTGCCCCGCAACAAAAAACGTTTTTGAGCTTTTAATAATTTTACATATAGCGTCGAGAATTTCTTTTTTAGAACTGTTTTGCAAAGTTAAAGTTTTTTTATTTTTCATCTTTTTCGTGTTCTATTTTATCCAAAATTTCAAATATTTTTTCCGCCTTTTCACCGGAATCGTCATATTTGAAATCTATTGTGGGCGTTCTTCTTAAATCCATATTTTGAGCAAGTTCAAACCTTATTTGCTTCGTTTTTTCTTTTAAAACGGTATCAGCATTTTTTTTGTCTTGGTCGCTGCCTATAACGGAATAAAATATTCTGCATGTCTGCAAATCGTCGGTTAAACGGACGCTTGTTACGGTAACAAGACCTTTATTAAGCTCTTTGATGTCTCTCAATATTTTCGCTACGTTTTCTTGTATAAGTTCGGCAACTCTTGTTGCTCTTTTATATGCCTTCATATTTTTTACCAACCTTTCTGCCGTTTAGTCGTCAATTATAAATTGTTATTTTTCAGTTTTCACTTATCAACTTTCTTGCCGTTTTTTCTATAACGAAAAATTCAAGAACGTCGGAAACTTTTATATCGGAAAAATTTTCAAGAGAAATACCGCACTCATACCCTTTTTCAACTTCTTTTACATCCTCTTTAAATCTTTTGATTGCGGCAGTATTTCCTTCAAATATTATAACATTATCTCTTAAAAGTCTTACTTTTACACTGCGTTGTGCTTTACCTTCGGTTACGGTACAACCGGAAACGGTACCTGCAGATGAAAGTTTAAACACCTGTTTAACTACGGCTTTGCCTGTAATTTTTTCCTGCGTGTCAGGGTCAAGAAGTCCTTCCATAGCCGCTTTTATATCTGCTATAAGATCATAAATTATTCTGTAAACGTTTATGCTTACCCCTTCATTTTCTGCAAGTTTTTCTACGGCAGCATCAGGTCTTATATTAAACCCTACTATTAACGCATCCGAAGCTGCCGCCAAAACTACGTCCGATTCGGTAATTGAGCCGGCACCTTTATGTATTATTTCCAAATTGATTTCGGAGTTCGACATTCTTTCCAAAGCATCACATAATGCGCCGAGCGAACCTTGTACGTCGGTTTTTAAAATTATTTTAAGATGTTTCGCTTTACCTGCATTTATGTCGAGAAGAGAAACGTGCTGTCTCGGTCTTAAAGCGTCGGCTTTGGCTTTTTCTTTTCTCGCGTTTGCAATTTCTCTTACCTGAGATTCGTGTTCCAAAACTACGAATTTGTCTCCGGACTGAGGAGGCTCGTTTAAACCGAGAATTTCTACCGGTATGCTCGGTACGGCTTTATCAAACCTTTTACCGTACTCGTCTATCATAGCCCTTACTTTACCGTAAGTAGTTCCTACAACAAGGTTGTCTCCTATGTGTAAAGTTCCGCTTTGAACAAGAACCGTTGCAACTGCTCCGCGTCTAGGATCAAGTTTTGCTTCTATAACTATACCTTCGGCACGTTTGTTGGGGTTTGCTTTAAGTTCCATCATTTCCGCTTTAAGCTGAACAAGTTCCAACAAAGAGTCTATATTCATTTTCTGTTTTGCGGAAATGTCTACCATTATCGTGTCGCCGCCCCACTCTTCGGGAAGCAAACCGTAATTGCTTATTTCCTGTCTTATCTTTTCCGGATTTGCCGTCGGCAAATCTATTTTGTTTACTGCAACAATTATCGGCACGTTTGCCGCTTTTGCGTGGTTGATTGCTTCTATCGTTTGAGGCATTACTCCGTCTGCGGCAGAAACTACAAGTATAACTATATCGGTTACCTGCGCACCTCTTGAACGCATTGCGGTAAACGCTTCGTGTCCGGGAGTATCCAAAAACGTTATTTCGCCGGTAGAAGTTTTTACTCTGTAAGCGCCGATATGCTGCGTTATTCCGCCCGCTTCGCCGGCTATGACGTTACTGTGTCTTATTGCGTCAAGTAAAGACGTTTTTCCATGGTCGACATGTCCCATAATCGTGACAATCGGTGAACGAGGTTGAAGATTTTTTTCGTTTTCTTCGGAAAAATTCGCGATGTTTTCTTCTTCGTCTTCATATAAAGAAACAAGTTTTGCTTCAAAGCCGAACTCGTTTGCCAAAAGCGTTGCGGTGTCGGTATCAAGTCTTTGATTGATTGTTGCAAGACTACCGAGTGCCATAAGTTTTCTTAAAACGTCGCCAACCTTCAAATTCATTTTTTCCGCCAAATCTTTGACGGTGATAAGTTCGTTTATGTTTATTGTCGGAAGTTTCGGCTTTTGAGGCTCTTGTTGCGGTTTTCGTTCGGGAGCAGGCGCTGGTTTGGGGTGCTGCTGCTGATAAGACTGCTGAAATTTTTGTGCTTGTTGCTGCGTTTTTACCGGTGCTTGCTGAACTTGATTTTTAGGCTTTTCCTGTTGAACGTTTATATTTTTTGTAACGGTATCTTGTTTAACTTGAGCTTGAGTTTGAACTTTAGGTTCAATCTTTTTCTGTTGTTGCAAAGTTTCGGAAATAGCGGCAGGCATTTGAGACTGTTCTTTTTGTTCCTGCTCTTTTTGCGGAGTAGTTACATCTTTTGTTTGTACGGTATCTTTCGTTTTTTTAGCCGTTTTCTTTGCAGAGGTCTTTTTTGTTGTCGTTGTTTTTTTACCTGCTGTCGCTGTTTTTGTTTTAGAAGATTTTGACGTACTTGAAGACGGAGCCTTTTTTTTGGAAGAAGTTTTTTCCTCTTTTTTCATTTCCGGCGAAACTGCCGTTTTCGTTTTTTTTGCTGCGGTTTTAGCAGCCGTTTTAGCAGAAGTCTTTTTTGTGGTTTTTTTTGTTTCTTTAATTTCTTCCGTATCTTTTTTTAAGGTTGTTTTTTTTGTGTTTGCCATATTTTCATCAACTCCTTCTTCTAAAATCTCTAAAATCTCTAAAATCTTCCGTTACTTGTTAAGCGCATGTTTTGCAGCTTCAATAATTTTTTCCGCGGTTTTTTGTCCAATACCGGGCAACGTCGTTAAATCGTCAACGTTTAATTCCGCCAATTTGTTTATGTTCGTAAGACCTGCTTGAACAAGCAAATCTATAACTTTGTCGCTGATACCGTCAAGTTGTTCCAGTGCGGAAGTTTGAGAAGCGACTTTTTGTTCTATTTCCTGTTTCTTTTGTTCTTCGGATTTTACGTCTATATGCCAGCCTGTAAGCCTTGCTGCAAGTCTTACGTTATGTCCGGATTTCCCGATAGCCAACGACAACATGTCGTTTGAAACTATTACTTCGGCTTTTTTCTCTTCATCGGAAACGATGGTTACCGTCAAAACTTTTGCGGGAGACAATGCGGCCGTAATATATTTTACCGGATCGTTGGAAAAAGGTATCAAATCTATTCTTTCTCCTCTCAACTCGTCAATAATAGGTTTTATTCTTGCACCTTTAACTCCTACACATGCTCCTACAGGGTCGACTTTCGGATTGTGAGAGAGCACCGAAATTTTCGTTCTAAGTCCGGGGTCTCTGACGATGTTTACTATATCGACTACTTTTTCGTAAATTTCAGGTACTTCAAGTTCAAACAAAACTTTTACCAAATCGGGATGGGTTCTTGAAAGAACGATGTTCGGTCCTTTTGCATTTTTTTCCGCTTTGATAATAAGCGCTCTTATATGCTGTCCTACCGAGAATGTTTCCTTGTTTACCTGCTCTGAAACGGGAAGAATAGCTTCTGTTCGTCCAAGGTCGACGATAATGTTTTTGTTTGCTATTTTATATATAGAGCCGTTAATCATTTCTCCGATTTTACTTTTCATTTCTTCATATAAAGAATCTCTTTCGGACTCTCTTATTTTTTGAACTATAACCTGTTTTGCGGTTTGAGCGGCAATTCTTGAAAAATCTTCCGTATCGAGATTTATTTTTATTTCGTCGTCAAGTTTTACCGTTTTTGAAATTTTTTTTGCGTCCTGAAGACTTATTTCAAGTAAAGGGTTTGTGACTTCTTCAACCACTTTTTTTATAACGCAAGCAGACATAATTCCGGTTTCGGAATCTACTTTGGCTTCTACATTGACGTTTTTACCGACGTGTTTTTTGTATGCCGATACCAAAGCGTTTTCTATAACGCGCAAAATTTCTTCTTTTGTAATTTTTTTCTCTTTCTGTATTGTTTCAAGTGCATTTAAAAGTTCGCTGGACATTTTATTCCTCCGTTAATTTTCCGAAATTACTTGTGCTCGCACAATATTTGAAATTTCCATTTCAACTATTTTGTTTGTTACATCGTCAACGACGATTTTGTTATTTGCAACCGCAACCAAAAGACCTTTAAAATGTTTTTGTCCGTTTATTGCCGAGGCCGTCGTTACTTTTACGTTAAAACCTTTAAATCTTAAAAAATCTTTTTCTTTTTTTAAAATTCTGTCTATTCCCGGCGAAGATATTTCCAAAACGTAATGTTCTTTTATCGGATCGTTTTTGTCTATTTCATCGCCGAAAATATGACTCATTTTCGTGCATAAATCAAGATTTACTCCGTCTGCACTGTCGATATAGATTCTTAAAACTTTCTGTCCGTTTTCGTTGACATATTCTATGTCTACGATTTCAACTTTTTCTTTTTCGCTTATGGGCAAAATTATTTTTTCTATCAATTCAGGTATATTCATATCCCTTCCTATAAAAACTAAAGGTGTCCTTTCGGGACACCTTTAAACATATATTAATTATATCAATTAAATATAATTATTGCAAATAAAATTTTTTATTTTGCTTTGCCTTGGTTTGCAACCGATTCCATAGCTTTTTTTACGGCTTCCGGATCTCCTACGTAATAACTTTTTATAGGTTTTAGATTTTCGTCCAACTCGTAAACCAAAGGCATTGCCGTCGGTATATTTAAGTTAACGATATTTTCGTCGCTGATATTGTCCAAATATTTTACCAAAGCTCTTAAACTGTTACCGTGTGCGGCAATTATAACTTTTTTGCCGGATTTTATCTGCGGAGCGATTTCTTCTTCCCAAAAAGGAATTACTCTTGCAACGGTATCTTTCAAGCATTCCGTTAAAGGAATTTCGTTTTTGTCCAAATCTTTGTATCTTTGGTCATTGCCGGCATATCTTTCATCGTTGCAAGAAAGAGGCTGAGGAGGAGTATCATAACTTCTTCTCCATATTTTTACTTGTGCTTCGCCGAATTTGGCGGCGGTTTCGGCTTTGTTTAAACCTTGTAAAGAACCGTAATGTCTTTCATTAAGTTTCCACGATTTTTTTACCGGAATCCATAATAAGTCCATTTGTTCCAGTACGTTATTTAAAGTTTTGATAGCTCTTTTTAAAAGAGAAGTATATGCCAAATCGAAAGTAAAACCGTCTTTTTTCAATTGTTGTCCGGCTTTTACGGCTTCTTCAACGCCTTTTTGAGACAAATCTACATCCGTCCAGCCGGTAAATTTATTTTCTTTGTTCCAAACGCTTTCTCCATGTCTGATTAAAACTAACTTGTACATCCTTAAATTCCTCCTGTTTTTTTACTGCATTAATTAAAAAAATATTTTAACGGCAAATATTATAGCATTATTTTTTTATTTCTTATAATTTTTTTTATTTGAAAAAATCAAAGATAACGCAAAAATAAAGCATGAAACTAAAATTATCGTTGCTCCGGACGGTAAAGAAACAAACGTCGAAACAAACAGTCCGCATATGCAGGCGCTTACGGCAAAAAATACCGACAAGCAGTACATTTTTTTTATATCGTAAGTTAACTGATATGCTGTGGCAGCAGGCAACGATATTAAACTGTAAATGAGCAGCCCTCCTACAGATTGCAGATTTAAACTTATCGTCGAACATGACAACAAAATTATTAAAAAGAAAATAACTTTTTCCGGTATTCCGCAGGCTTTTGAAATTTCTCTGTTGAAAAATAATGCCGTTAATCCTTTATTAAACATAATGATAAACGTTATCAATAAAATACAGATAAGAAAGTTTGATATGATGTCGGCAGTTGAAGTTAACAAAATATTTCCCCAAAAAAAAGAAAAAATTTCACTTAATCTTTCTTTTAAAAGTCCTGCAAAAATAAAAGCCGTTCCGATACTTAGAGAAAAGAGTAAATTTATGGATATGTTGTTATGTATTTTAGCTTTTTGTGAAATCGGATCAATCAGTGCCGAAGCCGATATGCAAAAAATAAAACTTGATAAAACCGGATTTGTTTTTAAAAACAAACCTATTATTGCTCCTGCAAAAGCGCAATGCGCTATGACCACACCTATAAAAGACATGTTTAACAATAACAGCCAAACACCGACAATTCCGCAGGATATTCCCGACAAAAACGACATTATCAATGCTCTGTAAAAAAATGCATAGTTGAAAAAATCCAAAAAATCGTTCATTTTAATTTATATTGAGAAAATCTTTTCTTTATATTCCTTTAATCTTCCGGTATTTAGAACAATTCTTCTGTTGCAATATTCAGGTATAAAACTTAAATCGTGAATTACAAACAGTATCGTTAAGTTGCTTTGTTTATAAACGTCTTGTAAAATTTTCATGAAATCCATACGGGAATTCGTATCAAGGTTTGATAAAGGTTCGTCAAGCAAAAGAATTTCGGCTTCCTGCGCCAATACTCTTGCAATAGAAACTTTCTGTTTTTGCCCGCCGGAAAGTTTTCCTATAGGGTTTTCAAGCAAATTAAAAATACCGACTTTTTTTGCAATATTTTCCACAAACGAGTTATCCTCTTCGGTAAATTTTTTAAAAATTCCACTTTTTGCTGTAAGCCCTATTTCAATTGCTTGTCTTACGTTGACGGGGATATTGTTGTCAAAATCGTTTGTTTGAGGAATATAGCCTATATGTTTTTTTATGTTGCGGTTTATGTCTTTACCGAATATTTTTATTGTTCCGCTTGTCTGTTTTATCAATCCGTTAATCAATTTTAAAAATGACGTTTTGCCTGCACCGTTATGACCGGTTATTGAAACAAATTCTCCTTTTTTTATGTTAAGGTTTATATCTTTTAAGACGTAATGTCCGTCAGCAGCAATAAGGTTTATGTCCGATAAAGATACTGCGTGTTCCATTAGTTCACGACCTTATTGATTTTTTCTATATTGTTTTTTAACGTATTTATATAAGAGTTTGCCAAAGGAAAATTGCTTATAACGATATGGTTTATTTTCAAATCTTGTGAAAGAGTTCTTCCCGTATCGGTACCTGCTTGAAGATTATCGACGATATATTTGACTTTTTCTTTTTTTATTTTTTTTACCAAAAATGCCATGTCTGCGGAAGACATGTTCGACGAGTTTGAATATTTTACTACGACGTCAAAACCTAACCATTCCATAAAAGACGCTATTTGTGTGTTACAGGCGATTTTTGTGTGATTTGTATTTATGTTGTTTTTAGCGATTTCTTCGGCAATATGTCCGAGTTTAAAAGAATAATCAAAAAAATTTTTTTCGTAAAAATCTTTGTTGTCTTGGTCCCAGATGCAAAACAAATCCGTTATTTCTTTTGCGGCTCTCAAATTTATGTACGGTACCATAAAGTTGCCTTCGGTTTTTATTTCTCTGTAAACTATACCGAAATTTGTTATTTTAAGTTTTAACTTTTTTACCCAAGGTTGCCAGTAGTGGTATAAAATGATGTTGCTTTTAGAAATGCCTTTTATGGTTTGAGCGTCAATATCGTAAGTTCCCGGACACATTGAAGACGGGATTATCGTTTTGATTTCAACTTTATCTTTACAAATTTCGTTTATCAGACATGAAAGATTTGAAGTGGTTACGGCTACTTTTATTTTTTTTTCAGGCAGTCTTTGTGCTGCAAAAAGTGTATTTGCAATGAACGTAGATATTAATAAAAAAATTAAAAATTTAAGTTTCATTTTTGTTCCCGTGTTTTTAATCGTTAAACCTGTACTCGATTTCGTCTTCGGCGATAACTTCAAGTTCTTCTTTTACAATTCTTTCCATTTGTGCAGGTTTCGTTTGTAGATAGTACAATCTTTTTTTATATTCTTCGTTTGTTTTTACGGCTTCTTCAATGTTGGATTGAAGTTTATATAATTCTATGTATCTGAAAAAAAGTCTCCTTGCCGTTGAATTGAACAGTATGTAAGAGACGGCAAAAATTATAACGGCATATTTTAAATATTTGAATAAAGGAAAAGTTTTTTTCATTTTTTGTTTATCCTCAAACTATAAATCCGCCACCGAGAACGTAATCGGTATTATAAAAAACGGCGGACTGTCCCGGTGTAATTGATGCTTGTTCTTCATCAAATAAAATTATATCTTTTGAAATAAGTGCATTTGCCGGTGCGTGCATTCTTCTTATTTTAACTTTTGCTTTGAAATCAGTATCGTCAAATTTTTCGGATACAAAAGTAATATCTTTGATTTTTGCCGTTCTTGAAAAAACTTCTTTTTTCGTCCCGACTACTATCGTGTTTGTTGCTTTATCGATTTTTAAAACGTAAACCGGTTCGGGAGTTGTAAGTCCAAGTCCGCTTCGTTGACCTACAGTATAATAAATAAGCCCTTTATGTTTTCCGAGTTTTTTTCCGTCAGTATCAACAATTAATCCAGGTAATACCTTTTTGTTAAAATTTTCTATATTGTTTTCTAAAAAATCATGATAAGAATTTTCTATAAAACATATTTCCTGGCTGTCGGGTTTGTTTGCAATCGGCAGTTTTGCCGATAAAGAAATGCTTCTGATTTCTTCTTTAGTATAATCCCCTAAAGGAAACAAGGTTTTTGACAACTCTTTTTGTGTAAGTCTGTAAAGAAAATAAGTTTGATCTTTAGATTTGTCTTTACCGACTTTTAATTTATATTCGTTGTCGGACTTTTCTATTGTTGCATAATGTCCCGTTGCCAAACGGTCAAATCCTAACTGTTGTGCGTAGTCAAGCAGCAGTCCGAATTTTATTTTTTTGTTGCATATTACGCAAGGGTTAGGTGTCGTTGCCGATAAATAAGATGAAATAAAGTTTTTTATAATGGTGTCTTTAAACTCTTTCTGTAAGTCAAAAACGTAATGCTTAATATTTAAAAAGTCGCACACTTTTTTTGAATCTTCAACAGCCTGAAACGATGCCGACGTTTTTGACCGTGAATCGTAAAGTTTTAACGTGACGGCTGCAACTTCAAATCCTTGTTGCTTTAATAAAAATGCCGTTGTTGACGAGTCTACGCCGCCGGATAATGCCACTAAAATTTTTTTCATTTTTTATATCCGAAATTTATTAATAAATATCTATTATATCAAAATAATTTGTAATATAGAACGCAAAAAGATTAAAAACTTTTGTTGTTGTTTTGATTATAATTTGCTAAAATCAAAAAATATGAATAACGTAAATTATAAACTGTATTCTGACTGCATAAATTTTCCGTTGGACAGACCTTGTTTTTATCAAAAAAACAAGAAGATCGTTTGTCCCGATTGTAAAAATTACGTTTCTGTAAACAAAAAATCAAAACAGACGAAAATTTTAATCGTTAAACTCGGCGCTATGGGCGATGTTTTAAGAACCACTTTTATTTTGGAAGGTTTAAAAGAAAAATATAAAAATTCCACAATAGACTGGCTTGTAGATAAAAAGAACGTCGACGTTTTAATAGGTAACGAATATATAGATATTATTGTGCCGAACGACAATAAAGTTTTCGAATTTTTATCTTCAAACAAATACGATATCGTTATCAATTTGGATTTGTCGCCCGAAAGTTTATCTTTTACAAAGCTTGTTTTTGCCGATAAGATAATCGGTTATCATCTTGACGGTTCAAGAAAAATAGCAGGATCTAATTCTTATGCGAAAAAGTGGCTTTTAACAAGTGCTTATGACGATTTAAAAAAACAAAATCAACATACTTACCAATATTGGATGGCAAAAATATCGGAACTTGAAAAAGACGATTACGAAATACAGGTTCCCGTATCGAAACAAGCGAAACAAAAAGCGGAAAAACTTTGTTCTTCATTAAAATTAAATGCTTCAAAAGTTATAGGCATAAACCCCGGTGCAGGCAAAAGGTGGGTTATGAAAAAATGGAGATTGGAAAAATATATAAAACTTATAAAAATATTATCTTCCAAAGGTTACAACGTTTTGCTGTTGGGGGGAAAAGATGACGAAGAAGAAATAAATTCAATACTTAAACAAAAAATTAAAAATGTATATTCAACCGGAACGGACAATTCCGTACAGGAATTTTTTGCAATGGTAAACTTGTGCGATTTGGTGGTTTGCGGCGATACTATGGCAATGCATGCCGCGTTGGGTCTTAAAAAGAACGTTGTTGCAATTTTCGGTCCAACTTCATATAACGAAATTGAAATGTACGGAAGGGGAATAAAAATAGTGTCGCTGGAGTGCAGTTGTTGTTATAAACCCGATTGTAACAAAAAAATTAAATGTATGGATAAAGTTTCTGTTGAAAACGTTTTGGATGCAATACAAACTTATATATTATGAAAGAACGTCTGATTGGAGTAACGGAAGAATAGAAACTTTTTAATAAAAAATACACAGTATTTTTCGGAGACATTTATGGATACTTTAGCCGTCGTATGTACTTATAACGAAGCAACAAACATAAAAACCGTTATCACCGGTATACTGAACTGCGGACTTGAAGATGTTGAGGTTTTGGTTGCCGACGACTGTTCTCCTGACGGAACGTACAAAATCGTTGAAGAAATGGCAAAAGACGACAAAAGGATTCATCTGCTTTTAAGAAAAGAAAACAGAGGCAGAGGATATGCCGGAATAGACGCTTTTAAGTGGGGATTGGAACACGGCGCAAAACATATCGTAGAGCTTGACGGAGACGGTTCGCACGATCCTAAATATATAAAATATTTCAGACAAACTATAAACTCTTGTGACGTGGTTATAGGGTCAAGATTCGTTAAAGGCGGTTCTGACGTTCACAGAGATATGTTAAGACACGTAGTAAGCCACCTTTCAAGAAAATATTTACAGATACTTTTGTGGATTAACGTTGCAGATCCTACATCAGGTTACAGAATGTTCAGAAGAGAAACCGTTGAAAAGTTTATTGACAAATTAAAAGCTTCCGATCCTTTTATAGTAACCGAAATGCTGTATTATACAAAAAAATTGAAAGCCGATATTAAAGAGTATCCTATAGATTTTTTGGAAAGATTCTCGGGAACTTCAAAATTAAAAACGTTTACGCTAATAAAATATCTTTTTAAAGTAATTAAATTAAGAGCATTGAACAACTAATACGGCTACATAAATATTTTGTTCGTCCGTATGTCCTGCAAGAGTTTTTATCATTTCGTTAACGGTGTTACCTGATGATAAAACATCATCGACAATACATATTTTTTTATTTTTTAAATCGATAAAATTTTTAATTTCAAAAGCATTTTCTATTTCTTTTTCTCTTTGTTCCGTCG
>JAZNAT010000057.1:0-2274 GCA_045586665.1 Endomicrobiaceae bacterium | reverse complement strand
AATTTTTAATTGATTTTTAGAAATGTTGTTACAATATATATTACAAAATAATTCTATATAGTTTGGATTGTATTTAATTTCGATATAATCTTTCCACTCTTTATTGAGATTATCTTCAAAATGATATTGAAAGTCGTCTATATAGTTTACTACAACACTATCTTTTTTATTTATTTTTATCGGGATACGAAAGACAGTAAGTTCGGGAAATATCTTTTTTGAAATATTTTTTGTTTTTAGATTTTTCTTGATATAATTATAAACTTCGTTACTGGTCATAAATAATTAACTCCTTGTTTTAGAATATCGAAAACACGTTTCTAATTCCTTGTTTAACGGCACTCCATACGGGTATAGAGATTGTACCGTCGTTTTCCACTACAATTTTGTTTCCGTTTTCGTCGTAAAATGTTCCTGTAGATTGTGACAAATAATAATCTTTAGAGGCTCTATATTCGGCGGAGTTGTAGTCAAACAAACTTGAGGCTGGAGTTGTAATTGTTGCATTTTCAGCTTGTTGCAAGTCTTGTTTCTTTTCTTGTTTAATTACTTGCGTTACGCTTTCGGTCGGTTGCAACTTTTTGTTTTCGGGATTTAAGTATGCGTAACCCGAATTTACCAAATCTTTTTTAATACTTTTTTGTCCATAATACCAAATACCGCCCGTAAGTGCTGTGACTATTGACAATAGTCTTATTTCGTCTTTAGAGAATTTTAATTTTTTCACTTTCATTTTATTTTTGCCCCCTCTTATTTCTTTATTATATTATACAACTTTTCTTCAATAATTACAACCCTTTTTTCTAGTTTTATGATACTACTATACTGACTTTCAATTTTGTCAAGTCGTACAATGATATTGTCAACTCGTTCCAATATTCTGCCCATAAAAATACATACTGTTATTACGGGTATAATTACACCTATAAACCACGTCCAAAAATCATATTTTATTTTACTACTCATTTTTAAATCCTTTAACTTATATCAAGAGTGCAAGAAATGATTAACCTATTCAAAAATAATTTACGCACGATATAATAAAACACTTTGTGTTTACATACAAGGAAGTTCGAAAATAGGCAAACAATCATTTGTATATGATACCAAACCGGTATAAATAGATTGATTTCTTAAAGCAAATACTTCACCACAGTTATAATTACCTTGGTTAGCGTAGGTTTTATAACAATTTATACTCCAATATTGTTTGTTAGTTGTTATAGGATTTAGACCGGAAATATCATAGGAATTTATATAAGTATAATTTGAAATAATTTGTTTTAATTCTTGCATATTAGGTATGCAAGGTTTTATAATAATATCATTAACAATAAAAGAACCTAAATTTAACAAAAAATTAATCAAGGCATAACCTGTAGAAATTATTGATGTATGTCCTAAAATATAATCAAATAAGTATGTTCCACTTTCTCTGCTTGCACTAACATTAGAAGATGTATATGTAACGGGTGAGGGAAATGCTTCTGCTGTAGTTCCTAAAGATGTGTTTGTTCTGTAATTACCGTCTAACACAAAACAAGCAAACTTGTTATAATAAGTTTCTGTAACGGTTATAACGTCGTCGGTTGTAGGAGTACCCGAAAACGTTATACCGAAATTGTCTTGAAGTTCGGTTGCGGTTATACCTGAAATTGTTGTTGCTCCCGTCAAATCCCAAGTAGAGCCGTTATAAGTAAACACAAAAGAACTTGAAGTTCCTTGAGCTGTTGCTATAGATAATGTTCCCTCAACGTAAGACAGCCATTGCGTTTTTGCAACTGATACATTTGTCAATGAAGTACCTACAGTTTGTTTTGCTGATATATAATATAAAGAGGTTGTATCGTATGTGCCTGAAGGGGTAAAATAACTAAAAAATGTTGATATTCCAAATAGTCTGTCACCGAGAGTGAACACTTCAGACAGACTTTCTGACGGTATCATAGTAATATTTTGTGTTTGGTTTTGTGAGACTATAATACTTTTTGTTATCGGTTTAAATCCGTTTTTTCGAGCTGTAATAGTTAAAACTTTATTATTTTGAATTTCTACGGTTTTTTGTGTACTCATTTTTGTTCTCCTTATTTATTTTTATTCGGCTGTTAAATCAACGTCTTTAGATACGTTGTTTCCTGCAACAGTAATTACATCTGTTTGTGTAATATATCCCGTCATAGAAGTAGTAATGTTATAAGTGCCGTTTAAAATACCTGTTATTACAACTTGACCGTTAGCGTCTGTTGTATAACTTTGTCCGTCAAAAACAACTGT
>JAZNAT010000056.1:0-2754 GCA_045586665.1 Endomicrobiaceae bacterium | reverse complement strand
GAATTTATATTTATGCAAAAGATATAAATTTTAATGATATTACAGTAAGTTTAAATAAAATTTTAAAAACATTAAAAAACATATAAAAATTATACTTCTTTCCTTTACACCTCACCTTAATTTTTATAAAATAGATAGGTTAAAAAAGGTAAAAAAATTGCGAAACAATTTTTGTTGATGTATGGTTGCATAGAAGTATAGATGCATGGAAACAACAAAAGATTAAAATAATAAATGATTTAGTCGTTATAAGGACGGGAAAAATGAAAAATTTTCAACAATTCATCGGTTCATTTTCTTTCGATCAAAGATTGGCGGAAGTTGATATTGAAGGTTCAATTGCACATGTGCAAATGTTAATAAAAACAAAAATTATACCTTCTTCCGACGGTAAAAAAATTATTGCAGGACTCAATTCAATACTTAAAGATTTATCTAAAGGATGGACTCTTCCTATGGAAGAAGATATCCATTTTGCAATAGAAAAAGAACTTATAAGAAGAATCGGTGCCATCGGCGGTAAAATGCATACCGCAAGAAGCAGAAACGATCAGGTAGCTACCGATTTAAGACTTTATATAAGAAAAGAAATCTTGTCCATATTCGATATGTTAAATGATTTTCAAAAAGTGCTTGTACAAAAAGCAGAGAAAAATATTGATGTTATAATGCCGGGCTATACTCACTTACAGCCTGCACAACCTATAATTGCATCACATCATTTACTTGCTTATGCTTGGATGATACAAAGAGATAAAGAAAGAATTATAGATTGTTTAAAAAGGGTAAATGTTATGCCGTTGGGAAGTGCCGCACTTGCGGGAACTTCTTTTAAAATAGATAGGAATTATACAGCTAAGCTGTTGGAATTTTTCAGACCTTGCGAAAATTCTTTGGACGGTGTAAGTGACAGAGATTTCTGCGCAGAATTTATTTTTGATTTATCTTTAATTTCAGTTCACTTATCCAAGCTTGCAGAAGAAATTATTACTTGGTCTTCGGTAGAATTTAATTTTATCCATATAGACGATATGTTTACTTCCGGTTCATCTATTATGCCGCAAAAAAGGAACCCGGATACGGCCGAAGTTATAAGAGGTAAAGCAGGCAGAGTGTTCGGCGATTTAACAGCAATACTTACAATAATGAAAGGACTTCCTATTGCATACAACAGAGATTTGCAGGAAGATAAGCCCCCTGTATTTGATGCAACAGATACAGTAAAATTATGTTTGGAAGTTATTACAGATATTATGGCATCACTCGAATTCAAAAAAGACAGAACTTTAAAAAGCACAGAAAAAGGATTTTTGCAAGCAACTGAAATTGCAGACTATTTGGCAAGAAAAAATATTCCTTTCAGAACAGCACACGGAATAGTTCAAAAAATAGTTCATTATTGTATAGACAACAACAAAACTTTAGACAAACTTTCTATTGAAGAATATAAAAACTTTTCAAAAGAAATAGAGTCGGACTTATATAAATTCATAGATGTTAAAAATATTGTTAATGCAAAAACCTCTTATGGCGGAACATCGAAAAAATCAATATTGAAACAAATATCGGATTTAAAAAAATTTATAAGAGTAAAATAATGAGAAAATTATTTTTTTTAACTTTTTTAATTTCTTTAATTTCTTTATCGTTTGTATATGCACAAAATGTTGAACGTGTTTTAACTATAGACGAATGTATAAGACTGGCGTCAAACATAAATCACGATATTTTAATAAATAAAGAGTCCGTTCTTCTTGCCGAACAAAGAGCAAAAGAAGCCAAAGCTTTATATTTCCCTACTTTGGATTTTAACTTGAACGTTTCAAGATTCAGTAACGATGTTTATACCGCAATAAACTCCCATGCTCTTCCTGCAGTAATTTTGTTACCGGAAGGTAGCAGAGATTATTTTTACTCGGCAAGATTTTCTTTATGGTATAACCTTTATAATGGAGGAAGAACGTCAGCCACAAACAAGCTTGCAAAAATTCATTATGAAAAAGCACAAAACAATTCCGATATAAACAAAAATGAAGTTATGGGAAACGTGAGAATAAACTTTTATAAAAATGTAGCTGCAAAAGAAAAAATAGAAGTTTATAAAAAATATTTAGCAAAAAAAAGTAATCCTTTTTTGCAAAACCGGCTTGAAATGTTGCAGCACGATTATGAACTTGACATTTTGGACTTTTTATCTTTGATAGGTCTTGAACTTGATACTGCAATAGAGCTTGACGGTAAAATGGAAACAAAAAAACTTGATTTGAATCTACAGCAGTGTATATTAAGCGCTTACCAGTTCAGACCGGAAATAAAAACAACGCAGTACCAGGAAACTATAGACAACATTTCAGTAAATTTGATAAACATGGAAAAGTTTCCTACTATAATGATAGGAGCTTCTTACGACTGGATTGGAGACGATACGAAACAAAAAGAAAAAGATTGGTACGTTTCATTGAATCTTAACTGGCCGATATTTGAGGGCGGAGCGATGTTTTCAAGGTTGAAACAGAAAAAAATCAAAGCGAGAAAATCGGCAATAGAAAGGTCTCAAATAGAAGAAAAAATCAAACTCGAAGTTAGAAAAGCGTTTAACGAATACCAATTTTGGTACGATAAAGTTTTAAAAATAAAAGATGACGCCTATACTTTGGAACAGGAGATTTTGAATATAGACATAAAGTATAATTATATAAAAAGTTTGATAGAGTTGGAACTTGCCATAGGAAGACAATAAATTTGTTTGATATG
>JAZNAT010000055.1:0-4280 GCA_045586665.1 Endomicrobiaceae bacterium | reverse complement strand
GTTGTTGCAACAAGTGTAACAGACTGAGTATATGTATCTATTGAAGAACTGTTACCGATTGTATATGTGCCTGTTTGTGTTACATAACCGTCTTTTGATACAGTCCATCTTATTGTTTGACTTCTATAAACTTGTATGCTTACAGAACTACCAACATTTTCAAAAAATACTTGTTCATTTGCAGTATTATAACCAACCGATAATTTAATTGTACAACTTGCAACATCTGTTGTAATGTTATATATAAATTTTTTAGTTATCTTATCTACTGTAATATTAGTATATATTTCAGATATTGTATCTTTAGCAAGGTTAGAATTTATTTTTGTACTTGTAATCGAGAACGAATAACCAGATTTTACCCACAAAGAAAAACCGTCTGGGAAGTTTATAAACTGTTGTCCGTTTACGCAAAGTATTTGTTTCCAAACAGTTCTGTCAAGAGCTTCTACGGTTAACTTTTTGTAAGTGTTAGGTATAACGGGGTTTATATCCGTTAAATAACCTTGACTAGCAACATCAACATCACCCATATCATAGTTTACGTCGTCGGACGGGCTTCTTGTCCACGTTCCCGTAGAGTAGCTGTCGGCACTGTCAATAATTAACGTTGTATCGTCAAAACAGTTTGCTCCGACGCTTACGGTAGAAGTTGTAGCTGTATGAGCCGTCATAGTTTCGCCGTTGTAAGTATAGTATGTATAACTTGTAGAGGGATAAGTTTTATTTATTGCTACAAAAGGTAAATAATTGTTTTGTAAGTACAATTTGTCGCTACCTTTTACAAAACACAAAAATTTTGATGTAGCCGTGACATTTACGTTTACGGTATCTATAATGTTATCGTTATTAAATTCAAGTTCGACGTCGTTCTCGTCGGCAACAACGTCTATCATAGACGAACGCATTTTTGCTCTTACTTGTACAAGTTCACCTTCATTTGCCGAGTTTCTTGCAAGACCTGTTAAAGTAAGAGTATTTACGTTTGCTGAGTTTTCAGCTTCAGCCTCAAAATCGTACTCGGAGTTACCTACACCGACGTTGACTTTTGCTACGTCGTCAACGGCAAACGTCGATTTTGCCAAACAGTCTAGCGGAGTAGGGTACACGGTTGCAGAAATTTCTTGTGATACTCTTGAAAAAGTTATCTGTCCTGTAGTTGTGTCATAACTCTGTTTTGATATTGAATAGTTGTAAGTTCCGTCTAAAATACCCTCAAACGTTACGTTGCCTTGAGCGTTTGTTGTACCTGTATAATCGCCCATAACAACGGTTGCATTTGTAAGAGGATTATTTTCTTCGTCAACAACAGTAAACGTAGCTTGCACTTTTAACATTTCTACAGTAAAAAAGTTAAATACAAAAGAGGTAGAATATACATTTTCTTGAGTTATATAACCGTCTTTTGAAAGTTGTATTGTATAGTTTGTTTTACCGTCTATATCCGTAAAAGTCGCAAGTCCGTTAGATTTTGTTGTTTTCGGTGAGGGAGGATTAGTCAAATTTAAAAATGATATTTCTACACCGTTTAACAAGTTATCGTCGGAAACTGTTTCAAACTGTATAGCAGTTTTCGGAAAATCCCATTTTAAACCGTTATTATCGTACGACAAAAAGTATCCTATTTGTGCCGTCGGTAATAAATCTTGTTTTTCGGTAATTTCACTATATAAAGCACTACGTTCCCAAAGTCCTATGGGTAACGTATTTTCTAAGTCTTGATAGTCATCACCGACATACATATATGTAAACTTATTTTTAACTTTTATAGGTGTTACTCGTTCGTTTGCCGTATCGATACGCCAATACGGTAAATAACCCATATCCGCATATACATAATCTAAATTTGTGTCGTTGGTTTCATCGGGTACACAAATTCGCCACTCTCTGTTATTTCCGTACCTATAATATTTTATTGTCACTTCTCCGTGATTTTTTGTATTGTAAGTTTGTGTGTACTCTAAATTGTCTGCATTATTAAATTTGTCTAAAATGTCTGCGTATAGTGTCGGAACATCATTTTTTGATAAACGGTTTGCACTTCTGTTTAAACAGTTCCACCCTTTTGAAGAGATAGCTTCGGGTAACACTTTTAAATCGTAAAGTTGTGCTGTTTCGGGTAACGTTTCTAAGTATGTGCCGTCTGAAAACGTTAATCTGTTTGTTTTAATGTTCGGTATAAAGTTGTTAGCAATATAGTTTAAAATGTAGTTTAAAACGGATTTTAGTGAATATATTATTTTCATATAGTAAGCTCCTTTGTTAAATAATTAAGTCGGAAACTTCGTTATACAAAATTGAGTATGTAGCCGTTTCGCCTGAAGCTGTTGCAAGGTTGAACGTGTACAATGAACATAACGGGTTAAAGTCTATTACAAGACTTTCGCCTGCCAAAATTTCAAGTGCTTGCGTAAAGTCAGATTGGCTCGTTATGTTACCAAAATATAAAGAGCTTGTCGAACTTGTATTTTTGATTGTTATCGAGTTAGTCTTTTTGTTTATCGTAAAAGAAGATATTTCGTTGTTTAACGTTCCGGACTGTGCGTTAAGTTCGTATTTTTTGTCTGCACTTTCTGCCTGATTTACTACCGTTACGGGCAAACTGTTTTGCGTGTCAACGCCCTCTATTTTTACCGTAGTTATCGGTTTAAATTCCGAGTTGTACCCGATATAAATTTCGGCTTTCGGCATATCGTCCAAATTTGTAAAATCGTACGTTATGTACACGTTAGATATTACGCCCTTAAAGTTTGAACCGTCTATATAAGCAAGTTTTTGTTTTGACGGCGAGTTTACACCGATATTGATTTTTGATGTGCTGTCGGAAATCATTGTCGTTATAAAGTTGGCTCTGGGAAACGTCATATTTATCTTATAATCGGTCATTTTACGTTCTATTAACGTAAATATCGAGTAGTCGGATATTTTGTTGTCGATACCCGAAAACGCTGTGTTTAACGAAGAGTATTGTGTACTTATTGCCCGTCCTAACGTGTCTAACTGTTTTATCATTACGTCAAGTTTACGATTTAAAAGTTCTATTATATCCATTTTTGTTGTGACGGGCGTTCGTCTTTGCTCCTTTGTGTGTCATAATTTCTTGTCCTACCGCCTTAAGAAATTATGAATTTTTGTTGTTGCCCGATATGCTTTTAGTTCGGTTAGATGGTGCAAACTTGTTGTATATAATTAAGGTATGATTTTAGGATAGTATAATTATGGTATATGCCTATTAATAAAATATAAGTGTTTCTGTTTGACGAGAAACTTTATTTAAAGGAGAATTACGAAAACAAAAAGAACAAGTTTTATAAAAATATAGCGTATTTGTTTAGGAGTATATTTTTATATTTATAAGAGTTTTCATAATAAGTTTTACACCACCTAACCGAGCTAAAAATATTTGTGCTTAAAGCACTTTTGTTCTACGCTCGCTACTTAATATTTAGGTTTTATCTCGTTTACTTAAGGCGAGCGATTAAAAAACACACTTTGTGTGACGGGCGTACAATCTTTTGATTACTATCTTTTATTGCTTGCCCTCTGGGTTTACGTCTTTCGTATGCTCAGAGGGCAACAAGAATATTTAACTTATACAATAACTTTATCGCCCGATATAAGAAGGGATTATATCCCCTAGCGGTCGTGTATAGATACACCGTTTACGTTCAATATAATGTTGTTAGCACTGGACGACAAGTTCGTTATAGATATGTATAACTCGCTTGCACCGGTCATAACTTTAGGTATAGCAAAACGCCATAACCCTTTATAAGCGGAATTGTTAAAATTTTTGTAACTCAAAACTTGGCTGTCGATAAAGTTTTCGGCAAGCTCTCTACCTGTAGATACATCTTTAAACATTATAGAGAAATCGCTGTCAGACTTAAACAAAATGTCTTGAAACAAAAACAGCTGACTGCCCGAAATAGAAATCTTTTCGGAAAGTACAGTATTTTCTGTATTTGCACCAAACTCAAACTTTACGGGATAAGCGTAGTTATAAGCTATTTTGTCAAACCCGTCTTTTTTATAATTGTCAAGCAAATCTTTTACCATTTGCGAAATAACTAAATTTTCCATTTTTGTTGTGACGGGCGTTCGTCTTTACTCCTTATATTCATAATTTCTTGTCCTACCGCCTTAAGAAATTATGGTTTTTGTGAGCTTAAAGCTCTTTTTACACTTTGTGTGAAAGGCTGTAAGGCTATAATCAGCCCTACAGCCTTAAAATAATTTTAATTATTGTTTCGGGCTTGCAATTTTTAATTCTGTTTCTA
>JAZNAT010000054.1:0-1551 GCA_045586665.1 Endomicrobiaceae bacterium | reverse complement strand
TTAATAATAAAATCAACGGTATAATAAGATGGTATATGTTTTTTTGTATAAATTTCATTTTTAATTATAAAAAATATACTATTCAATTTTTTTTATATTTTGACTTTGGAAAAGGAGTTGGTCAAGAGTTTTTTTTGCAGTTTTTTGTTCTTGTATGGTTGCGTTTCCGCCGACACAACCACCTTCGCAGCACATAACTTCAACAAGGTTGCTTCCGTCTTCACATTTCCCGCAGGCGGCAAACTTTTTTAAGGTTGTAACGGTGTCTTTGTTGAATCCGTTAATACAATATTTTTTTACCGCATTTTCATCGGGCAACGCTGCCGTTATAGCTTGCGCTACACCTCCGGTTACACCGAAATTTCTGCCATGTTTGGAACTTTCCGTATTAAATTTTGTTTCTTCGCATTTATCCGGTTCAATTTCTTTTGCTATAAACAGAGCGCCGAGTTCTTCAAAATTCATAGTGAAACTTATATTTTTGTTTTCAAAACCTTCAGCTCTTTTTGCAACGCACGGGCTTATAAACACAAAGATGGCATCGGGATTGTCTTTTTTTGCAAGATCCGCCGTATAATAAAGCGGAGTTTTTGTTTCCGATACGAAAGGTTTTATTTCCGGAATATGTTTTTTTACCAGACGATTATAGCCGGCACAACATGACGTCGTCATAAAATTTTTACCGGCTTTCATCCTTTCGGAAAACTCTTTCGCTTCGTTTGTAGAAGTGATGTCGGCGCCTTGTGCTACCTCGTAAACATCGTCAAAGCCGGACTTTAAAATTGCCGTTTTTAACTGGTAAATGTTGCCGGGAAACTGCCCGACGATTGACGGGGCGATTAACGCTATTACTTTTTTGTCCGATTTCAAAGCTTTTAAAATGTCAACTATTTGACTTTTTTCATGTACTGCCCCGAAAGGACAGGCTGAAATACATTTACCGCAATAAATACATTTAGTGTAATCTATGCTTGCAAATCCCGTTTCGTCTTTTTTTATTGCGCCGGCAATGCAGGCTTCTTCGCACGGAACGGTGATTTTTACTATCGCTTTGTAAGGACAAGCCGAAATGCACATTTTACATTTTTTACATTTTTTGTTATCGATGACCGATTTTCCGTTAATAATAGATATGGCGTCAAACTTGCATGCTGAAAGACACTGTCTTGCAACACATCCTTGGCAAAGGTCCGTAACTATGATACGGTTGGTTGAACATCCTTTACAGGCTACCTGCAAAACGGTCAAATTTTTACCATCGATTTCTGTTCTTTCAATAGCTTTTTTTGCATAAGTTGCAAGAGATACGGTTTCATCGTCTTCTTCTATAGGGAAACCTAATCCGGCAATCGTTCTGTCTTTTATTATGGCTCTTTCTTTATAAACGCAGCATCTGTAAGGTACTTCCATCCCTTTAGGTCTCATGTTGTAAGGAATCATTCTCGTTTCTTCTTCAAAATTATCCGAAAAAAAGGCTTTGATAATTCTTACCAAAATTTCTTTTTTTAATTGTATTTTTTGTACTATGTGCATATATTAATTAAATTCCGA
>JAZNAT010000053.1:0-7216 GCA_045586665.1 Endomicrobiaceae bacterium | reverse complement strand
TGTCTGGGAGTATCAAACGGTCTTACGGCATTAAATCTTATTTTAAAAGCTTTCAATTTTTCAAAAAATTCCGAGATAATAGTTCCGGCAAACACTTTTATTGCAACGATATTGGCAATTACGGAAAACAATCTGAAGCCTGTATTTATAGAGCCGTCCTTGGATACATACAATATCGATTTAAATAAAATAGAAAAAGCAATTACAAAAAAAACAAAAGCTATAATTTGCGTCCATTTATACGGGCAAGCCGTTCAAATGGAAAAGATTTTTGATATTGCAAAAAAATATAATCTAAAAATAATAGAAGATGCCGCTCAAGCTCACGGTGCCGTATATAAAAATAAAAGAACTGGAAATCTTTCCGACGCGGCCGCTTTTTCTTTTTATCCCGGTAAAAATTTAGGTTGTTGCGGAGACGGCGGAGCAATAACGACAAACGATGAAGAGTTGTTTAACAAACTTTCTGCAATTTCAAATTACGGGTCGAATAAAAAATATTACCATATATATAAAGGTACAAACTCAAGACTTGATGAAATACAAGCCGCAATTTTAGATATAAAATTAAAATTTTTAGATGAAGATAACAATAAAAGAAGAAAAATATCGAAATATTACAGACAAAATATAAAAAATAAAAAAATCATTTTACCTAAAATTTATGACGAAAATGCGCATGTATGGCACATTTTTGCGGTAAGAACACAAAACAGAGACAAATTCAGAGAGTATTTACAAAAAAACGAGATTGAAACTATAATTCATTATCCCATAGCACCGCATAAACAAAAAGCATATAAAGAATACAACAATCTTTCTTTACCTGTAACAGAAAAAATCCACAATGAAGAAATTTCTCTACCGATTTCTCCGATTATGACACAACAGGAAATTTCCCATATTGTTGATGTCGTTAACAAATATTAAACCCTTTCCGACTTACTGTAACTTTTTTATAACAATATCAGTCAAAATAATACGAAGTAAAATTTCATATTAAAGGAGAAAATGTTATGAGAAGAACAAAAATGTTGTTAAGTTTTGCAATGATGACGGCTTTTTCCGTATCGCTATTTGCTATGCCTGCAAAACAAGAAGGACAGGATTGCAAAATTCCGCCAGCAAAAGATATCGTTTGTTGCGGAGACAGCGTATTTATATGGGAATTCATGCAGCCTCAGCCCGACGGGCAGTGTCAAAAAGAATCTTTCAAGTACGCAAAAAAATTCGATAAGAAAGACAAACTTTTTAAAGAAAAGTTATTGGAAAAATTAAACTTGAACGATAAACAAAAAGAAGATTTTAAAAATTTAAAACAGACAAACGAAAAAACAATGCAGGAATTAAAAAAAGAGTTTAGAGAAAAACTTAAAGCCGTAAATGACGAATTTTTACAAGAAAAATATGCTGCCAAAGAAATAAATTCTTTAAACAAAGACTTACAAAAAATTTCTTCCAAAATTTTGGAAAATTACATTACGGAAAAAAAAGAATTAAGAAAAATACTCACTTACGAACAATATAACAAATTGTTTAAACATAAAACGAAATACGACATTCTGGCTGAAAAATTGAATTTAACCGCAGAACAACAGGAAAAGCTGACAAAGTTAATGGAAACAAAAAAAGAAACTGTTTTGCAGTTGAAAGAAAAAATGGAACAAAAAAGAAAAGATTTGGAAGAAGAATTTAACAAAGACAACATTGATAAAGATATGATATCTTCAATAACAAAAGAAATTTCGGAAATATCAAACGATTTATTCAAGGTGAATATCGACACGAAAATAGAGATGAAATCCGTATTGTCTCAAGAACAGTATAATAAATTAAATGAAATAAAAGCTCATAAATAATTTTGTTGTTGACAAAAACGGTTTTATAATCTATAAAAAGTGTGTCGGGCGTTGCGGTCAAAAAATTCCTGGGGGAATCATTCGCCGCCGCCTGACGCTTTTTTATATATTCAACGTTTCTTTTTTGAAAAATGAGTACGATACCGTTTTTTAAAATTCGGTTTTCCGTTACGAAATTCGGGAAAAGATTTTTTGCTGAATCCCTGAGTTATCGTAAGCTTTTGTTTCATTCTTGCATTTCTGTCTTTTTCAACAAAAATTTCACTGCCGGCTAAATCCTGCTGCGTATAGTACATAAGAGTGGAATATGTTGACGGAGTAGGAGTAAAAACCTGTACCTGTTCCGGTTGGAAATGAAGATTTTTTTTAATAAAAGACAGAAGTTCTTTCGTGTCGTCCAGACTGCATCCGGGATGGTCGACCATAAAATAGCACGTCAAAAATTGGTTTAAAGGCTTGTTTATATAATCAAAATCGTTCATAAAATCAAGAAAAGTCGTCTGTTTGGGCTTTCCCATCATATTAAGGACGTTATCGCTTACATGTTCGGGCGCAATTTTAAGTTGTCCGGAAACGTTATGTTCGGAAATATATTTAAGATATTTTTCCCCGCTATTACCATCGGCAATTATCAAATCGTGTCTTATTCCTGAAGAAACGAATATTTTTTTTATACTTCTAACTTTTGAACAATCGTCAAGTAATTTTATCTGCTTGTCATGAGAAAAAACAATATTTTCGCATACCTGCGGATATAAACACTTTTTGTTTTTACATTTACCTGTTATACCGAAAACTTTACAAGAAATTTTGTACATATTTCCCGTAGGTCCTCCGATATCGGAAACATAACCTTTAAAATCTTTTTTTTGAACAAGTTTCTCAATTTCTTTTTTAATAGATTTTTCGCTTCTAGAAACGACAGTTTTTCCCTGATGTACGCTTATTGCACAAAAATTACATTCCCCGCAGCAACCTCTGTGGGAAACGACCGAAAATTTTATCGTATCCTGAGCTTTTACTCTGCCTTGTTTTTCATAGTAAGGATGAACTTCTCTGGTAAAATCCATATCATAAACTTTGTCAAGTTCTTCTTGCAACAGCAAATCCTGCGGAGGATTATGTATAAGAAATCTCGTATCATGTCTTTGAAACAACCCTTTTGCTTGCGTATATGCACTGTTTTCATAAAAAGTTTTAAACATTTTAACAAAATTTTGTTTATCCGAAACACACTCTTCAAAAGAAGGAAGCTCCAAATAATCTTGCCGAGAAGTTTTTGACACGTAACATAATCCTTTTATGTCAAAGTAACTTTTGTTATCTCTTAAAGCACATGACAGTTCAAGCATCGTTTTTTCCGCCATGCCGTAAACAAGAATATCGGCTTTTGCGTCAAACAGCAAAGAACGTCTTAATTTATCATCTTTCAAATCGTAATGAACGACTCTTCTTAAACTGGCTTCTATACCGCCCAAAACTATAGGTTTGGTATTTTTAAAATGTCTTCTTATAAGATTTACATAAACCATAGATGCTCTGTCGGGACGCTTGTTATTTATTCCTCCGGGCGTCAAATCGTCTTCATTTCTAAATTTTCCCGTAGCCGTATAATTAGCAACTAAAGAATCCATGGCTCCGGCGGTAACCGCCCAATATAAAGAAGGTTCTCCAAGTCTTGCAATATCGTTGGTATTTATGTCCGGCTGGGCTATCATAGCAATTTTAAAACCGTTTATTGTTAAATAGTTACCTATTACTGCAGCTCCGTTAAAAGGAGAATCGATATATGTGTCACCCGAGACTATTATTATGTCAGGTTTATCCCAACCGAGTTTTATTATTTCTTCTTTTGTTACCGGTAAAAACATTAAATTAATTCCATTTGTTAAAAATAAAAAATACGGCAAGCACTATAAAGCAAAAGCCTACAATATAATTCCACCTGAAATTTTCGTGCAGATAATATACGGAAAAAAATGCAAAAACTATTAATGAGATAACTTCCTGTATCACTTTTAATTGGGTAGCGTTAAACTGTTCGTAACCTATCCTGTTTGCAGGTATCATAAAACAATATTCCACAAAAGCAATAAACCAAGAAATCAATATTATTTTCCATATAGCCAAATCTTTAAATTTTAAATGACCGTACCACGCAAAAGTCATAAACACGTTTGAAATTGCAAGAAGTAATATAACTTTCATAATGTTGCTTATTATAGCAAATAAAAAAGTTTGACAAAATATAAACATTATTGTATCATAAAATATAATTTCCAATAGCGTATGATGTGGGGGACACCACCTCGGGTGTCAAAACTTGCGTCATGCGCTGTTTTTTTTACAAAGGAGTTTATAAAAATGAAAGTTAACGGAAAAAATATCGTTCTTAAAAACTCTCAAACTTTGGACGAGTTTTTAAAAAACAACAACTATAATATGAACAGAATCGTTATTGAGCTAAACGGAAAAATAATATCTAAAGATGAATACTGCACGATAAATTTAAAAGACAGCGACGTTATGGAAGTTTTGACTTTTGTCGGCGGCGGCTAAAAATTTACAAAGCAAATTTTCAGTTGAAAGGTTGAAAGTTTGAAAAGTTTAAGGAGTATAAAATGAAAGAAACACTAAACAATGACAAACTTATAATAGCAGACCATAAGTTCAATTCAAGATTCATTTTAGGGTCCGGTAAATTTTCGTTGGATTTGGTAAAAGCTGCCGTTGAAAGTGCAGGTGCCGAAATCGTAACGCTTGCATTAAGACGGGCAAACACAAAAACGGAATATAACATATTGGATTTCATACCTGAAAACGTAACTTTGTTACCTAACACTTCAGGTGCAAGAACTGCAGAAGAAGCCGTTAGAATAGCAAGACTTTCAAGAGAACTCGGATGCGGAGATTTTGTAAAAATCGAAGTTATAAAAGATACGAAATTTTTGTTGCCCGACAACTACGAAACGATAAAAGCGACAGAAACTCTTGCAAAAGAAGGCTTTATCGTAATGCCTTATATGTATCCCGACTTGAATGCGGCAAGAGACCTGTTAAATGCTGGTGCTGCAACAATTATGCCCTTAGCCGCTCCGATAGGTAGCAATTTAGGTCTTCTTACAAAACATTTCATTAAAATAATTATAGACGAAATAAAACTGCCCGTAATTGTTGATGCAGGTATCGGTTCTCCTTCTCAAGCTTGTGAAATTATGCAGGAAGGTGCCGCTGCCGTTATGATAAATACGGCAATTGCAACGGCCAAAAACATAAACGAAATGGCAGAAGCCTTTAAACTTGCAATTATTGCAGGAAGAAAAGCTTATCTTGCAGGTCTTGGCAGAGTACTTGATTTTAAAGCCGAAGCTTCCAGTCCTTTGATAGATTTTTTGGAGGACAAATAAAATGTTTTACAAAAACATGGAACAAATAAACTCCGATATGTCGGAACAGGTTTTAAGTTTAACAAACGGTTACGATTACAACATATACGTAAAAAACGATGTTACAAAAACATTAAACAAAGAAATTTTGGATATTGAAGATTTAAAAATTTTGTTGTCACCTGCAGCTGCCGAATTTTTAAACTTAATTGCACATAAAGCACAACACGAAACAAGAAAACATTTCGGTTCAAGTATATCTTTGTTTACACCGCTATACATTTCAAACTATTGTGAAAATCAGTGCACATATTGCGGATACAATTGTAAAAACAATATACATAGAGGAAAACTTACACTTGAAGAAATAGAAAAAGAGTTTAAGGCAATATCGCAAACGGGACTTGAAGATATTTTAATTCTTACCGGCGAATCAAGAACGGCATCAAGCGTTGAATATATAGGTGAAGCTATCCGACTTGCAAAACAATATTTTTCTTCCATATCAATAGAAATTTATCCGTTAAATACCGACGAATACAAATATCTTTGCCGGTGCGGAGCCGATTTCGTTTGCGTTTATCAGGAAACTTATAATAAAGATAGATACAAACAGTTACATTTGGCAGGTCCGAAATCCGTTTTCGAATACAGGTTTTACGCTCAGGAAAGAGCGGCTCTTGCCGGTATGAGAGGAGTATCGCTGGGAATACTTTTCGGACTTGACGATTTCAGAAAAGATGCTTTTTCAACCGCAGTTCATGCTTATTTGTTGCAGCAAAAATATCCCGATATAAAAATAGGCTTTTCCGTTCCCAGATTAAGACCTTACATTCACGAAAATAAAGAACAAAATCCGCACTATGTAACCGAAAAACAGTTGTTTCAGGCATTATGTGCTTACAGACTATTTATGCCTTTTTCAGACATTACAATTTCTACAAGAGAAAGAGCTGGGTTCAGAGATAACGTTATAGGCATTTGTGCAACAAAAATTTCGGCAGGTGTAAAAACTTCCGTAGGAGGCCATAAAGATGATGCAAAAGGCGACGAACAATTTGAAATTTCAGACTCAAGAACCGTTGCCGAAATTGTAGATACGATAAAACAAAAGGGACTTTACCCTGTGTTCAGTAACCATATCAGACTTTGAAGATTTGATGATTTGAAGCAAACTGAAAAACAATTTTATAAAAAACGGGAAGAAAATTCTTCCCGTTTTTTAATTTTTTATGGATACCGTAAAAAAGGCATTATAACACAAACTTATAACCTACTTTTATAGCTAATGCAGAATATGTCGCATCGCCTGTCAGATTTCTTACTTTCATTTTAAGCGTTCCTTCATTTCGTAAATAAATAAGTTCTAATTTAACATTTTCTTTTATTGTTGTTCCTACGCCTATTCCGAAATATATGCCATTTGAATCTACTTCTACATAATCACAATCAACATTTATAATTCCATAACCTATTTGAAGTAACGGATAAATATTGTTAAAAACATCATCTTCCGTATCAAACACATATTTGGCTTGAGCATAAATATTTGTAAAACCTATTTTCGGATTACCGGGTGTATTTTGTATTTTCGCATTAAAAATATTAGTAAGACCTGCACCTATTGCAAATTCCTGCTTTACATAATAAAAAAAATCTGCACCGATTAAAAATGCGGAATTGACATCCTCATTGCCGAGTTTATTTATATCCCCCTTAGCCATCATTGTTAAACCGGCTTTAAGATCTAACTCCTTTGTTCCCTCCTGTGCTGCAAATACAGGTGCTACCAACGCAAATGCTAACAACATTGCCAACAAACTTTTCTTCATTTACTTACCTCCTTTTATAAAAATTTACTGCATAAAATTTTAAATAATTGTTAATTTCGGTGTTCTTAGAACTAATTTTTATATATTACAAATCAAATTCTAAACGACAAAATAAAAAAAGACGGATTTGCAGACGTTT
>JAZNAT010000052.1:0-9132 GCA_045586665.1 Endomicrobiaceae bacterium | reverse complement strand
AGGATTTAAAACAAAAAAATACGGAAACAAGTTTAATAGAAAAATTTTATTATCCCAAATACGGCCCGGGACATTTCTGGCAACTGACAGCAAAAAAAGTTCAAGAACTCGGCGGTAAAATAGAGTTGAATAAAAAAATAGTTAAATTTGAGACGGACAACAATATTATAAAATCGGTTATCGATGAAAACGGCAACAGATATGAAGCGGATTTTGTTTTTTCAAGTATGCCGGTTAAAGATTTGATAAACGGATTTGATAACAAAAATGCCGAAATTGAAAGAGTGGCACAGGGACTGAGATACAGAAGTTTTATAACGGTAGGTCTTTTAGTAAAAGATATGCTTATAAAAAATAACACGAAACTTAAAACGTATAAAAGCAGAGTTCCCGACGATTGGATATATATACAGGAACAGGAAGTAAAACTCGGTAGGCTGCAGATATTTAACAACTGGAGCCCGTATCTGGTTAAAGATTACGAAAACACTCTTTGGCTCGGGCTTGAATATTTTTGCAACGAAAACGACGATATGTGGAACATGAAAGACGAGGCTTTTATCGATTTTGCAAAAAAAGAACTTGTACGAATTAAAATAATAAAAGAAGATGACGTTTTGGACGGTTGCATAGTCCGTGTACCGAAAGCATATCCTGGATATTTCGGCACGTATAACGAGTTTGACGTAATTAAAAATTTTGTAAACAAATACGAAAATCTGTTTTTAGTAGGAAGAAACGGTCTTCATAAGTATACCAGCATGGATTATTCCATGTTGACCGCAATAATTTCCGTATCAAACATAATAAACGGTATAAAAACAAAAGATAATATTTGGACTGTAAATATTTAATATGGATTTTAATTAATAATACTTCTTTATCTCTTTTTTTTATTTTAGTATAATTCTTTTATTCAATTTTAAAATTTTTTCCACACAAGGAGCTGTTTATGATTTTGATTTTAGATTTCGGTTCACAATATACTCAAGTTATCGCAAGAAAAATAAGAGAATCACATGTTTATTGTGAGATTTTCCCCGGAAACAAGAAACTTGATGAAATAGAGAATTTAAGCACGGTAGAAGCAATAATTCTTTCCGGCGGTCCTGCAAGTGTATACGAAAAAGATGCACCTAAACCGGATCCGAAAGTTTGGCAAATGAATGTACCGATACTTGGTATTTGTTATGGTATGCAATTAATTGCTCAACAATTTGGTGGAAAAGTTCAACATTCCAAAAACAGAGAATACGGTTTAGCAGATATATTTATAAAATCGAAATCGTTGCTTTATGCAGGTTTAAAAAACAAAATGCCCGTATGGATGAGTCACGGCGATAAACTCACAAAACTTCCTAAAGGATTTAAGGTTGTTGCAAGTTCAAAGAATTGTCCTAATGCAACAATAGTAAACGATAAAGGAACGATATACGGAGTTCAATTCCATCCCGAAGTTCACCATTCACCGTTCGGAAAACAAATATTGGATAATTTCTTGTTCAAAGTTTGTAAAGTAAAACAAGATTGGACAATGAAAAATTATATAAAAGATGAGATTGCAAGAATAAAGAAACAAGTAGGTAAAGGTAAAGTTTTATGTGCATTGTCAGGCGGAGTAGATTCTTCCGTTGCGGCAATAATGATGCACAAAGCTATAGGTAAACAGTTGGTAAGTGTTTATGTTGATCACGGTTTACAAAAGCTCGGTGAAACGGAAAGAGTCAGAAAAATATTCGGCAAAAAATTCGGTAAGAATTTAATAATAGTTGATGCCAAAAAATTATTTTTAAACAAATTAAAAGGTGTAACCGAACCGGAACAAAAAAGAAAAATTATCGGTCATACATTTATAGAAGTATTTGAAAAAGAAGCAAAAAAGCTTAAAGACATATCTTTCTTATTACAAGGCACAATTTATCCTGACGTTATAGAAAGTGCAAAAATAGGCAAAGCCGTAACGATTAAGAGCCATCACAATGTTGGCGGGTTACCTGAAAAAATGAAGATGAAATTGGTTGAACCTTTAAAATCTTTGTTTAAAGATGAAGTAAGACAGTTGGGAAGAGAATTAAACATTCCTAACGAAATTATAGACAGACAACCTTTCCCGGGACCGGGACTTGCAATAAGAACACTCGGCGAAATAACCGAAGAGAAGTTAAGAATAGTTAAAGAAGCGGATGCAATAGTTGATCAAGAAATAAGAAAAGCCGGATTATACGAAAAAATTTGGCAATCTTTTGCAATAATTCTTCCCGTAAAAACGGTAGGTGTTATGGGCGATCAAAGAACATATGAACATGTTATCGTTATAAGAGCCGTAAACTCGGTAGATGCAATGACTGCAGATTGGGTAAAATTGCCTTACGAAATTTTAGGTAAAATATCTTCAAGAATAATAAACGAAGTTAAAGGTGCCAACAGAGTTGTTTACGATATTTCTCAAAAGCCGCCTGCGACCATTGAATGGGAATAAAATTTTGCGGAGCAAAATTTTAGAAGATTTGAAGATTGGAAGATTAGAAGCAAATAAGATTTAAATATAAAAAGAGCCAAGGTATAAATTTATACTTTGGCTTTTTTGTTAAAGAATAAAAGAGTTATAATAAATAAAGTTACACCTATACACACACAAGAATCTGCAACATTGAATGCAGGCCATCTGTAAACTTCTTTATATCCTACATCTATAAAATCTACAACCGCACCTCTGAAAAGTCTGTCTATAAGGTTACCTATTCCCCCCGACAATATCAAAAGCAAAGAGTGTGTTTGTAATTTTGTAAGTTCTTTTTTATTTTTATAAATAAACCATATTAAAAATATTATTACTAATGATACCAAAGCAATAAAAAATATATTGTTGTTTTGAAACATACTAAATGCTACACCGGTATTAGATACATTTACAATGCTGAAATAATCGTTAATTTTTATGGATGAATAATAAGGTATATTTTTTATAACAAGAAATTTTGTTATATGATCTAATGCCACATAAATTAAAGGTAATAAGAAATACAAATGTTTTTTCATGATGATTTATTTTATCAAATTATAACTTTTTTGTCGTTAAAGACTTTAAGATTTTTAAAATAAAAAATAAATTTTAAGTTTATCAATCAAATATAACAAACAAGAGAAAAACTTGTAGTTTTCAGGTGAACCGAAGAAATTTTAATTTGCAGTGTACATAAGCGAAAGCGGTACATAAAATTTAAAATTTCAAAGGTGCAACCAAAACTACAAGTTTTTATCGTCATTATATTTAACTTTTTACTTTATTGCATCCGCACATCTTTCACATAAGTCGTTTTCTATATGCTCAATATGTCTCCAACATCTTTGGCATTTTCCAAATGAAGATTTTCCCGCAACAACGGAAATTTCTTCCGCATTATCGGATTTTTCAAGCTTTATATCCCAGCTTCCGAATACGATGTTTATCAAATCAATATCGTTCAAAGCTTTCTCATACTTTGAACCATACTTTATTGTCAAACTTGATTCCAAATTAGAACCGATAATCTTGTCCTTTCTTAATTTTTCCGTTTCTACCAAAACCTGTTGTTTTATTTTTACAAGAGTTTCCCACTTTGCAAGAACATCTTTTTCCAACTTATATTCTTCCTTTACCGCAGGAAAATCCACCAATGTTACAAATTCAGGTAAATCTTGTTTTATTTTCTTTATTTCTTTCCATGCTTCATGCATCGTAAATGTCAATATAGGTGACATTACTTCAACCAATGCGGTAACAATTTCAAGCATTGCAGATTGTGCACTTCTTCTTGCTTTACTGTCAACTTTATCGCAATACAAAATATCTTTTAATGCATCAAGATAAAATCCGCTTAAAAATACCGTGCAAAAATCGTTTATAACTTTAACCGTTTTATGGAACTCGTAATTTTCAAAACCTGTTTCAGCCTGTTTTACCACTTCGTTTAATGTCCATAAAGCATATTTATCTATCTCGTTCATATCTGCAAATTTTACGATATCTTCTTTTTTCATATCACTGATATTTCCGAGCATAAATCTTATCGTATTTCTTATCTTTCTGTAAGTATCGGTATGACCTTTTATAATTTCGTCTGAAATTCTTACATCTTCTCTATAATCGCAAGATGCAACCCAAAGTCTTAAAATATCGGCACCGTATTTATTTATTATTTGTAAAGGATCTAATCCGTTACCTAACGATTTGGACATTTTTCTGCCTTGACCGTCAACCAAAAATCCGTGCGTAAGAACGGTTTTGTAAGGTGCTCTGCCTTTTATTGCAACTGCAGGAAGTAACGAACTTTGGAACCAACCTCTGTGCTGGTCGCTGCCTTCAAGATACAAATCTGCAGGAAATTCCAAAGAATCATAGTTTCCGCTCGACAATACGGCTTCACTTGATACTCCGGAATCAAACCAAACATCCAAAATATCTTCTTCTTTCTTAAATTCCGTTTTACCGCATTTCGGACATTTTACATCAAAACCTTTAAGCCAATCTTCTGCGGATTTTTCGTACCAAATTCCTGCACCATGGATAGAAAACTCTTCAACAACTTTATCTATGATTTTTTTGTCCAATACAGGTTCACCGCACTCTTTACAATAGAATATCGGTAACGGAACACCCCACAATCTCTGACGACTCAAACACCAGTCCGGTCTTGTTTGTATCATTCCTGTAATTCTTGATTCTCCGTATTTGGGGACCCAATTAACATTTTTAATTTCTTTAAGAAGATTTTGTCTTAAATCGTTCAAATCTACACCCATAAACCATTGAGGAGTTGCTCTGAATATTACAGGTTTCTTACATCTCCAACAATGAGGATAAGAGTGATTTATTTTTATACTTGCAAGAAGTGTTCCTTCTTTTGTAAGTTTTTCGATTATTAAAGGATTTGCTTTGAATACGTTTATTCCTTCAAATTCGGGAACTTCTTTTGTAAATTGTCCTCTATCATTTAAAGGTGAAATAATATCAAGTTTATATGCAAGTCCTGCCTGATAGTCTTCCTGACCGTGTCCCGGAGCAATGTGAACTATACCGGAACCGTCTTCCATACTGACATAATCCGCCAAAATACCGAGTGATTTTCTATCTACTATAGGATTTTGACATTTGATATATTCCAAATCTTTACCATCAATTTCTGCTTTTACTGTAAAACTTTCTGCGGATATTTTATTCTTAACATTTTCTGCCAAATCTCTTGCAACAATTATTTTTTCAACTTTACCATTTAATACATATTCGCAAGCAACATATTTTGCTATCGGTGAAAAAGCAAGTGCTACGTTGGACGGTAACGTCCAAGGAGTTGTCGTCCATATTAATACGGAATAATCTTTTAACAAATCCTGTTTATCTTTTAATGCATCACTCAATTCAACAATTTTAAATTTTACAAATATAGAATCCGATGATACATCTGCATATTCAACTTCTGCATCAGCAAGAGCTGTTTCACACGATGAACACCAATAAACAGGTTTTTTCTTTCTGAACAAATAATTTTTTTCTACAAGTTCACCGAAAACTTTTACGATTGATGCTTCATATTTAGGATCTAATGTAAGATAAGGTTTTTCCCAATCTGCAAATACTCCCAATCTTTTAAAACCTTCTCTCTGTATAGAAACAAATCTTTTTGCAAAATCACTTGCTTGTTGTCTAAAAACTTTTTTATCCACTTTATGTTTGTCTGTTTTTAATTCTTTTAAACATTGTGTTTCTATGGGAAGACCATGACAATCCCAACCGGGTGTGTAAGGAGTATAAAAACCTTTCATATTTTTATATTTCAAAATAAAATCTTTTAAAATTTTGTTTAAAGCATGTCCGCTATGCATATTTCCGTTGGCATACGGAGGTCCGTCGTGAAGAATAAATTTTTTCTTACCCTGATTTTTCGCTCTCATCTTCTCGTAAATTTTAGCGTCGTATAACTCTTTTAAAAAGTCGGGTTCTCTTTGTGCTAAATTTGCTTTCATTTGAAAGTCCGTTTTAGGCAAATTAACAGTTTTTGAATAATCTTTTTTTTCGTTTTCCATTTTCTTGTTTAACCTTTTTTATTTAATATTTATTTAATTTTTTTCAGTGTAGAAATTTTGTTTGGCTTGAAAACACCTTTTTCAGTAATAATCATCGTAATATTTGATGCCGGAGTGATATCAAAACCCGGATGTCTTACAACGGCACCTTTAGGAGCAACTTCTTTACCGTTTATTTTTACAACTTCTTCGACAGATCTTTCTTCTATTTTTATTTTTTCGCCGTTACATATTGAAAAATCAATGGTAGAAATCGGAGCAACGACATAAAAAGGTATTTTATGATATTTTGCAAGTATCGACAAAGAATATGTGCCTATTTTATTTGCAACATCACCGTTTAAAGCAATTCTATCTGCCCCGACGATAACGGCATCTACTTTTTCGGTTTTCATCATATATCCTGCCATATTATCGGTAATTAAAGTATAAGGTATTCTTTCTTGTTGAAGTTCCCAAGCCGTAAGCCTTGCGCCTTGCAAATAAGGTCTCGTTTCATCAACAAAAACATTTTTTATTTTGCCGTTCTTGTAGCCTGCTCTTATCATTCCGAGTGCAGTTCCGTAACCTGCAGTGGCAAGAGCACCGGCATTACAATGAGTAAGAACTACGGAATTTTTTTTCAACAATCTTGAACCGAAATCTCCCATCAAAATATTGGATTCCACATCACGATTATAAATTTCTTTTGCTGCTTTTTCCAAATTTAAAATAAATTTTTCAGGGGTTAACGTTAAAGAAGTTTCTACAACTTTTAACATTTTTTCTACCGCCCATTTCAAATTGACGGCAGTAGGTCTTGCGGCAGAAAGTTGTAAAGACACTTTTTTTATGAAATTCTTTTTTTCTATCGGGGACTGTTTGGAAATTCTTATTCCGGCAAGAAGCATACCGTAAGCGGCGGCAACACCTATTGCGGGAGCGCCTCTGACAATCATATTTTTGATTGCTTTTATAACATCGGTATACGTTTTACATTTTCTGTATATAACTTTACTCGGAAGCTCCAGCTGGTCCAACAAAAAAAGTGTGCCTTTTTCCCAGTATAAAGTTTCCGGCATTTTTTTATTCATTTTCGTATCTCTTGTCAATTTCTACGGAATAGTATCCAAAACTTCTTCCAGCTCTTCTTCGGTTCTGCCGGTAATTTCTATCGTTTTTTCTCTTCCTCTTTCACCTTTTCTCAACAAAACGTTTGACCTGTTTACGTCAAAAAAATCCGACAAATAATCACATAATTCTTCGTTGGCTTTTCCTTCAACGGCAGGAGCTGCAATCTTAACTCTCAAAATGGAACCTATTCTGCTCACCACATCGTTTCTTTTGGAATTAGGAATTACTCTTACTTTAATAATCATTTCTTACACCTCCTACTTATATACTAAAGCTCTTCGGCTCTTTTCTTTGCTTTTTCAACAGCCGAAAAAACTATATCTTTAAAATCGCTGTTAATAAATTCGTCCATAGCTTTTTCGGTTGTTCCGCCCGGAGAAGTAACGTTTTTTCTTAAAGTGAAATCTTCAAGACCGCTTTCTATAAGCATTTTTCCGGAACCGTATATCGTTTGGTAAACCAAATCTTTTGCAATATCTTCGCTAAGTCCTAGCTGTTCGGCAGCCTGTCTCATAATTTCCGAGAAATAAAATATATAAGCAGGTCCCGAACCGGAAACGGCGGTTATAACGTTCATTAATTTTTCTTTTACGCAAACAACTCTTCCTATAACTGAAAACAAATCTGCAATATCGTTTACGTTTTCCTTAGTCGCATTTTTTCCGCCGCATACGGCAATTGCACCTTTGCCGACGAGAGCCGGAGTGTTAGGCATTACTCTTATAACGACTGATTTTTTGGAAACGTGTTTTTCAATAAATTCCGTAGTTATACCGGCAGCAATCGAGACTATAAGTTCGGCTTTTGAAATCTGTTTAGAGTACTCTTCCAAAACAAATTTAAACTGTTGCGGTTTTACCGCCAAAAAAACAATATCCGCATCTTTTAACGCTTCATCTTTATCCTGCTGAACGGAAACGGCATATTTTTGAGATATTACCTGCAACCTTTCTTGAGAAATATCGTTGCAAACTATATTTGCTCTTTTTACAATATCATACTTTACAAAACCCGATATTATTGCCTCTGCCATATTACCGGAACCGATGAAAACGACTTTTTTATCATAAAACTTTCTGTTTATCATAATTTCTCTCCCCGAATATGGCAGTTCCTACCCTTACCATATTAGCACCTTCCTGCACGGCAATTTCAAAATCGTCAGACATACCCATAGACAAAATTTTAAAATTTTCGTCGCCATTTATTTGTTGCATATTTTTAAAAGTTTTATAAGCGGTTTTAAAATAAGGTCTTACTTTCTCTTTTTCTTCAAAAAAAGGAGCTATCGTCATTATTCCGTTAACCGAAACATTTTTGCAGTTTAACCGGCAATGATTATAAATTTCCAAAACTTTTTCTTCACCCACTCCGAATTTCGATTCTTCACTTGAAACTTTCAGTTCAATTAAACAGTTTTGAATTTTTCCTGCATCTTTTGCGTGCCTATCAATATCATTTGCCAAATCAACACTGTCCAACGATTGTATCAAGTCAAAGTTTAAGACTGCTTTTTTTGCTTTATTAGACTGTAAATGACCTATAAAATGTTTTTTTATCCCTTTCAATCCGTCCGAAAGCAATTCAAATTTTGGCAACGCTTCTTGTATTTTACTTTCGGCGATATCGAAAATTCCCGCTTCTATAGCCTGTTTTGCACAATCGGCAGAAAAAGTTTTCGTAACAGCAAGCAACGTTATTTTTCTACCGCCCGCTGCATTAAATATTCTTTCTTTTATATTAATAATGTTATCGGCTATAGTACTCACAATTTATCTTTTTATTATAGCATATTTTAACTTTTTTGTTAATTTTCTGTATTGGTTACATACATATGCGACATTTTGTTGTATTCAACAAGGAATTGTAAAGGAGATTTTAAGTTTAAAGAAAAATGTGGTCTTTTGCTATTATAATATACTAACCATTCTATTAGCAAATTTTTAAACTCTTCAT
>JAZNAT010000051.1:0-2641 GCA_045586665.1 Endomicrobiaceae bacterium | reverse complement strand
ATTGAAAAAACTTTTTCATAATGAATTTTATTCGAGTAAACTTTCCAAGTTCCGCAAGCTATAAAATTTTTTCCTTTTTCTTTTATAAAAGCCGTAACATCGTTTAAAGGGTATCCTAAAAATATTCCTATTTCATGAGGAAAAGAATCGTGTGAAGTTAACTTATTTTTTAAAATAAACAGATAATCTTCAAGAATTTCACATTTATGGTAACCGTATTTTGCAAGAAAATTTTTAATAAGTTTTTCGTTGACTCTTTCCGACAATTTTGTTTTTCTGTAAGCGAAAATCAAATAATTTGTTTGTGAACAATTGAATTTTTTTAAAATTTTTATATAAATATCTTTTTTATTCAACATATTGTTTAAAGTATTTATTTTATTGCACAATTCGTCATAACTTTTAAATTGTACGGAAAATAAATTCGATACTTTTAGCTTTGCCAAAAGCGGTGCGCAATGTTCTATAAATATTTCTTCAAAAGCAATTTTCATTTTTTTATCCGATAAGTTTTTATAAACAGTTGTTAGTTTTAATTAAGAAGTTTAGTTTATTCTAACTTTTTGGTTTCAAAATGTCAAGCCGATTTTAAATTTTTGTAATAATTATTTATAATATCAAACATATATGTATTACTTTATTAAAAGAATAATATCATCAATACCGATACTTATAGGAATAACCGTAATAACTTTCTTTATTATGCATATTACTCCCGGTAAACCTACCGATTCAATAACGGATATGAATATGAAGGTTACCGCCGAAGCTAAAGAAAGGTTACAACAATTGTACGGGTTAGACAAACCTTTTTATGTTCAGTATGCAGATTGGCTTAAAAGATTGGTAGTTTTTGATTTCGGTAATTCTTTTAAAGATTTGCGCCCTGCAAGAGATAAAATATTCGAAAGATTGCCTGCAACGATTTTACTTAACGTTTTATCGTTATTTTTTATTTGTCTTATTTCAATACCGCTCGGAATATATTGTGCCGTAAAAAAAGATTCTTTTGCAGATAAATCGATAACAATTCTTTTATTTATATCTTATTCAGTGCCGTCGTTTTGGTTGGCATTAATGTTTATGATTTTGTTCGGTGTTCAGTTAGGGTGGCTACCTATATCGGGATTAGTATCTTTTGATTTTGATACGATGAACATTTTTGAAAAAGTTTTTGATATAACGAAACATTTAATATTGCCGGTAGCGGTTTCGGTAATGGTTTCTCTTGCAACACTTTCAAGGTATACAAGGTCGGGAATGCTTGAAGTTTTAAAACAAGATTATATTAAAACCGCATATGCTAAAGGATTAACCGAAAAGCAAGTAATATTTAAGCATGCTTTAAAAAATACACTTTTACCGATGATAACGATAATAGGTCTTTCTATTCCGGGACTTATAGGCGGAAGTTTTATTTTCGAAACGATATTTTCTTATCCCGGTATAGGAAGATTGGGATACGAAGCCGTAATGGCAAGAGATTATCCTATAGTTATGGGAATAGCAACATTAACGGCAATACTTACATTGCTGGGAAATATTGTTGCAGATATTTTATACACTTATGCTGATCCGAGAATTAAGTACAAATAGAAGATTGAAAGATTGGGATTGATAGTTGAATAGTTGAACGAGCTTTGCTCTATTGAACAGTTGAATAGTTTAATATATTTTTCACTTTGCTGAAAATCTAATGTTTCATCAAAAATTGCTTTGCAATTTTTACAATAACAAATTCTTCAATTTTTAAACTGATAAAATGAAAAATGTTTTGATAAAATTATTACAAAATAAGTTTGCTTTAACGGGTTTAACAGTAATAACTTTGTTAATAGTTGTTGCTTTGTTTGCTCCCGTTATTTCTCCGTATGCTCCGTCGCAGCAAAACGTATTTGAAAGATTACAAGCGCCATCATTAACTCATGTTTTTGGTACAGACGATTTAGGCAGGGATGTCTTTACAAGAATGATTTTCGGAGCAAGAATTTCACTCGCGGTAGGTTTTATTTCGGTTTTTATAATTCTTATAATAGGAACATTTTTAGGAATAATTTCAGGATATTACGGCGGTAAAATAGATTATATAATAATGCGATTTACCGATATAGTTTTATGCTTTCCTACATTTTTCCTTATTATTCTTGTTATAGCATTTATAGAACCTAATATTTACAATGTTATGATAGTTATAGGTGTAACTTCCTGGCCCGGTCTTGCAAGACTTGTAAGGGCGGAAGTATTATCTTTAAAAGAAAGAGAATTTATTTTAGTTTCCAAAATGATGGCAATAAGTAACATAAAAATATTTTTTTTACATATATTGCCGAACATTATTTCACCGTTAATGGTATATTCTTCACTTGCGATAGGCGGAGCGATACTTACCGAATCCGCTCTTTCGTTTTTGGGGCTCGGTGTTCAACCTCCAATGCCGTCGTGGGGACAAATTCTTACATCCGGTAAAGATTATATTTATATGGCATGGTGGCTTTCTCTCTTTCCCGGTATTGCAATACTTGTAACGGTGTTGGCATTTAATTTGGTAGGCGAAGCAATAAGAGATATTTTTGATCCTAAGGAAGAAAATGTTAAATAAGTTGTTGTTAGTTTGTCATTCCGTACTTGATACGGAATCTAT
>JAZNAT010000050.1:0-11981 GCA_045586665.1 Endomicrobiaceae bacterium | reverse complement strand
ATCGTCATGTTTTTATATGTTCGACAATATGACTCAAGAACAAAAGCCGTATAAGTTTTCAAAAATATGTTATGAAAATTCTTTCAACTCTATCGGACAAAAACAAAAATTGTTGACTCTTTCGGACATATTTTTTGTTTTTTCAAAAATTTATAGAAAAAATTTTCTTTATGATAACGGTATAAAATTCAGAATGGACAAAATGGAAGACGGACTGTTTATTTATGAAACAATATTGGCTTGTAACGACATAAAATTTATCGAGTATCACTCTTATTTTTATAGAACGAATAGAACAAATTCGACGATGTCGAATAAAACGACAAGGTTTTATTATTGCAGTGATTTATTAAAAAACATTAAACATTTGTTGCTTTTTAAAGGTTTGTATAAACGTTTTGAAAAAGTGTTTTACGTAAACGTATATAATTTGCTTGCAAGCGAAATTGAAGTAAGTAAATTACCAGGCGGACAAATAATGCAATTGCTTAAAGATTTGAAAAAAGATTTGAACATAGATTTTTCAGTTCCCGTTTACAGTTTCGACTCTTTTCACAGGAAAATAAGACTTCATATCTTCAAATACTGTTTAAAATATAACATAAACTATAAATTTATAGGAGCAATACTAAAACGCTCGTATTCGGTTATAAAAAAATTGAAACGAATAAAAAGTTATTTATAAAAAACGTCGTTATATTTTCTTTTAATCTTTTTTAACGAATCGGTTATCTTAATTTTATTAAGCAGCTTAAAAACGAAAATGAAATTTATATTGTATTTCAGACAAACGTAATATAAAAAGAATTTACATTTTAAAAACATATTGTTGTCGGCATAATAAAATTTCATATTTTTATAAAAAATATGTCGTCTTACAGTTCTAAAAAGGTCTCTGTCTTGCTTGTAGCTGGCTTTACTTTTAAAAAATAAAAAGGCGAATCTGTTTGTTATATACGAGTTTAAAACCGGGATATAAATATCCGTATTGTTTTTTTTAAGTATAAGACTTTTCAATTGTATAAACAAGTCTATCGTGTCGTATAAATCTTTATTTTTTTCAAATAAGATGGAACCTTTTCTGTTTATTCTGTAATAGTATAATTTGTCGTTTATCAACATATAACTATCGGTTTTAAATATCACTTCCCAAATAAAAAGAATGTCTTCCAGTCTGTTTATTCTGAATAACAGCTCGTTTTTTATCAAAAAATCTCTATCAAAGAGTTTTCTGACATAATGAGTATATTCGAAAGTTAAAAATTTTTGTTTTAGTTGCATTGAAGAAAGTTTTATATTACTTAAACTTTTAGGCTGTTTACCGTTATAAAATTTGTTTGTAATATCGTCATATTCATAAAAATTAGGACTTACTACGTCACAATTATATTTTTTGACGGTATCGTATAAAACTCTTACGTAATCCTTACCTACCCAGTCGTCGGAATCTATAAAAGTTACATATTTGCCCTTTGCAACTTTTAACCCTTCGTTTCTTGCAAAACCCAGCCCAACGTTTTGTTTTAAATCCACTAAAACTATTCTTGAATCTTTCTTCTGATATTGTTCAATTATTTGTAAAGAGTTGTCCGGCGAGCAGTCGTTGACGATAATAATTTCAATATCTTTAAACGTTTGATTAACGACGCTGTCAAGACATTGTCTTAAATATTTTTCTACGTTATATACGGGAATAATTACCGATACTTTTGTGGTATTCATTTTATTTCGATTTGATTATATCAAAAAAGTTTTTAATTGTTAATTTTATTATGGAAATAGTATAATATAAAAATGAAGCATCTTTACAAAGTATTGGATATTCTTATACTTTCCATACCTTTTATAGATGGGGCTTATTCTTTAGAAACCGATTTTTTATGCTTTAGAGCTTCATATATAATATATTTTTTATACTTGATTTTTCATTTTAAAGAAATATCGTCAATAAACTTTTCGCAAATTTTTAAAGACAAATTTTATAAAAACATATTCGTATGGGCGTTGTTTATAATTCTTGTCTCTTCTGCCGTCAATGTTTATTTGAATAACAATACTATCGTTTTATTGTTAAAACAAATTATTGTAATTTCCTTTGTCGCTTTTACCGTTTGGATATTTTTCAGAGTCAACAAAAACGACGTCAAATATATAATAAATATTTATTTGAAGATAGCATTTGTCGTTTCTTGTATAGGCATATTTCAAGAATTTTCATATTTAATCGGTTTTAAATACGGCTATGATTTCAGCTATTTTAAAATTCTGGAACAAATAGGGAGTGCCGGAAAATATGTAATGAGAGTAACTTCCGTTTGCAGCGAACCGGCTTGTTTATGTGCGATGATTCCGGCTTTTTATATATCTTTAAATTCATATTTAACGAACAAAAAATCGATTGTAAACAACTTTTATTTCTTTATAATAACCGTATGTTTATTGTTGACATACTCTTCGTTGGTATACTTGGGAATCGTTCTGTCTTTCATATCTGTATTTTTATGGAATTATAAACTTATTAAATTAAAAAAAGTAGTTATATTTATTTTTTTCTCGTTTTTTACGGCATCTTTCGGTTTTTCACAGATAGAAGGAAGAATATCGGGTTTATTTATTAAAAATAAAACAGATGCAGCTTCAGGTGTTGAAACAGTCGTAAAAAATAACGTGCAAAAACAAAAACAACCGGTTCATATAAACAGGTCAAGTTATTATCTTTTGTGGCACTTTAAAGTTGCGTTTGAAAATTTTAAACAATATCCTGTATTCGGAACGGGACTGGGTTCATATTCCAAAATATTTCAAAAATACGGCCAGCGCTTTCATTTCGATAAAACCGTGCCGGTTTTACATTCCAAAGACGGCGCTTCATTGTTTATAAGAGTTATGGGCGAGATGGGGTTGTTCGGTTTAACGGTATTGTTCGGATTTCTTTTTTATAATTATATAAAAAATTATTCTTATAGAAACAAAATCAGTTATTGGATTATGATAAATAATGCAGTATTGGTATTGCTCCTGTTAAGAATAGCAAGAAGCGCCGTTTATTTCAATGACGGAGTATTGATTTTCGTTTGGCTTTATTGTTTATCGATGCGGAAATTTAAAACGGAAGTTTTCTTAAAGAAGACAGGCAAAAGTATAATTTTCTAATAGTTCTTCCTATATACTTGTAATCGATACCGTATTTAAAGCAATACTTGAATATAAAAACTCTGAATTTATATGCAAACCTGTCAAATATGTAAACGTTAAAAGACAAATCCAAATTCAAATCGTTTTTCAAGTTCGACAAAATATTTCGTATTTGTTTTACCGGCAATTTCGTAGTTTCAATTTCGGTTGCCAATACAAGATATACTTGAGCATAAAAAGCATTTTCGTAAACGGTATAAATATTTTCTGACACTAAAAAATTTTTAAGTCTTTTCAAAAGTTCTACACATGAATAAAATCTTGTCGTTTTGTTAGACATCGTAGAATTTATTCTATTCATCCTGTAAAAATAAGAATAATGTTCGATAAATTTTATATTATTGCATGCAACTATCGTTTCAAAAATAAACAGGTTGTCTTCCATTTTGTCCATCCTGAAACAAATGTTGTTGTCCGTAATGAATTTTCTTTTATAAATTTTTGCCCATGCAGACCAAATAAATTTGTTTGTCAACAATTTTTGTTTTTGTCCGATAGAGTTGAAAGAATTTTCATAACATATTTTTGAAAACTTATACGGCTTTTGTTCTTGAGTCATATTGTCGAACATATAAAAACATGACGATACTACGTCAAAACCGCTCTTTTCTATTTCATCGTATAAAACTTTTACGTAATCCTTACCTACCCAGTCGTCGGAATCTATAAACGTTATATATTTGCCTTTTGCAATTTTTATCGCTTCGTTTCTTGCTTCTCCCTGTCCCATGTTACGTTTTAAATCTATCAAAACTATTCTTTTGTCTTTTTGCCGGTACTCTTTTATTATTTGTAAAGAGTTATCCGCAGAACAGTCGTTTATACAAATAATTTCAATATCTTCAAACGTCTGATTAACGACACTGTCAAGACATTGCCTTAAATATTTTTCCACGTTATATACGGGAATGATTATCGAAACGTAAATATCGGTCATCTTATTTGACATATTTTTATAAATAGAGTTATAAACGGTCTTAAAATTTTATAGTAACCTTTTTTTTCATACCATTTATCGTAATATAATAAAAAAGAATTATAAAAATGTTTTTTAATGTTTTTGTTTATTTGTTTGTTTTTTGCCTGAAGCCCCGATTTGTATTTATGATGAACGATTTCGACGTCCGGATTAAATATTATTTTGTAACCGTTTTGTCTGTATTTTCTGCATAAATCCATATCTTCGCTGTACATAAAAAATCTTTCGTCAAAAAAACCGGCTTGTTTAAAATACTTAAGTTTTGTTATCATACATGCACCGGTTATTGCATCAACTTCATGAACCGTAGTCAAATCTTTATATAACAAATGGTATCGGGTAAAAAATTTTATTTCAGGAAACAGTTTTTCAAACCCGAAAAAATAAAAAACACAGTCAATAAGAGACGGTTCTCCTCTGTGGCATGCTTTGTCCATAGTCCCGTCGGGCAATAACAATTTCGGAGTTATCATTCCGATACGGTTATCTTTTTCAAGCATATCTATAAGCGTATCTATGTTTTTCGATTTGTCGCTCAGCTGCGTATCCGAATTTAAAAGCATTATATAATCTGCCGCAGATTTTTTTAATGCAATGTTGTTGGCGGCCGCAAAACCGCAATTTCGTTGCGACTTTATCAAATTTATTTGAGGATAATTTTGTTCTATCATTTGGACGGAATCGTCGCCGCTTGCGTTATCTACGACCGTAACCGTAACATTATATTTGGAACCGGAAATATAATATTCGTATAAAGAATCCAAAGTTTGTTTTAACCAAAAACAGGAATTGTAACTTACGATAATTATTTCAAGAGTTTTTTCTTTCATAACGTTATCTTTTATATTTTTCCGTTCCAGTCCGACTCGTCCGGACTATTCGAGCAGGTCCAATTGATGTAATTTGTATTATTCGTGCAGTATTTACAAGTTTCTTCGGCATTTGAGAGATAATTTAAAATATCTTTTGCCGTATTTTTAAAAATATTTATTCCTTTGCCCTGAGGAATCGTCTTGTTGAAATATTCGTTGTATTTGTCGATATAGGCACATATCGGACAAATATATATATTGTCGTCTTTTAATATCGTACAATAAGTATGTTTACAATTTTCAAACGTTTCTTTTTTGTCCGAATTTCCTTTCGGGTTTAAATTTGCCGTAAAAGTAAAAACGGCAGGTGAAAAATCGTATTTTATTTTAAAATCCGAAAGAACTTTTTCAATGTTTTTTTTACGTTTCAAAATATCCGGATATGCCGTTATCAACAGCAAAATTCTATTTTCGTAACAAGTTTTAAAAAATTTTTCCGTCATTTTATCAAGAAGCAAACCGTTTGTAACAAGTTCCAAATCGCAGTAAGGCAAACTTTTTCTTACAACTTTTAAAATATTTGCGATGTCGGGATGCAATAACGGTTCTCCTCCCAAAATTCTTACTTTATTTATTTTAGCAAATATGTAATTAAGTCTTAAAAGTCGGTATTCCAATATTCTTCCATCTATAAAATATTGGCCGGATATGTTTGCAAAATGGGTACAGCCTTTACATTTTAAGTTACAATGGTCGACAATATGCAGTTCAAAATACTTCAGAGAAGTTTGTGATATTATTGCACGAGTTATATATTTTATTTTTCCAAGTATCGGAAATTTCTTTTTTAAGAATGTTTTAATCGTATTCATCGAGTTATTATATCAAAACCGTATTATAATTGCTATAATAATTTTATGAAAATTAACGTATGTTTTGTAGCAGACAACAATTACATAAAACCTTTAGCCTGCACGATAGTTTCAATATTGGAAAATGCCGCACCGGAAACGGATTTACGCATTTTTATTTTGGGAAACGATATTTCAAAAGAAAACGAAAATAAAATTTTAAGTTTAAAATATATAAAAAACTGCGAAATAAAATTTATCAAACCCGATATTAGCGTTCTTGATAATTTACCGGATTTCCAATCTCAATTGTCATATATTTCAAAAAGCACTTATTCTAAGTTTATAATTGCCGACGTGTTAAAAGATATCGATAAAATATTGTATCTTGACTGCGATACGATAGTGTTGTCGGATTTGACGGATTTGTTTATGAAAGAGCTCGGCAAGCGTTATATGGCTGCGGCAGAGGATATAGGTTATCATTTCAATAAGTTTTATTTGAATATGTTTAAAAGTTTCGATGTTTACGTAAACGCCGGAGTTTTGTTAATCGACTTACAAAAATTCAGACGTGATAACATTCCGGCAAAACTTTTAGATACCGTAAAAAAATACGATAAAAAACTTATTTTTTACGACCAGGACGCAATAAATTTTGTTTGTGAAAACAAAATTAATCTTATTGATATTTCTTATAATTTACAAATCACTTGTTTTGAAAGGAACAACTTGTTACATCATCCGAAAAACAAACAAATAAAAAAAGCGATAAAAAATTCTAAAATCATTCATTATGTCGGTAACAAAAAACCTTGGAACGGATATGTACCGTCAAGAAAGTATTATTTGAAATATGAAAAACGGACTCCGTTTAAAACGGATTACGATTTTAAGTTCAAGTTAAAAATCTTTATACAATTTTTGCGCTATGAATTGTTTGATTTTTGGTATATTTTAAGATTTGTATTATCGCCTTTCATAAAAGGATACAGACATAATAAAAGCATCAAAATAAAAATTTTCAACCGTTTCGAATTTTATTTATATAAACGTAAATGATTTTACGGCGTCAATAATAATTTTTACGAGTAAAAATTCTGATAGGATTAAATCTGTTATGCAGTTTACCTATAATGAAGTAATTCAATTTATATTTTAAACAAAACTTAAAAACAAACAGCCTTATTTTTTTACCGATTTTCAAGTTCGAATAGTCGATACTGTAATTTTCATCGTAGAACGAATTTCTGAATTTACAAAAGTATTGATACATCTGTTTAAACGACATTTCGGAATTTTCCAATTTTGTAGCAAAATCGATAGATATATATTTATAAAACTCTTTAATATAATTTTGAAACTCATATCCGGTATGAAGTTGTTTCAACGTATCGTAAAGAGGGAATCTGTCGTCAAAAGTATTCGTGTTCATTATCGAGCCTGCTCGCGAAGCTCTGTAACAATAAAGTTTATCGTTTATAAAAACAAAATTTGAAGCTTTCACAAATGTTTCATACATAAACAAATTGTCTTCAAGCCTGTTTATTCTGAAACGAATGTTTTTCGAGTTATAAGATCTTCATATCACAGATTCTTTATTGCCGATTTGCTCAAAGATATAGACAAAGTAATTTATTTGGACTGCGACACTATAGTTTTATCCGGTCTGAAAGAAATGTTTCGTCAAAATATCGACGAATATTATCTTGCAGGAGTTAATGACATAGGATACTATCACATAAGCAAAGATTACAATCTTCCGCAATATGACAAATACGTAAATTCAGGAGTTCTGCTCATAAACTTAAAAATGTGGCGACAGGAAAACATGAGCCAAAAACTTTTCAATACATTAAAACAATACGGAGACATTTTCCCCTTCGGAGTTCAAGACGTTATAAATTTCGTATGTAAAGAAAAAATAAAATTTATCGATTTGTCATGGAATATCCAAAACTCTTTTTTCGAACTTAACAACATATTGTATCATCCGTTAAGAAAACAAATAAAAGAAGCCGGAAAAAACCCGAAGATAGTTCATTACAGCACGAAACAAAAACCGTGGGAATGTTACGTCCCTTTAAGAAAAATATATTTCAAATACGAAAAGTTTCTCCCTGCAAAAAAGAACCCTAATTTTATTTTCAAATTAAATCTTTTTTTCGGTTTTTTAAAATTCTTTTTTATAGACGGAACAAGATTTCTCATATCGCCCGTTATAAAAATATATACATATAACAATACGATTAAACTGAAATTGTTCAACCGTTTCTGTTTCAATCTGTTAAAAACAAAATAATTCGAATTGCAAACGACAAGAAAGTTATTCGAAAACTTTTTTATTAAGGTAATTGAATTTATTGTAAAATTTGGAAATGAATACGAAACTTACGTTGAATTTTACCGTAAGATAAAACAAAAAAACTTTTAACCGAGATTTGAACGTATTCAAAGAATAAAATTTTATTTTTTCATCGTCGAAAAATATTTTTTTAAAATCGGGATATTCTTTTAAAAAACATTTTGAAATTTTTCCTGCAGAAGAAAGAAATCTGTTCATAATAAAAGAATTCAACACCGGTTTGAAATGTTCGTAAAGATGTCTTTTTGAAAGTATCAACTCTTTTATTTTTAAAGCAAGATTCATAGTAGCGTAAAAAGTCGATTCTTCTTTGAGATTATATATAAAAGAATTTTTAACGTTAGTTCTGTAATAATATAATTTTTTATCTATAAACATAAACTTGTTCGTATTTAACAGGACTTCCCAAATAAATAAAACATCTTCAAAGTCGTCTATGGCGAATTTTATGTTATGACGTTTTAAAAATTGCATGTTAAACATTTTTCTAAGATAATGGGTTCCTTCGAAATACAAGAATTTCTGTTTCAACCTTATATGGGAAATGTTAAGATTATAAAAATATTGAGGCTGTTGTCCGTCGGAAAACATTTTCGTATTTTCGTTATATTCGAAAAAATTCGGACTTACAACGTCATATTGATATTTTTCTATTTTATTATATAAAACCCTTACGTAATCGTTTGCAATCCAATCGTCGGAATCTATGAAAGTTACGTATTTGCCTTTGGCGATTTTCAAACCTTCGTTTCTTACAAAGCCGATTCCTGCGTTCGTTTTCAAATCGATTAAAATTATTCTGGAATCTTTGTTACGGTATTGTTTTATTATTTGTAACGAACCGTCCGAAGAACAATCGTTAATAACGATTATTTCAATATCTTTAAACGTTTGGTTGATTACGCTTTCAAGACATTTTTTAAGATAACGTTCCGTATTATGTACGGGAATAATTACAGATACTCTTACGTTATTCATTTTAAATTTTGTTTCGTTACGTTTCAATTACGTTTACTTAAGATTATTAAAGCAGGTTCAAACGATGCAGTTATGTCGTGAAGCGGTTATTTCATATTTATCGTATTTTCATATTATACAAAAACAATAATATAAAAGCCATAAAAAAATCAAACCAATTCTTTTTTACAGAAATTCAAAGCAGATTCTATTACTTTGTCCATATCGTAATATTTATATTCGCCCAGGCGTCCGCCGAAAAATACGTTTTTTTCTTTATGTGCCAGCTCTTTATATTTTAAATACAGTTTGTTGTTTTTTTCGTCGTTAATCGGATAATACGGCTCGTCTTTGTCCGTCCACTCTTTAGAAAATTCTTTCGATATTACCGTTTCTGGAAAATCATTGCCGCATTCATCTTTACCGAAATTAAACCATTTATGTTCTATTATTCTCGTATATGGAGTTTGAGAATCCGTATAATTAATTATTGCATTTCCCTGAAAATTTACGGTGTCTAAAATTTCGGTTTCAAAATATATGCTTCTGTATGAAAGACTACCCAAACAGTAATCAAAATATGCATCGATTGCGCCGGTATAAACGATTTTTTCAGCTAATGAATTATAATATTTTTTGTTTGTTAAATAATCTTGATTTAATTTTACTTCTATGTCTTTTAACATGTTTTCTACCATTTTTGTGTATCCGCCAATGGGGATTCCTTGATATAAAGAGTTAAAATAGTTGTTGTCAAAAGTAAACCGGACAGGCAATCTTTTAATGATAAAAGCCGGAAGCTCTTCGCATTTTCTGCCCCACTGTTTTTCGGTATAACTTTTTATCAGTTTTTCAAAAATGTCTCTTCCTACCAAACTTATTGCCTGTTCTTCCAAATTTTTTGGAGTTTTCGAAATTTCTTTTCTTTGTTCGTTTATGATTTGTTTTGCTTGTTCCGGCGTTACACAGCCCCACATTTTGTAAAATGTATGCATATTGAAAGGAAGGGGATAAAGTTCTCCTTTATAATTTGCGACGGGCTGATTTGTGTATCTGTTAAACTCACAAAATTTGTTTACGTAATTCCAAACGATTTTACTGTTTGTATGGAAAATATGCGGACCGTATTTTGAACATCGATGCCTTTAATTTTTTGCGTATATACGTTGCCTGCGATATGGTTTCTTCTTTCAACTACTAGAACTTTTTTACCTTTATCGGTGGCTTGTCTTGCAAATACTGCGCCGTATAAACCGCTTCCTACTACCAGATAATCGTATTGCATTTAAAGGCTCCGTTTTTTTATGTTATTTATTGTCGTTTAACATTATCATTGAGTTGGATTTGTCACCTAACATATATTGAGGCAAATGCCCGTCCCATTTTTCTATCCATTTTAAGTTGATAACAGTTTGGTTGGAAGAGTCTCTCAATAATTTTTGTTTTTGTGCTTCTGCTTCGGCAAGCAGGATAACTTTTTTCTTTTCTTCTTCGGCTTGCATTCTTTGATACTGGATTTTTTTAACTTTCTGTTCTTCTATCTGTTTTTCTTCAACCACTCTGTTAAATTCAGCCGTAAACTGTATGTCGACTATGTTTACGTTTTCTATTATTATGTTGTATTCTTCTATTTTTTTTCTCAAATTAGTTTCTATATCTTTTCTTAAATTTTCTCTTTCGACTATGATATTTTCTACCGGAAGTTTTGAAATGGCGGTTTTTGCAACTTCCTGTATTGCAGGATATACAACCTTAACGAAATAGTCTCTTCCCACTTTTATGTGTATGTCATTAACTTTTTCGTATTCCGGTCTGAAATTTACTACTATTCTTGCTCTTACGGTTTGCAAATCTTTGGATGCAGAATCGGCTTCGACTTCCTGTTTTTGCGTTTTGACGTCGTAATTTACTACCTGATGGACAAAAGGAAGTTTCAAATAAGTTCCCTGAGGATAACTTTTCGTTTGTCCCGACAAAATATTTATTCTTACTCCTACAGAGCCTACCTCAACTACAAAAAAACTTGAAAATGCGATAAATGCCGCTAAAACTACCGCAATAACAACTATAAGAAGTCCCGTATCTTTTTGCATATTTTTCTCCTTTAAAAAATACTTTATATTTTTTTGAAGATTAGATGATTGGATGCTAAGTTGTAAAATTTGTTTTACAAATTTTGATATTATTCAATTTTACTATTTTCTTCCAATCTTCTACTTTTCCAATAGAGATTGCCACCATGTTTTGTTATTCAAATACCATTCAATAGTTTTTTCTATTGCCTGTTCAAATTTATATTTTGGCTGCCAGGCGAGCTCTTCTTTTATTTTCGTTGCGTCAATTGCATATCTTCTGTCATGTCCTAATCTGTCTTGAACGTATTTTATTAAAGAAGAGTCTTTATCTAAATATTTTAATATGGTATCGGTAATATATTTATTCGTTTTTTCATTGTTTCCGCCGATATTATAAATTTCACCGTTTTTACCTTTATGTAAAACCGTATCTATTGCTGAACAATGGTCTTCTACAAAAAGCCAGTCTCTTACGTTTAAACCGTCTCCGTATAGAGGAACTTGTTTATCGGCTAAGGCATTTGTAATGAATAAAGGAATTAATTTTTCAGGGAATTGGTACGGTCCGTAATTATTTGAACATCTTGTAATATTAACCGGTAGCCCGAAAGTGTGATGATAAGCCATAACGAGTAAATCCGCACCGGCTTTGCTTGCCGAATAAGGACTGTTGGGGGAGAGGGGGGTTTTTTCCGTAAAAAAACCGGTTTTCCCCAATGAGCCGTAAACTTCATCTGTAGATATTTG
>JAZNAT010000049.1:0-8866 GCA_045586665.1 Endomicrobiaceae bacterium | reverse complement strand
TATAGACGGCATATACTTGTTGGGCAGATTGGGTTACGGTATAAATAATTTGAAAAGTGATTTGTCAAAAATTTTAAGTAAAACTGAAGGTATAAACCTTGATGTTTCTGCCGATAACGGTCTATATTGGGCGTTAGGTATGGGAGTTGAAAAGAACAATTTTTTAATAGAAATATTGTATTCGGTAAATTATTCAAAACTTAATGTAGATATTAAAGAAATAAACATATCAACTGATTTGTCTTTATCGACGATAGGTATAAACGTAGGTTATAAATTTACCATATAAAACGGTTAATAACGTTATAAAATCATAAAGACACAAGAAGAATTTTTATATTTTTCTTGTGTTTTTTATTTTTGTACGACAAAATTGTTAACCCAAACACCGTTTTAAGGTTGACAATTTTATGTTTTTAAAATAAAATTATTAACTGTTATTATTAAATTTTGCAGCTATACTTACAAACAGGGGAAAATAAAGTTTATGATAAAACAACTGACGCAAAAAATTTTAAACGAAAATTATCATATAAACAAACAAGAGGCGTTGTCTCTTGTAAATGTCGATTTAAAAGAACTTTCTTTATGTGCCGAAAAAATAAAACAAAAATTCTGCGGTAACAAGTTTGATATGTGCTCGATAATCAGTGGAAAAAGCGGTAAATGCAGCGAAAACTGCAAGTTTTGTGCACAGTCTTCACATTATAAAACAAGCATAAAAGAGTATCCTTTGCTTGACGGTGAAAATATTCTTAAAGAAGCAAAACATAATGCGGATAAAAAAGTTAAAAGATTTTCTATTGTCACATCGGGCAAAAAACTTTCCGATACGGAAATAGATTCCGTTTGTCAAACGTATAAAAACATAAAAAACAAATGCGATATTTTGTTATGTGCTTCTATGGGACTTTTGTCTTATGAACAACTTATAAAATTAAAACAGGCAGGAGTTTCAAGGTATCATTGCAATTTGGAAACGTCAAGAAATTTTTTTGCAAATATTTGTTCTACGCATACTTATGACGACAAAATAAAAGCCATAAATACGGCAAAAAAAGCGGGACTTGAAATTTGCAGCGGCGGAATTTTCGGTCTCGGAGAAACTTTTGAAGACAGAATAGATATGTTTTTTGAGTTGTATAATCTTGAAATAAAATCCGTTCCTATAAATATTTTAAACCCTATAAAGGGAACGCCGTTTGAAAATAATAAAATTTTATCTCAAGAAGAAATCAACAGAACCGTTGCAATAGCAAGATTTATTTTACCGGAGGCTTTTATAAGACTTGCCGGAGGTCGGCTTTTATTTAAAGATAAAGGCGTATCGATGTTTTCTTCGGGAGCAAATGCCACGATTACCGGCGATATGCTTACGACATCGGGCACTTCGATAGACGAAGATTTAGATACGATAAAAAAGTTAGGCTTTGAAAAATAAAACTTTTGAAAAATATCATAATTGTAGTAGTCGTTTTTAATTTTCTTTATTTCCGGTTGACCGCGAGCTTTAGAGGCAACCTCCAATAAAAAAACTAAAAACTTAACTTAAACTGAAAAATACGGAGTATTTTTATGTCGGAATCGGTTTTTATAGCAGGAACATCAACCGACATCGGTAAAACTTTTGTCAGTGCTTTACTTGTTAAACATTTAAGAGATAACAAAATAAATGCAGGTTATTTTAAACCAGTTTTAAGCGGTTGTGAAGTTATAAACAACGAACTTGTCCCCGGCGATTCAAAATATGTTTGCGACATATCGAATATAAAAGAAGCTCCGCAAAATTTCGTTTCGTATATGTTTAAAACTGCAGTCTCTCCGCATCTTGCGGCGGAACTTGAAAATAAAAATATAGATTTGAACAGAATAAAAACCGACTTTAACGATTTAACAAACAGGTATGATTTTTTGGTCGTCGAAGGTTGCGGCGGAATTGTATGCCAAATATCTGCTCAAAAAAATAACGAAATTTTTCTTACCGACATTATAAAAAGTTTAAATCTTGATGTTATTCTTGTTGCATCATCGCTTCTCGGTACGATAAATTCTACGGTTTTAACGGTTGAATATGCAAAAAAATCAAACATAAACATAAAAGGTATAATAATGAATTTTTACGATAAAAACAATTTTATGCATATGGATAACAAAAAACAAATAGAATATCTTACCGGCATTCCCGTAATTGCAACCGTCGCTAAAAACGCTGGAAGATTGCAAGAGTTGAAAAATAGCTTTGCAATTTTTAAGGAGTATCAATGAAATTGGAACAAAAAGACTTAAAATATATCTGGCATCCGTGCTCGCAAATGAAAGATTATGAAATGTTGCCGCCAATGATAATCGAACGGGCAAAAGGTTTATATTTATACGATATACACGGTAAAAAGTATGCCGATGTCATAAGTTCATGGTGGTGTAATCTTTTAGGGCATTGTAATCGAAGAATAAATACGGCAATATCGAATCAATTAAAAAAGTTGGAACATGTCATATTTGCAAATTTCAGTAATAAAGCAGCAATCGATTTATCCGAAAAACTGATATCGGTAGCTCCGAAAGGATTAACTAAAGTATTTTTTACCGATAACGGTTCGTCGGCAGTCGAAGCGGCAATTAAGATGAGTTTTCAATATCATTATCAGACGGGAAACCCTCAAAAGAAAAAATTTATGGCAATATCGGATGCTTACCACGGCGAAACGGTAGGAGCATTGTCCGTAGGCGGAGTGGATTTATATTCAAAAATTTTTCAACCGTTGCTTATAGACATTTTAAGAGTGCAAGGTCCGGACTGTTACAGATGTCCGTTCAATAAAGACAGAAAATCTTGTGACGGAGAATGTTTTTGTTATGCGGAAAAAATGATAGAAAAACAACATAAAAACATTGCCGCATTTATAATAGAACCGATGCTGCAAGGTTCTGCCGGTATGAGGATTTATTCACCGAAATATTTAAAAAAGTTAAGAAAAGTATGTACTAAATATAATATCCATTTAATAGCCGACGAAATAGCATCAGGTTACGGAAGAACGGGAAAAATGTTTGCCTGTAACCATGCAGACATAACACCCGATATTATGTGTGTAGGTAAGGGCTTAACCGGCGGCTATTTGCCGATGGCATTAACTTTAACCAACGACAAAATTTATAAAGCTTTTTATGCCGATTACAATAAAGGTAAAATGTTTATACATTCTCATACTTTTTCAGGTAACCCTTTGGCAAGTGCGGCAGCATTGGAAGTATTGAAAATTTTGGAAGACGAACAAATAATAGAAAAAGCTCAAAAAAAGGCGGCATTTTTTAATGATTTGATAAAAGAAACTTTTTCTCAAAATAAGTTCGTAGGCGATATAAGAAGTATAGGTCTTATAAATGCAATTGAACTTGTTAAAGATAAAAAAACAAAAGAACCGTTGGTTCCTAAAAAAAGAACCGGTTATCGAATATATAAAGAAGCGCTGAAATTAGGGCTTTTGTTAAGACCGTTAGGCGACGTTATGTATTTTAACCCTCCGCTTACGATAACCGAAAAAGAAATGAAACTGGTTGTAAAACTTTGTAAACTGGCGTTTATAAATGAGGGAATAGATTAGAGGAATAGAGGTTTTGAAGGATAGAAACAACAACAAACAGAAAGATAAAAGTTGTTTTTTTAGTTTCCATGCAAAATCCGTAGGATTTTTTAATGAACTTTTACGAACAGGAACTTACTAAACTAAAACAAGACGATTGTTTAAGAAAAATATCGGAAATTTCTTATAAAGAAGATAAATATATTTTTGTTGACGGTAAAAAATATATAAATTTATCTTCTAACGATTATTTGGGGTTAAGTACAAACAAAACCTTAATTGAAGAGTTTATCGAACAAAGTAAAGACAATAAAGAATTTTTGTTTTCGTCGGCTTCTGCACGGTTATTAACGGGAAGTTCTTCGATATACAAAAAACTTGAAACGAATTTGGCAAACCTTTTTAACAAACAGGCGTGTTTGCTTTATAATACCGGTTATCAATGCAATTTGGGAACGATTTCATCTCTTGTTCAAAAAGGCGACGTTATTTTTTGTGATAAACTTAACCATGCAAGTATTATTGCAGGTATGAAACTGTCGCAAAGCGACTTTTACAGATACAAACATTTGGACTATCGACATTTGGAAACTCTTTTACAAAAATACAGAACAAAATATAAAAAAGCACTTATAGTTTCCGAATCGGTATTCAGTATGGACGGCGATATTGCCGATATTAAAAAACTCGTAGAACTTAAAAATAAATACGATTGTATTTTAATGATAGACGAAGCTCATTCTTTCGGCGTGTTCGGTAACAATTTATGCGGAATAAGTGAAACGGAAAATTGTTTACAAGATGTGGATATAATAACCGCAACTTTAGGTAAAGCGTTTGCGTCCGTCGGTGCGTTTTGTGTTGCAGATAAAACATATATCGATTATTTTATTAATAAATCCGGTTCGTTTATTTTTTCGACGGCACTTGCACCGGTTAACGTAATGTGGACTGACTGGCTTATCGAAAACAAAGTCGATTTGATAAAACAAAAACGACAAAAGTTGTCGGTTTTATGTAAACAAGTTCACGAACATATAAAAGATAACGGCAAAACTCAGATAATACCGATAATTATAGGTCAAAACGATAAAACAATACGAACGGCAAATTATTTGCAAGAAAAAGGTTTTTTTGTTTTGCCCGTCAGAGTTCCTACCGTTGCACCCAACACTGCAAGGTTAAGACTTTCCTTAACGGCAGATATAAGTTTTGAAGAAATAAAAACTCTTTTTGAAACGATTAAGGAACAATTATAAATATGAAATCTTTGTGGTTAAATAAAAAAGATAATGATAATTTAATAGTTTTTTTTAACGGCTGGGCAATGAACGAAACCGTAATTTCTCATCTTGAGTGTAAAAACAACGATGTGTTGATGTTTTATGATTACAGAACTTTAGAAGTCGATTGCGATATTGAAAATTTCGATTTTTCACAATATGAAAACAAATTTTTGGTTTCTTGGTCGATGGGCGTATATATGAGTAACTTGTTTTATGATGAACTAAAATATTTCAATAAAAAAGTTGCCGTTAACGGAACGTTTTTTCCTATAAACAACGATTACGCAATACCGGAAAAAATTTACGATTTGACGTTAAACAACTTTAACGAAACGTCCTGCAAAAAGTTCCTGCGTAGAATGTTTGTAAACAAAGAAATGAATTTTAATTTTGACAGAACGACGCAAGAACTTAAGGACGAACTTATAAAAATAAAACAATATGCCGAGCAACCGTTACGGCAAACTTTAAAATACGATAAAGCCGTAATTTCGCTAAACGATAAAATCATACCTGCAAAAAATCAAACGAATTTTTGGACGAAACGAAAAGGAGTCAACGTTATAAACATAAACTGCGGACACTGCCCTTTTTATGATTTTCAAAGCTGGGACGAGTTGATAAAATGACCGACAAAAAACTTGTAACGGAGCGTTTTTCAAAAAATTTTAAAACTTACGACGATAATGCTTTCGTTCAGAACATAATGGCATTTAACCTTATAAAAGTTGTCCCTTACAATAAGTTCGGTTCGATATTTGAAGTCGGTTGCGGAACGGGAACTCTTACAAAATATATAGACCGCTTTTTTTTATACGACGGTTATATAGCAAACGATATTGTAAAAGAAAGCGAATTTTATATAAAAAATATAATAAAAAACGGAAGTTTTGTTTGCGGTGATATTGAAGAAATAAAAATAAACGAAAAATTCGATCTTATAATATCTAACGCTTGTCTTCAATGGTGTAACGATATTGACAAAACAGTTACAAAACTCGCAGGACTTCTCAATAAAAACGGAATTTTGGCGTTTTCCGTGTTCGGTAACAAAAATTTGTGTGAAATAAAAAAAATTTTTAACGTATCGCTGCAGTATTTCGATATAAAAAAACTGAAAATATCCGACGATTTAAAGACTATATATGCGGGGGAAGAAATTAAAAAAATTTATTTCGATTCTCCGATAGAAATACTGAAACATTTCAAACTGACGGGAGTTAATGCCGTATTGAAAACAAACTTTACAAAAACGAAATTGAAAGAGTTCGAAACGGGTTACAAAAAACTTTTTTGTCGAAACGGCAAATGTTATATAACATATAATCCGTCGTATGTAGTATTACAAAAAATTATTTGATGATATTAAATTTTGTAACTCTGTCTATTAACGAGTTTCCTGCAACTTCTTCACCGATATTCAAGTCCGATACGATAACTTTGTTTATATGGTTTAACGCTCTATTGTTTTGAGAGTTATAAGAAGTCACTCCCCATATTGCGTGTATTACATACGGAGAAAAATCTTGACTGCCAACGTAGAGCATTATGTGTCCCGGCAAATATATAAAACTTATCCCTTCAACACCGTTTTGTATTATTGACGTATTTTTTATATAGGCTTCGTCGTTTTTTTTAAGTTTTATCACTTCGCCGCATTTTATTTTTTGTACCGACGTTTCCGGCAGCAATATGCCGAAACAATTAAATATTTGTCCCAAATATCCTGAACAATCCTGTTCCGCATTTGCTCCGCCCCAACCGTAAGGAGAATTCAAATGTTTAAATGCCAAAATCAATGCATTACGCTGAGTATAAGGCAAATGTCCGATATTTATTTCCGAATAGTTCATATATGCTTTTTTAACTTTTAAATTTCCGTTTTCATCACAAACGGGAACTTTTACGCATATCGTGTGGTTCCCTTTTTTATTTACATAAGGCAGTTTTGTTCCCATCCTCAAATATTCCAAAAATTTCGTTTTATTCTTGTCGGTAAAAATGTCGGCTTTAGGTACCGTTACTACAACAATATTTTTGTTTTTTAACCATTTGTTAAAAGTTTTTTTATCGGTAAAAGCCAAATTTTCTGTCTTTATCCAGCCTTCTTCGGTCGGTGCCAAAACGTAAGTCCAATCTTTATCTTTTGTTTGACATAAAACGATTACCGGCGTTCCGGCATCCAAACTTTCTTCCTGCAGTTTGTCAATATCTTTTGAAGTTACTTTTGACAACACTTTTTCTTGCGTCGGAAAAAGCCTGACATCGTTATATTTTGTCGTTATTGCATATTTGACTTCAATTGTGTCGGTATTCGGTATGTCAATGTTTTCATATAAATCGACAAAAAATCCGGGAAGCAGCAAATCTCCGGACTCGCTATAAAAATCTTTTTTTATCATCCAAGACAACCGTTTGTTAAAAATATCGGTAAGTCTTTTAGATGTTATCGTATCTTTGTGATTTTGCAGTTTTGAAATGCCTAAATGCATTTTATAAATTTTTTCGTTTAAATTCCTTATTTCTTTTTTTGAAAGTATAACTTTATCGGGATTTTCTATTTTTGATATCCAATAACCTGCTGTTTTCATGTTTTTTGAAGTTTTGTCTTCAAAAACTATCCTGTCGACTCCTTTTACGTAAATGAGTTCCGACGGGTTTAACACAGTTACCGTTTTTGTCGACAAAAATACATCGTCATAATTTATACCTGTATAGTTTTTATCGTCGGCATAAACTTTTATAAAAAAGAAAATATTTATGAAAAACAATATTAAAAGTTTTTTCATATCAAATGTTCCAAAGAATATTTTTTTGTTTTAATTTTTCTTTTATATAATCATTGTTAAGCAGTTTTTTTTCTATTTGTTCTACAGTTAATATGTTTGTATTATAACTGTTATATGTTTCTTCTTCCATAAAATCGCATTCTTCTTTAATATCGTTTTTATAATAATTCATATCTCTGTTATCTGCAAAGACTCTAAAATAGTCTCCCATATCTTCGGACATGCTTCTTTCTTCTTTTGTCATTAAAACTTCATACATTTTTTCTCCGTGTCTGTTTCCTATAACTTTAATTCCGGTATCGCCGAAAATGTTTTGTAAAGCTTTTGCCAAATCTCCTATATTTAAAGAATCCGTTTTTCGTATAAACAAATCTCCGTAATCTGCTTTTTCAAAAGCCAATTGAACAAGAGAAAAAGCTTCATCCAAATCCATAAAGAATCTTGACATTTTAGGGTCGGTTATCGTTATAGGTTGATTGGATAATATCTGTTTTATAAATAACGGAATAACCGAACTTCTGCTGCATATAAGATTACCGAATCGGACACAACATATAACCGTCTTCTTTTGTTCTTTGGCAGATTGTGCTTTGGCATATGCGATATGTTCCATCATTGCCTTAGATATACCGAGAACATTTATTGGATACGCAGCTTTATCGGTAGACAAACAAACTATTTTTTTTACATTATTTTCCAGTGCCGCCTGTAAAACGTTGTTTGTCCCTATTATATTGGTTTTTACGGCTTCCATAGGAAAAAATTCACAAGAAGGAATTTGCTTTAACGCCGCTGCATGAAATACATAATCTACGCCAGTCATTGAATCTTTCACGGATTTTATATCTCTTACATCTCCTATATAAAATTTAATTTTTTTCATATGCTCGGGATGCGTTAGTTGTAACTTATGTCTTATGTCATCTTGCTTTTTTTCATCCCTTGAAAAGATTCTTATTTGTTTTATATCTTTTTCCAATAAGTGTTTTAAAACGGTTTTACCGAAAGAGCCCGTCCCGCCGGTAATCATCAAAGTTGCTCCGGAAAATAAAGACATTGTTTTCTCCATAGTATATTGCAAAAATCTTGTTGAGATTTTATTATATATTAAATTTAATATTGTATCAATAATATTTATGGACAATACATATCGAAATAATATTTTTCTATGTTTAGGTTAAAACACATATGCGACAATTGAGGAAAA
>JAZNAT010000048.1:0-7636 GCA_045586665.1 Endomicrobiaceae bacterium | reverse complement strand
ACTTTAAAGAAAACAAAAAGCTCGTTACTCTTCAAAAAGATAAAAAAATGTTGAAAGAGGAAGTCGATGATGACGATATCGCTTCCGTTGTAAGCAAATGGACCGGTATTCCCGTATCTAAAATGCTTGAAGGAGAACTTCAAAAACTTTTGAAAATGGAAGAAAAACTCCATCAAAGAGTTATCGGACAGGACGATGCCGTAGTTGCGATTGCAAACGCCGTAAGACGTTCCCGTTCGGGAATTTCCGATCCCAACAAACCGATGGGCTCGTTTATGTTTTTAGGCCCTACAGGCGTCGGTAAAACCGAACTTGCAAAAGCTTTGGCTGAACTTTTGTTTGACGACGAGAAAAATATCGTCAGAATAGATATGAGCGAATATATGGAAAAACATGCCGTATCCAAACTTATAGGAGCACCTCCCGGATATGTCGGTTTTGAAGACGGCGGGCAGTTGACCGAAGCCGTCAGAAGAAGACCTTATTCGGTAGTATTGTTCGACGAAGTGGAAAAAGCCCATCCTGAAGTCTTCAACATAATGTTACAGCTTCTTGACGACGGAAGACTTACCGACTCTCAGGGAAGAACGGTCGATTTTAAAAATACGGTTATTATTATGACATCGAACATCGGTTCGCAGTATATTCAGGAAAGTACCAACTTCGAACAGGACAAAATAGGTTTTGAAAAAGAAGGTGCAAGAAAAGGCGTCAAAGACAATTCCGACTACGAACAGATAAAAAAGAAGATAGATAAAGAGTTACACGAACGTTTCAAACCGGAATTTTTAAACAGAATAGACGAGATAATAATATTCAGAAAACTTGAAAAAGGCGATATAGGTAAAATAATAGATATTCAGTTGAAATCGATATTGAAAAGACTTGCTGACAGAAAAATATCAATAGAACTTACCGACAAAGCGAAAGATTTTCTTGCCGATAAAGGTTACGAACCGGCATTCGGTGCAAGACCTTTAAAAAGAGCGTTGCAGACTTATATTTTAAATCCGTTATCGTCGCAGATTATTGCAGGCAATTTTTCTGAAGGAATCAGAATTAAAATAGATTTGTCCAAAGACAAAAAAGAATTGACGTTTAAAAAATCAGAAGATTAAAAAATTGTAAGGAAGGAAAGGTTTTTTTAAGAAAAAATCTTTCCTTCCTATTATAAAATTAATAAAACCTTCTCAAATGGATTGAAAGAAGTACGCCTACGGCAAAAATTGAAGACAGCATACTAGAACCGCCGTAAGATAACAGTAAAAGAGGAAGCCCGGTTACAGGCATAAGCCCCATAACCATACCCATATTTATTATGCCGTAAAAAGCAAACATAGTTGCAATACCTGTTGCAATAAGAGAACCGAATCTGTCTCTTGCTTGTTTTGCAACTACCAGCGCACGCCATACAAAAAGAAAGTAGAAAAATATTGTAAGCTGCGCAAACATATAACCGCCTTCTTCACCTACTACGGAAAAAATAAAATCCGTTCTTTGTTCGGGTAAAAAGCCTAACTGAGTTTGCGTTCCTTTAAAGAAACCTTTACCGGAAAACTTTCCGGAACCTATAGCAATTTTTGATTGTATTATGTTGTATCCGGAACCTCTCGAATCGATTTCCGGTTTTAAAAATACTATAAGTCTTTTTCTCTGATACTCTTTTAACGATTTGTTTACGGCTACCGAAGAAAAAGAACCTGCCAAAACAATAAGCAAAAATATTATCGGGTATGTCCAGCCGATAGGAATTCTGAGCTTGTTTAAAAACCATTTGACCGAAAAAACGATTAATATTATCGAGCCTAAAATTATTGCCGCATTTTGCCAGTTTGAGGGTGCGGTTACAAAAAAGTTAAGTATTTTGTTAGTCTGCAAAAGTTCCGGCTGAAGTTTAAAAAACGTTACAAGTAAAGGTATCAGTACCGCCAGCGAACCGTACAAAATAACGGCAAAAATATGTTTTATTTTTGCGCCTGCAATGTATAGCATGACAAGCGTTACGGGAAAGTACGACAACGTTGAAGAAAAGTCCGGCTGCAACATTATAAGTACGAAATGTCCGCATGTGATAAGCAAAGTTTTTATAAACGTCGACAATTTGCCTATTTCTTTCCAATGGACGTCTATAAAAGCGGCAAGTACCAGTATCAACATTATTTTTGTTATTTCTACCGGCTGAAAAGAAAAAAACGGCAACTTAAACCAGCCTTTCGTTCCTTTAATTTCGCTCCCAAAAACCAAAACCGATACAAGGAGCACGCATGATAAAACGTATATGAATTTATGAAAATGTTTATAATACTGATAATTGAAACTTGCAAGAAAAATCATACCGATAAACCCGATACTTAACGCAACAAACTGCGTAGTTACGAATTTTGTCGGAACGGAATGGTTAAGGCTTGCCGAATATATCGCTATAAATCCTATAAACAACAAATATAACAGCGATATCCAGAAAGTCAAATCTATATTACGCATGATTTTTGTAAAAATAGTTTCTTTATCTGCCATTTTTAATTCCGTCGTTTTTTTCTTCAATATCTTCTTTTTCAACAATATTAAAATACTTTTTAAAAATTTCTCTTGCAACAGGTACCGATACGCTTCCGCCGAATCCGCCGTTTTCCACAATAACCGCTAATGCAATTTTAGGGTTGTCGGCGGGAGCGTAAGCCACAACCCAAGCGTGGTCTGCACCGTGCGGGTTTTCTGCCGTTCCGGTTTTTGCGGCTACTTTTACCGTATCGAACTTCGTTCTTTTTGCCGTCCCGTACTCGACGGCTTCTTCAAGCGATTTGTGTAACTGCTGCCAAATATATCCGGATAACTCTATTTTTTCGTTTTGTTCGGGCATATGTGTAAATACCGTTTCTTTCGTTACGGAATTTTGTATTTGTTCAACTAAGTACGGTTTGTAAGAAACGCCTTTATTTGCTACGGCTGCCATGAGGTTTGCCATCTGTAAGGGCGTAACCCATAACGCGCCTTGTCCTATTGAAAGGATAACAGTGTCGCCTTTAAGCCACGGCATTTTCATTTTAGCTTTTTTCCATTCGGGAGTGGGGATAAACCCGCTTTTTTCCGAAGAAATATCTATACCGGTTTTTTTACCGAGATTAAATTTTTTTGCATATTCGACTATTACTCTTACTCCCAAATCAAGCCCCAATTTGTAAAAGTAAACGTTGCAGGAGTATGCCATTGCCGATATAAGATTAAGCTTGTTGTGTCCTCTTCTTGAAGAACAGGCATAAAATCTGTCGCCCAGCTCGAAATATCCGGTACAATTTTCAACGATGTAAGGATTAAATTTCAGATGTTCCAATGCTGCAACGAAAGTAACTATTTTAAACGTTGACCCCGGCGGATATAATGCCTGGATGCATCTGTTAAAAAACGGAAGATTTTTATCTCTCAAATATCGTCTGTAATCTTTTGCAAAAGATATTTTGTTTATATCATAACTTGGGCATGAAACAAACGCTTTTATTGCGCCGGTTTTAACGTCTATGGCAACGGCCGCACCTTTTCCTGAAGAAGATTCTTTTAACGCTTTATATGCAACTTTTTGAAGTTCGGTATCTACCGTCAAATATAAGCTGTTACCTATAACCGGTGCTTCGTAATTGAATGTTTTATTGTGTCTACCTCTGGCATTTACTTCAAAAGAAAGACCTCCGTCTTTACCTCTTAAATATTTGTCATAAGACTGTTCTATGCCGCAGCGTCCTATAATATCGCCGACTTTTAAGTCGCTGTTATTTTCCATGTTTTCCGTTTCGTCGGAACGTAGCTCGTTTACGTAACCGATAATGTGAGCATTTTCCATTGAATCGTAGCATATTCTTTTAGGTTCTTTTACTACCGTTATTCCCGGCAAAAACAGTTTGTTTTCCTGTATTTTAAACACTTCGTCCACGCTCAAATTCTCGGCAAGTTTTACCACTCTTCCGTAACGCCATCCTGTTTCTATTGTGGATTTTATGTCTTTTTGTAAAATTTTACTTAACGTTTCAATACTTTCTTCCGTCGGTACATACTGTTGTTCAAACGGATAAAATAAAGCGACATAGTTTGTAATGTTAGCGACAAGAAGATTTCCGTTCGTATCGTAAATCAAACCTCTAAAGGCTCTTTCGTGGGTAGTGTTTAACCTTTGATGTTCGGCAATATTTTTATAGTAGTTTCCTTTTACTATTTGTAAACAAAAAAGTTTTACCGATAAAAGTGAGAACAAAAACAAAAAAAGAACGGTTACTTTTTTATGTTTTTGTGCAAAAGTATTATATTCGAATCTGTTATCCGTGCTCCAAGACATTTATAAAATCTCTTTTAATTTATTTGTCAAGGTTTCTGTACTTAATTGCTTCGGCTATATGAGATGCCGATATTGTTCCGCTGTTTTCCAAATCGGCAATCGTTCTTGACACTTTCAATATTCTGTCATAAGCTCGTGCGGAGAATCCCAGCTTTTCAATGGCATTTTTCAGCATCGTTTCTGCTTTTTCTTCCAAAATACAGTATTTTTTTATTTCTCTCGGTCCCATCTGTGCGTTGCAATAAATATTTTTATCTTTAAACCTTTCATATTGTATTCTCCTTGCTTTGGTTACTCTTTGTTTTATACTTTCGGACGTCTCATAAACCGTGTTTTTGTTTGCCGTTATTTCGTCGATTTTCAGTGCCGGCACTTCTACCTGAATGTCTATTCTGTCCATAAGCGGACCCGAAATTTTCGAGCGGTATTTTTTTATTTGATAAAAAGTGCACGTACATTCTTTATCACTTCCGTAATTTCCGCACCGGCAAGGGTTCATTGAGGCTACTAACATAAACGAAGCCGGAAACGTCAGCGAGTTTTTGGCTCTTGATACGGTAACGATTTTATCTTCAAGAGGCTGCCTTAACACTTCAAGGACATCTCTTTTAAACTCGGTCAGCTCGTCCAAAAACAGTACTCCGTTATGTGCCAAACTTACTTCGCCGGGTTTCGGATAAGAGCCTCCTCCGATAAGCGCTACCGAAGATGTCGTATGGTGCGGACTTCTGAACGGTCTGTTTTTAATAAGTCCTTCGCCTGCTTTAATAAGCCCCGAAACCGACCATATTTTCGTAGTTTCAACGGCTTCTTCGAAATTCATTTCCGGCAAAATAGTGGGGATTCTTTTTGCAATCATCGTTTTACCGGAGCCCGGCGGTCCTATCATAATCATGTTGTGCCCGCCGGCACAGGCAACTTCAGCCGCTCTTTTGGCAAAAAATTGTCCTTTTATATCGGAAAAATCTACGGACGGCTTGTTTTGATTTCGGCCGTTTACCGTAAGCTGTTTTTTAAAAGGCCGGACGTCAATTTCTTTATTTAAAAATTTTACGATGTCGCTTAAATTGGTAAAAGGAAAAATCTCGATATTTTCAGCGATGGATGCTTCATTTTTGTTTTTGTCCGGTATTACTATTTTTTTTATGGCGAACTTGTTCAAGCTTAAAACGGAAGGCAAAACTCCTTTTACCGCTCTCAGTTTCCCGTCAAGAGATAGTTCTCCCATAACACAAATGTTTTTCAAACTTTCTTTTTCAACCGTTTTGTTGCAGGCAAGAATTCCCAATGCTATCGGCAAATCAAAAGAGCTTCCCTCTTTTTTTATGTCTGCCGGAGCAAGGTTTACCGTTATTTTTTTTGCGGGAAAATCGAATCCGGAATTTTTTATTGCCGAAACGACTCTATCTTTGGCTTCTTTAACGGAAGCATCCGGCAGTCCTACTATGGAAAACGACGGAAGCCCCGAAGAAACATCAATTTCCACGTCTATAAGGCAAGCGTCTATTGCGCAAATTGCGGTTGAATGTAAAAAAGAAATCATTTTTTATAACCTTTTTATAATCAACTGAAATTATATCTAAAAATGTCTCTGCACGCAAACTAAAAATTTTATGATTTTTATTTAATTATATTATTAGTTACGTTTATTTGTACCATAGCGACGTACAATAAAACAAGTTGTTGATATAATTTAAATTTTCGATTTATTTTTCTATTTTTACATCACATGAAAACTTGCATTGATGTTAATTTTTTTTGAAACTTCTACAAGTCTTTTATCCGTTGAAACTATTGAAAAATTGTCTTTGCCGTGAATATGTTGTAATTCAATTCCCATTGCTATTATAAGAATATCGAAAGTAGATAAATAACTTTTTTTATCTATTTTCGGAGTAGAATTTTCTATTTTAAATATTTTGTCACAATTTAAGTTATGATAACGATGTAAATCGTAAGCATACAAATATTTTCTATCATGTATCATATCTTTAAATCTTTCAATTAAAATTTTTGCTTTTTCTTCGCTTATTTGAACTTTATCGTTTGTTTTTCTGTAACACCATTTATTAATAGTATTAAATACTTCGGCAACACAGAATTGCGGAATATAAAAAAAGTGTTCTTTTTTAAGAATTTTATCTAATAAATTATCTTGGCGAATTTTTTTTGAAGTATTTCCGGAATCAAAAGCATCAATGATACAGCTTGCATCTAACAATCTGTATCCCATTATCTTCTACCCTCTTTATAAACTTTTGATATTGACAATCCCGTATCGATTTGGGCTTGTTTAAATTTATCAACGGCTTTTGCAAAATTCAAAGCGACTTTATCAAATTTTTTACCGGTTTCTTTTTCTTCTTTTTTTAATTTTTTATAGAGAGACTCAAAAGTTTTCTTTTCTTTCATATTCGCCTCCTTACACATAAATTATACTACATTTTTATAATAATCTCTACTTATTTGATATGCCTTAATCGTTACTAAAAAATATTTAATTTAATGCCGACGTTTGCACTTAAACCTGAATAATCTTTATAAAATTTTTCAGCCGTATCGGATTCTGCTTTGCCGTTCAATTTGTATTCTATGTCTGCGAACAAACAGAATCCTTTTAATAAATAAACTTCTATTCCCGCCTCAATTTCCGGCATAATAATAAAATTTTCTTTCGTAGAAGAAAAATTTTCATACTCATAAGAATAACCGTCATCATATTCTCTTTTTGTATCATATTCAAATCCTGTCGTTAAAAAAGAAAAACCTGCCCCGCAAAAAAGTCCTAATATTTTATTTATTTTATACTTATAGTAACAAATTACCGGAACGGCACTTGCTTTTATATCCATATTCAAATCTGCTTTACGAGTTGCATCACTATAATTTATTCGAATATTATTTTTAGAGTAAACCGTATATCCTATTTTTATTCCTGCGTAACTGTTTTTGCTCAAATTAAAAGCTCCGCCTTTTTCATAATACAGACTGATGTTGTATGAAAAATTTTCGTCGTCAAAAGAAGTAGAACTTTTATCACCGGGAAGAGATATTCTTTTTATTTTATCGAAATTTGAATCTCCGGCAAAAGTCCCTAACTTTGCAGATATTCCAAAATCGGCAAACGTAAAACCGGAAAAAACAATAACGGCTATTACAGAAAATACAATTTTTTTAAATGTTTTTGTCATAAATTCTCCTTTAATTTTATTTTTATTATAAAATGTAAAATTATTCATTTTAAAAATTTGTTCTTCTTAATAAAATGTTTGTAAACAGTGTTTATGCAAATTTTTTTATGCATAATTAAAA
>JAZNAT010000047.1:0-20193 GCA_045586665.1 Endomicrobiaceae bacterium | reverse complement strand
ACCGCTTGGCCTCCGACTTGATGCAGGCGTTCCGGTAAAATCGGCTTGTGCAGGTATTGCAATGGGACTTATAAAAGAAGGTGACAACTACGTTATATTGACCGACATTATGGGCATGGAAGACCATTTGGGCGATATGGACTTTAAAGTCGTAGGAACTAAAAAAGGCATCACGGCTTTGCAAATGGATATAAAGATTACCGGACTTACTACAGAAATTATGGCAAAAGCTTTGGAGCAGGCCAGAGTAGGAAGAATGGAAATTTTAGGTAAAATGGAAGCGACAATCGAAAGCCCTAGAGCAGAACTTTCAAAATATGCTCCTAAAATGGTGACGGTAACGATACCTCAAAACAAAATCGGCGGATTAATCGGTCCCGGCGGTAAAAATATAAGAAATATTCAGGAAACTACGGGTGCAAAAATCGACATAGAAGAAGACGGTACGGTATTTATCTGCGCGACGGATTCGGTATCGATGGAAAACGCTAAAAATATGGTTGACGCACTTACTGCCGAAGTTGAAGTAGGAAGAGAGTATAAAGGTAAAGTTACAAAAATTATGGCATTCGGCGCCTTTGTAGAAATTCTTCCCGGAAAAGAAGGATTGGTACACATTTCAAAACTTTCAAAAAAACACGTTAAAAAAGTTGAAGATGTGGTTTGCGAAGGTGAAGAAATCGTAGTAAAAGTTGATGAAATAGATAAGCAGGGCAGAATAAATTTAAGTAAAATAATGTAATCTAAAAGGGTATGATTATGTGTCCTAAAGAAAGCAATTTGGAAGAAAAAGTAAAATCTTTATACGAAATCATGCAGGAAGAAAAGGTTGAAGAAATAAACATAAAATCTCCGGATATGAAACTTCATATTAAGAGGAAAAATTACTCAAAACCTCAAATTCCGCAAGCGGTTTCAAACGCGGCAACTTCTGCAGCCTTACGGCAGGAAGAAACGGATCAAGCTGAAATAGATGGACAAACGATAAAATCCCCCATTACGGGCGTATTTTACAGAGCCCCGTCTCCTACGTCGCCGATGTTCGTAAAAGAAGGCGACGTTGTCGACAGCGGTAAAACTTTGTGCATAATTGAAGCTATGAAAGTTATGAACGAAATTAAAGCTACCGAAAAAGTAAAGATTGTAAAAATTCTTGTAGAGAACGGACAACCGATAAACACGCAGCAGAATTTGTTTGTAGTTGAAAAGTTGTAATTTATAAAATTTTATTTTAAAATCTTATTTCAAATCGCATTTTCAGGAAACGGAACATGAAAGACAGGATAGGAACGGTTGCAGGACAAATATGGCATTTTCTTAACGAAACGGGCGAATCTACCCCGATAAAAATAAAAGCACAGCTAGGACTGTCAAACACAATGCTTTATTTGGCTTTAGGTTGGCTTTCACGAGAAAACAAAGTCAATATCGTACCATGCGAATACACATACAAAATTTCTTTAATAAGAGACTGACTTTACTTTAATTAAGATAAAACATATAAAGCTCTTATGTAAACTAAAACGCATAAGAGCTTTTTTAATTTAAACGTTAAACATTAATAATATTGTCTATTTTTTGTATAATATGGTATTACATTTTAAATTGTAAAAAAGGTTTTATGGCAAAAACAAGAAGAAAAGAAGATAAAGAATATAAAAAAAGCAAACGGTTATTCTTAGGGCTTTTATGCTGTTTGGCTGCCTTTTTTATATTATACGCTTTAATATCGGCATCAAATACCGGAATTATCGGAGAAGCGTTATCTGCCGTGATGTTCAGCTGTTTCGGTGCGGCTGCATACGTAATACCCGTAATTTTGTTTTGGTTCGGAATAATTTATTTCATAACTTCATCTGTATTAAGAACAAGAATAGACTCGGCGTTAGCGGCAATATCGGTCACGCTGACGTCGGTTTTATTTTCTTTGATAAAACAAGTGTTTAACTTGAAAATTCAGGACGGAGGATGGCTCGGCAATGTTTTGGCTCCGTTTTTTTTAGATTTTATCGGCGATTATGCTTCAATAGCAATCATATTTATAATTTTGCTTTTCGTTTTATCGTATTTTTTCAGAATTTCGTTATTGAACGTTATAAAATATTTGATAATATCCACAATAAACGATTTTAAACAGTGGCGCGAATACAGAAAAACACAAAAACAGCAGCAGGCAACAATAGTACAGAACAAAAAAACGAAAGAAGATAAAAAAGAGTCCGATGACGAACCCTTTCTACAAACAGAAAAGCCGAGAATCATAGACTCAAAACCGGTAAAAGAAGACGGCAATGATTTTGTAAAAGAACAAATAAAACTTGCAAAACAAGAACAGGAACAAAAAGAAGGTTACTTAAAAGAGAAAGGACATATTGTAAAAGAAAAAATAGATACTGCAACATTCGAATATGTTTTGCCGCCTGTAAACCTTTTAAGAGAGGGCGGACTTAATACACAACTTAACGAAGACGAACTGCAGGAAAGAGCAAAAAGATTAAAAAAGACTTTGGAAGATTTTAAAATAAAAGCCGTCGTCAAAGATATTATTCCCGGACCTGTCATTACGAGATACGACATAATACTTGCACCGGGCGTAAAAATTCAGTCCGTAACAAATATTATCGACAATATTTCTTTGGCAATGAAAACGGCGGCAATAAGAATAGAACCGATACCGGAAAAATCCGCTGTCGGTATAGAAATACCTAACCCGAAAGCGTCATTGGTAAGTTTAAGAGACATTCTTGATACGGAAGACTTTCATAACTCAAAATCTCTGCTTTCTTTGGCTGTCGGTACTACTACCGACGGTAAAGGATACATTTCAAATTTGGCAAAGATGCCGCACCTTTTAATAGCAGGGTCTACGGGCTCCGGTAAAAGTGTCGGTGTACACAACATAATTTTGTCAATTCTATACAAAGCAAGACCTGACGAAGTCAAGTTTATGCTCATTGACCCAAAAAGAGTTGAAATGACGGCATACAAAGATATACCGCACCTGTATAATCCATGCTGTATGGCGGAAGATGCCGACGTCATAACAAAACCTAACGAAGCATCCGCAGCACTAAAAAAACTTGTTTCGGTTATGGAAAGCAGATACGAAAAATATGCAGGTGAAGCGGTGAGAAACATTGAAGATTTCAACAATAAAATGCTAACTTTTGGCAAAGAAAAAGATTATTATATAGTCGTTATAATAGACGAACTTGCCGACCTTATGATGGTAGCTTCAAAAGAAATAGAAGATTCCATTCAAAGACTTGCACAAATGGCAAGAGCGGTAGGAATACATTTGATACTTGCAACACAAAGACCGTCAATAAACGTTATTACCGGCACCATTAAAGCGAATTTCCCTGCAAGATTATCGTTTCAAACGACGTCCGCAATAGATTCGAAAGTTATTCTTGACAGTATCGGCGCCGAAAATCTTATAGGTAAAGGAGACATGCTATTTCTTCCTCCGTCGGAACCCAGACCTGTCAGGCTGCAAGGAGCGTTCGTCTCCTCCAAAGAAATAGAAAATGTTGTAAAATTTATATCCGAACAGAATTTCCCGAAAATATATGAGCCGACCGTAACGGAAGTAAGCCAAAATGCAGCGCCGACACCTGCCGATAAAGCCGAAAAAGATTTGATACCGGCTCTCAAACTTATACTGGAAAGAAGAAGAGTATCGCAAGACCTGTTGAAAGCGAATTTCGGAGGCTCTGCAAGAGCGTCAAATATGTTGAGTTTTTTGGAAGTAAGAGGTTTTATTCACAAGCCGGAAGGCACGAACAAATGGGAAATAAATTATAATTTAATAGAGGATTATTTAAGAATAAATGGTTAAACAAATTTTAAAATTTTCAGTTATTTTCATATTGATGTTTACGGTATCAACCGTGTCGTTTTGTGCTCGGACACATGCGGAAATTGATGATATTTTATCAAAAATAGAAAAACAAAATTCTTCCGTCACCGACATGCATGCCGAATATTTTCAAACAGTGACATACTTTTCTACAGACGAGAAATTGCAATCGGAAGGAATTTTTATGCATAAAAAGCCAAATTACATATATCTTGCACAACTCAAACCTGCAAAGCAATATACTTACATTGACGGCAAACATATCACAACGTATATTCCGGACAACAAACAGGCTATCGTTGAAAAATGGAAAGACGTCATAAACGCCGACGTTCTGCTTACATCGGTTTTTAAATTTACAAAAAATTTCAAATCGTTAAAAAAAGAGTATAATATAGAATTGACGGAAGAAACTAAAGTATATTACTCTTTTTTAATAAAACCCGTTAACGAACAACAAAAGTGGAACTTAAAAATTACCGTAAGCAAAAGCAATTCGCTTATAACGGAAACTTCGTTTGATAACGGAAACTTTGTTGTTGACGTAAGATTAACAAATTATAAATTAAACAATAATTTTTCAAATGAACTATTCAAATTTACTGCACCGAAAAATATTGATATTATAGAATTATAGAGGTGTATTATGAACGGTCCGGGTACAATTTTACAGCAAGCCAGAAAGAAAAAAAAATTCTCCTTAGATAAAGTACATAAAATTACAAAAATAAAAACCGAATATCTTGAAGCTCTTGAAGCAAACGACGTTTCGGCTTTTCCTGCGGAAGTTTATTACAAAAATTTTTTAAGAACTTACGCAAAGTTTTTATCTTTGGACAGTACGGAAATACTCGGCGTATACGAACAGGCAAAAAAAGAAGAGCAAGATGATTTGTTCAAACAAAACAATATAGACATTATGGAAAATAAGTTTATTGAGTTTTGTAAAACGAACGTTAAAGCGATAATTATGACGGCATCAATCGTAATAATTTTAATTTTTTTTATTATTTTAGCACTTTCTTACAATAAAACGCCTTTACAAGATGTTCCGGAAGAAGGAACCGGCGTTTCTTCCAAAACCGGTATGCCGGTGGGCGCGGCTGCAGCTGCAGCTGCGACTCCGACACAGGAAAAACCTGCGGAAGCAACAGAACAGTCTTTACACGTAACGGCGCAACAGGATACATGGATAAAAATAGTTTCAGACAACAGAAACGTCTTTGAAGGGATTTTGCAGAAAGGTCATTATTTCAAATCCAAATCAAAAAACGAATTTATAATAAGAATAGGCAACGTTGACACGGTAACCGTATTTTTTAACGATACGCCTGTCGATATAGTTAAAGGATCAAACAACAGTAAAGTCAACGAGATAACATTGAAAAGAAGCTGATTTTGAAAAACGGAAAAAACAATAAAGTATCGATTATTACTCTTGGCTGTTCAAAAAACACGGTAGAATCCGAAACCGTGGCGGGTTTGTTTTTGAAAGAAGGATTTGAAATAACGAACGATTTGTCGTTAACCGACATTATCGTAATACATACCTGCTCTTTTATACAAGACGCACAGATAGAATCCGATTATCAGATAAAAAATGCCGGTCTTTTAAAACAAAAAAAGTCCGGATTAAAAATATTCGTTTCCGGATGCCTTTCCCAACTGTTAAAAGATACAATGAAAAAAAAATATCCTTTTATTGACGGATATGTAGGAACAGGAAATTATTTTAGTATAGTAAACTTAATCAAAAAAAATAAATTTTTTGCAGATACCGGTACTGCCGGCGGAATAACCGATTTTAAAGAAAGAATTCTGTCAACCGCACTGCCGTCAACTTACATAAAAATATCGGAAGGATGTAACCGTAAATGCAGTTACTGTATCATTCCGTCACTGAGAGGAAAACTCGTATCAAGACCGATAAAGGACATAACGGAAGAGGCTAAAAAACTTGCAGATTCCGGAATTTGCGAACTCAACGTCATCGCGCAGGATACGACTTCTTACGGAACAGACATTTACGATACTCCTTCTCTGGCAAAACTTTTAAATAAAATCGCAAAAATAAAAAGTTTGAAATGGATAAGACTTTTATATGCGTATCCGTCAACGATAACCGGAGAACTTTTGGAAACGATTTTACAAAACGAAAATATTTGCAACTATATTGACATTCCATTACAACACGTAAGCAAAAACGTTTTAAAAAATATGAAAAGACCGTTAAACTCAAAAAAAATAATAGAAAAAATCAAAACGGATTTTCCCGAAATAGTTTTGAGAACTTCTTTGATAACGGGCTTTCCCGGAGAAACGGAAACCGATTTTAAAGAGATGGTAAACTTCGTAAAAGAAAACTATTTCGAACATATAGGAATATTTGCATATTCCGACCAGAAAAACGCGCCATCTTACAAGCTACCGAATAAGATTTCAAAAAAAATTATTGAAACAAGGAAACAAATTCTTGCGACCGAACAATATAAAAACGTTTTAAAAAACAATTCTTTGAAAGTCGGCAAAACGTTTGAAGTTTTACCGGAGTTCGTTTCAAAAAACAAAATTTACTGCAGAGCTTACTTTCAGGCACCGGAAATAGACAATAACGTTATAATAACAAAAAAAAGTTCACTAAAACCGGGAAAATTTATTAATGTCGAAATTAAAAGTTATAAAGGCTACGATTTAATTGCAAAATAATGTATAATTTAGTTTTAAATATAAACGGGAATGTAATATGAATTTAGCAAACAGATTAACGATGTTAAGAGTCTTGTTGGTACCGGTATTTATCGTGTTTATGTCAATAGACTCTTTTTATACGAACATAATTGCGCTGTTGGTTTTTATAGTCGCCTCAATTACCGACTATTTTGACGGAGTAATCGCAAGAAAACAAAACATAATAACCACGTTCGGCATTTTTCTTGACCCTTTGGCGGATAAACTTCTTGTAACGTCGGCATTTATATGTTTTGTTTCAATTTACACTTTAAACGTTCCTGCGTGGATGGTAATATGCATAATTGCAAGAGAATTTATAATTACCGGGTTACGCTCGATTGCCGCCTCAAAAAACATAATTATTCCGGCAAGTTTGTCGGGTAAAGTTAAAACTACGTCACAGATGATTGCCATTATTACCATACTTGTAATTTTATGCATAAATTCCACGATTATAAAATTTTATTCGATAACTCCTTACGATTTGGCCGATTCGCCGATACAATTTCAAAAAGTGTTGGGAGCGGTCTTAATAAATGCACCTTACTGGCTTATGCTTATAACGACAATTCTTACGATATATTCCGGCATAAATTACATGATTAAACATAAAAACATATTTTCGGATCAAAACAAATAAAAATGATAAAAATCGATTTTACAGTTTCAGGAGAGTTGGAAGTAAACTGTTACATAATTTATGACGACGTTACAAAAAAAACAGTTATAATAGACCCGGGACAAGACGATAGTGCCGTAATAAACAAAATAGAAAAACTTAAATTATATCCGGAACTTTTAATAAATACCCACGGACATTTCGATCACATACTTTGTGACGATATAATAAGACGAAAATATAATATTCCTCTTGCAATACACAAACTTGACACTGAAATGCTTTTCGACGCAGTACTTAATTCGTCACAAATAATGGGTATACCCACAACGATAAAAAAACCTGAAATAACGTTTGACAAAGACGAAACGAAAGAAACTTCCTTCTGTAAATACGGTGTAATACACACACCCGGACACAGTAAAGGTTCCGTATGTATTTTAATAGACGATATGCTTTTTGCCGGAGATACGGTTTTTAAAGGTTCCGTAGGAAGAACGGACTTGTATGGCGGAGATTACGCTGAGATGCTTTTATCGTTACAAAAAATTAAAAAACTTCCCGAAAATACGAAAATCTTTACCGGGCACGGACCTTTTACGACACTAAAACAAGAACTTGAATTTAACCCTTACTTAAAATAATAAAATGGAAAATCTTGAAAAATTCATCAATTACATTTTGATAGAAAAAGGTCTTTCCAAAAATACGGCTTCGGCTTACGGAACCGATTTAAAGACGTATCTTAATTTTTTGGAAACAAAAAAAATAAATTATGAAAACATAACGCACGGTGAAATAACGGACTTTTTGTGGTATCTTAAAACTTTAAACTTTAAACCGTCAAGCATATACAGGATGATAGAGTCCATAAGACAATTTTATAAATTTTTAATTGCGGAAAATTATATAAAAGCCGATCCTACGATATACCTTTCCGCACCAAAAATGCCGATTATATTACCTGATATGTTGACAAACGAAGAAGTTACGAAATTATTAAATTCCGTATCAGGTTCTGATAAAATATCAATAAGAAACAGAGCCATGCTCGAACTTTTATACGCTACGGGACTTAGAGTGTCAGAACTTGTAAATTTAAAATTTTCAAACGTAAACGTTGACGAATGTTTCGTAAAGATTTTAGGTAAAGGCGGTAAAGAAAGGCTTGTACCGTTCGGTCAAAAAGCTCAAACTTATTTAAAAAGATATTTAAGAGTAAGAAACGATAAAAAAAATTCCGAATTCGTTTTTTTAACGAAATTAAATAAACCGATTTCAAGAATAGAATTTTGGAGACAGCTTAAAAACATTTCAATAAATGCCGGCATTATAAAAAAGATTACTCCTCATACGTTAAGGCACTCTTTTGCGACGCACTTGCTTACGGGAGGAGCCGACATAAGATTTGTTCAGGAAATGCTCGGACACAGCTCAATTTCCACAACGCAAATTTATACACATATCAGTCAGGAAAGATTAAAAGAACAGCATAAAAAGTATCATCCCAGAGGATAACTGCCAATCACTTTTTTTAACCGACAGGCAAACTGAACAAAATTTTATTTTAAAAAAAACAAAATAATATTATATTATGCGCAGGCAAGCATTGCTTTTATTTGATCTGTATTTATTTCTATATCCTGCATGTTTGAAGAAGGTTTTTTCTTAGTTCTGTCAAGAATTTGTGCAATCAGCACCGATGCCGCCGTCATAACGGTAACCGCACCTGCAATTATTAAATTGTTTGATACGCCGATTGCAAGCAGTCCGCTGATAGATACTTGTGTAATGCTTGATATTATCGTGCCGAACATCGTCTTAAACGCAAGCCATTTTGACCGCATATTGTCGTCAAGCACTTTATATACGGCAGAAACTTCAGTTAAAGATGAAGCACCCTGCCAGAAGTTCATCGTTACGAATATAAGTATAAAGAATATCGGATGTCCCGTAACCATAAATGCCGCAAACATACCGGTCATCGCCGCAAAAAGAACGTTTCTTACAAACTTCTTTTCAACGATAAAGCTTACCTTGTTAATTAAACTGGAAGCAAGCGATTGGACGATATTGGCGGCAAAATATATAGGTGCCAGAAGTCCTACGTTCATACCTACACCTATCAGTACCGGCTGCAGGAAGAACGCAAGTACCACAAAGAAAATGTTATTTACTATTATATTGACAATTGCAATAGACAAAGTTTTTTTGTCACTTGACAATTTTATTACCGGCGCAAACATGTTCGAAAGTACACGTTTAAGTTTTCCTTTTTCTTTTACGTCGAAAGCAGTTTCCTGCTGCTCGTTTGACCGTTCAGCAACTTTTTCAGTTTCGGCTTTTTGTTCTTTAATATCTTTTTTGGTTTTTACGCTGCGTGTAAATATGAATGCCCCGATTGTTACAAGAACGTCCGGAATTGCCGCTATAAATATTACGGTATCCTGGCTTGTCAACGAAGCTCTCAGACCGCCCAACAGCGACGATATCGACATCACTATCCAGAACAGCGACAAGTTGGAACCGTAAATTTCTTTAAACGATTCTTTTTTGCCAAGCTTGTCTAATGACTCATAAAGGAACGGACTTAACGCAAGCGATAACGCCGCAACGCCTATAGTAGGAAGAACCTGCGAAGCTACCAAGAAAATAGGTGACAGAGGCGAAATAACAAACGATATCGTACCCATAGTGTGAACGACAAGCGACAAAACTATTAAAGTTCTCTTTGAAATTCTGTCTCCTATAACACCGCCTATACCGGAAACCGCAAAAGTTATCGGCGCAAGCAGCGACATTATCAAAGATATAAACGGTAAACTGTAACCGCTGGACTGCATAAACACGGTTGCAAAAGATTCAAACAATTCCGCACCGAGCATAATTTGTATGAACGGGAAATACCTTATGTTACCTTCCATTCTTTTAATTGTTTTTTCATCAAGATCTTCCGTTTCATCGTCGCTTTCTTCTTTTTGATATTTATATGTAAACATCGTTTTAAATTTGGATGCGGAGCTTTTTAAAGTATCTTTCGCCTTCAACAACCAACCTTTTAAGCTGAATTTGTTTTGCTTTAATACCCTGTCGGTAACGTCTATATCCTGTTTTTGTTCCTGTAGATTTTCTTGCGGATGCACTTGTTGAGACTGTTGTTGTACACCGCCGTCGCCGTTATGCTTTTCGTCCGATTTTTCGATTTCGATTTCGGGCGTTTCTTTAAAAAATTCGCTGTGTTTGTTAGCCCAAGAGTTTATAATCGATATGATTTCATCTTCTTTAAAACCTCTTTGATGAAGTTCCGTTATCCAAGACGTTAAAAACTCTTCCAACTTAATTTTTGAAAATCCGGCAACCAAAAGACCGTCGGATAACGAGTTGTAAAAGTATGCAATGTCCGATATGATTTTATTGTATATTTTGTAATCGCCGACACCGGAATTAGGCAGGACGGATACGTATTTGATTTCTTTTTCGTTCAACAAAGCGCCAATCGCTTTATGGAAACCTCCTACTACAACTATGTTTGTGGAGTTTTGTTCCATTTTATCCAAAATATTATTTACAAATATTTTATTTCTGGCTATGTTATTGTCGTAATAAGCGGCAAGTTTTTTATTGTTTAATATTTTTATTATATCGTCTTTTTTTGAAATTATATCTGTTGTTGAAAGCTTTTCATGAAATTCTTTAAGCTCGTACGACAACTCGTTATAACTGTCATAATCTATTTTCAGTTCGACGTACTGTTTTAACAAATTCATAAAATTGGTTAAAACTACGGTATCTTTTGAAACCTCGGTAACGAAAATCTTGTTCAACAAATTGTTATACAAGAACTGTTTTTCCGTTAAAAAATCTTTCACGTTAAAAACTTTCGCCGCCGAAAGTTTTTCTTTTATCTTTTCGATATATGCGTATTCTTTAAGTTGTCTCTCGGCTAAAAACTGTTTAGTACCGGTATACAATTGAACCAATTGTCGTTCTAACGATTTATCTTTTATTTCCTGCAAAATTTTTATATATATCGAATAAGGAATTTTGTTTTTTGCGACGTTTACCAACTCTTGATAATGCTGCGGCGTTTTGTCTTTAACGTCAAAAACTTCATATTCTTTTATTTTTAAATATTTATAAACGTTGGGATATGCCTTTATTAAATTTATATCATATTTTCCTAACAAAGAATATACGTTGTCAAACTTTTCTTTGTCATATTCCATATCGGTAAAAAACAGTTCTTCAAAAAGTCTCATTTCACCGTCATAAACGGTCTTTTTGGCTTTTTTCAAATCTTTATCGGCTCTACTTATTGCAGCGGAAAATTTTTTTTGATAAGCTAAAATTTCTTCATAACGTTTTATCGATTTTACGTACAAATCAAAATCTTCTATACCGTAAAGATTGTCTTTGTTTGATAAGTACGAATAAAATTCCGTCCCGCTTAACAAACCTTTTGACAACATGTCCGATAAAACTTTTTCTTTTATTTCTGAATCTGAAGGAAAGTCTTTCATTGAAGAGACGTCAACTTTCCCGTCGCGCGCTCCCTCAACAAAAATTTTGTTAACGTCAAACGCCGAATCGAAATAGTTGATAATGGAATAAATATTTTTTTGAACAGCCGGCTGACAATGCATATCATATATTAATATGATATCCGGCTTTTCGTTTTCTTTTACATTTAAGTTCGTATCAAAAATTCTGCCGTATTGTTCCGGTATGTTTTCAACAATATTATCATCTTCGCCTTTCAAATTTTGAAAATTTTCAACAATATCCGACGCACTGACGCCTTGAGGTATTGTCGTTACTATCAAAAAAGCGATTGTCAATAAATATAATAAACACTGTCTTAAAATAAACATCATGCAACCGACCCGACTTGATAAAAATATTTTAGTAAAACCTCTAAAAGTTATATAAGTCTAACTTTTTTATAAAAAAAAGTCAAGTACCGAAATTAACCTATCTTTAATTTTATAATAAAATAATCTTAAAACTTGACTTTAGTACCGAAATAAACCGCCGCACCAGGCATTTGCATAACGGGATAACCGTCCGTTTCTCTGTCAATAAATATTTTATAATCTTGGTTTGTAAGGTTATGTCCGTTAACGAACAGTTTTACGGTTTCGGTTACGCCATAAGCAATCCCGGCATTTAACAGAGCATAGTCATTTAATCTGTCCTGCTTGTTATCAGCGGCATAATATTCGCCTACGTAGGTTCCGCTTAAATAAAAGCTCCATTTTTGAACTTTAAAATTTATTCCGGCATCTATTTTGTTTTCAGGTCTTCCCTGGGTATGTTTACCGGCATTAAAATAAGTATAACCTGCATTTGCATTTACATACTTGCTGAAATCATAGCTTGCATATATTTCCGAACCTTTAAACTCGTAGTCGCCGCTGTTTCTAAAAGTATACGGCGGAAACGGTATTGCCGTATTTCGTTCTTGCTGAATCAAGTTGTTTCCTTTCATTATAAAACCCGTAACGTTAAAAGTAAAACTATCTTTTTTTATGTCAAAACCTATTTCATAATTGTTAACTTCTTCCGGTTTTAAATTTTTGTTACTTGCCGGCACAAGATAAAGTTCGTTCAAATACGGACTTCTAAAACCTCTGCTGTATAATCCTTTTACGGTAACGATATCCGTAACGGCATATTCAAGTCCTGCTCTTGCGGCGATAAAATTTCCTGAAATTTCATCATTGTTATATCTTGCACCTGCAACTGCAGTAATTTTATCGGTAAAATTGTGCCTATCCAATACAAAAAGCGACCAATCGGAAGTTTTCCAACTACCCAAATTCATCCGAGGAGACGGTCTTTCGGTAAGTTTTCCCTCCTGCTGCCTAAACTCCGCACCGGTTTTTAATAAATTTTTATCACCTATTTCAATATCATAGTTTGCCATTACACCGAAAAGAGTGTCTCTTGAATGAAAATTATTTGAGAATTTATGTTCTCCGTAATTTTCATATATTTTTAAAGAAAGTTCCGTTCTTGAAAAACTTTTATTATAATCCAATTGCAAAGAGCCTCTTTGATAATCTTCCCAATAATTTGCAGGATAAGGAGCCGGATAATGAGTTAATCCCGAATATTGTTTAGCCTGAAATTTTATTATACCGCCGTCATTAAAAACGTATCCCAATTTTTCATATAAGTCCGTTGCATTATATTGAGAATTTACCAAATGACCGTCGCTGGATGCTTTGTTCACGGCTATTTCATATATTATATTATCAGATATTCCGCCCAAATTTATTTTTGAATTTTGAGTGTTAAAAGAACCTAAAGAAACGTCTATGGCGCCTTCAAAAGGTTTTGTCGGATTTTTAGTAATTATATTTATTGCTCCGCCTAAAGCTCCTGAACCGTACAAAACGCTGTCGGGACCTTTTGCTATCTCAATTTTTTCAATGTTCCCGGAAAGTATGGAATGAGAAACTCCGCAACCGAATAAAGACATTTTTTCCGGTTTACCGTCTATGGCAACAACAATTCTTCTGCAACTGTCACCGAAACCTCTTATAACCGGGTCGGCTCTTCCCATATCTCCCGTTTTTTGAACGAACACACCGGTAGTATTTTCCAGTATGTCCATAGCCTGATTGGCTCTTTTGTTTTCAACATATTCTTTTGATATTTCCTCGGTAGTAGTAACCGTACCTTTTTGACGTAAAATTTTCTCCAAACTTAAAGAAATTTCTGCGGCAAAAACTGCGGACGTCAAAAACATAAAAACGAATAAAAAAGAAATTTTTTCCATTTTAACACTCCGATACAAATAATTATAAAGCAAATGTTTTTATTATATAACATTAAAGCCGCTCTAAGTCAACATATAAAAAATTTTCCAATTGTAAATTAAAAATTTTTTATAGTATAATATAGACAAATATATTAATTACGGAGTGTTAAAATGAAAAAAATTTTTTTATCACTTTTGCTGATTACAATACTCATTCTGCCGGTAAGTGCAAAAATGAATGCCGACTTTATAGCAAAAAGCGGAGTTTTGGCATCACCTTACCTTTATTTTGACGGCGGAAATACTCAAGACGTTGATTTGGGGTTTACGTTAGGCGGCGAAATTTTTATTTATCCGTGGAAAAATATTGCTCTGGGACTTGGAGCAATGCATCTGTTTAAAACAGACATAGAAAATACCGGGCAAAAACTGTCGGCAACAAACATTTATCTTGCTGCAAAACCGAAACTGCTTTTGGAAAATAAAGAAATTGACAGCGTTTATCTTATAGGTCAAGTAGGTTTAAGCAATGCCGACATAGAACTTATTGACGCATCAGGACTTGCAGGACTTTATGCGGCTGCAGGTATCGGTATAGAAGCCAAATGGCTTATAGTGGAAATTTTATATTCATATTATAATTGGGCTGTCAGTGATAATGATAATTTCTCTACCGCTCAATTATACAGCTTACAATTAAATCTCGGTTATAAGTTTTCAATATAAAATTATTTAAAAATTTTAGTTTTAATTTTCCAAAATTTACATCAATATTAATATAAAAATTTTTACTTTTTAGTTTTGGAGTTTCGTCTAACACTGTTTTGTCAACGGAAAAACTAAAAAGTAGAAATTGTATTGTTTTCCGTTTTATTTATACGCAAGACACGTTAATAATACATTATTAATTGTCTTTTGTTGTTGTGACAAAACTCATATCGGTTTTCCAAAGCCACTTATCAAGAATTCTCGCTTTACCAAAAGGCATGTGCCCGTAAAAAAACAGCATATGTTTTGCGGCTTTCCGTTTATCTTCTTTTTCCATTACTATCTTCCACAAAACGGCGGCAAGTCCGGTTCTGTCGGAACCGCCCAAACAATGTATAAAAACAGGTTTCGGCGCCGTTTTAAAAAAATTTATCAACGTTTCAATTTGTTCTTTTGTAGGTTCTTTATCCATAGCCATATCCAAATCGTAATGTGTTACTCCGTAAATCGAACAAACTTCAAGTTCGTCGTCATACCATTTTTTACCCGGCTCTGCGCCGCGAAGATTTATTATACTTTTAATGTTATATTCCGTTACGTAATATTTAAGCAGTTGTTTATCAAGTTGTCTTGAACGGTACGCCCTGTTTTGCGTTATAACATGAAAATTACCTTTTATCCATCCGTCTGCAAAAAACAGTCCGTATATGACAACCGTCAACAAAAAAACAATTAAAAAACTTCTTAAAAATTTTTTCATAATTTGATATTTTATTTCCGGCACAATAATTTCAAGCAAACAATTTTTCAGCTTTTTCTTTTAAATAGTTATATCACAAAATTTCACGGATTTCAATAAAAAAATCATAAAATTTCGCACAAAAAAAATAAAATCCTTTTGTATCAACCGATTAAAAACGAAATGTTTTTACGGTATACGCCAACTCTTTTTTGTTCAAATCAACAATAAACTTATATAATATAAATTATGATTATAGGAGTAATTCCGGATATTCATCAAACTACGTATTTTGTAGAAACGGTTGAAAAAAATATCGCCCGGTTGGACAAACTTGTTTTTTTGGGCGATTATGTCGATCATTGGTACTCAAAATTATGGTGGAACATTCCGGAACATAACCCGATAAATATAGTAAACAAAGTAATATATTTCAAACAAAAATATCCCGACAAAACGGATTTGCTTTTAGGAAACCATTGTTTATCTTATTTATCGAAAAATCCGCTTTCAAAAATGGTCAGCGGGCACCAACACGAACATGATAAAGAAATTGCACAAATCTTTTTAGATAACATAAAATTTTTTAAAATTGCCGCAGAATATGACGATTGGATATTTTCTCATGCGGGCTTTTCAAAAACTTGGGTAACCAATCAAATAAAAAAAGGCTGGAAAAAAAATAAAGAGACGATTATAAACTGGTGTAACAGAATGATTTATGAACAAAATTTTCATTACTTTGACTGGACGGGAACAGTAAGTGCAAACGGCGACGAAATAACACAAACTCCTACTTGGATAAGACCGTTCTCTTTAATAAAAGATTCTTATTTTAAAAATCAGGTGGTAGGTCACAGCGAAGCCGAATTTGCACCGATATTCGTAAAAAACAAAAATACGAATTTAATTCTTACCGATTCTCCTGAACATACCGTATATTTTGAACTTGATACCGACAACCCGCCTAAATTTGAAACGATAGAAACCGTTTTAAAAAATATAAAAAGAAAGAAAAAAGAAATCAATGATTCAAAATCAGGAACTGGACAAGATAAATAAGGACAAAAATCCTTATTTTAAAACACTACTTTATCAACAAAAAGACACATAAAAATCAAAACTATAGTCAGTAAGCATTGACAAAGAAATTTTTATTTCTTATAATAAATCGTGAAATTAATCACAATAAGGAGAATTTTATGCCGAAAAAGAAACAAAAAAGAGCTCAAATTGAGTCGATAACTACACAGCCGCAAACAGGAATTACAGATACGGTAGAAAAGTTGAACGATTTGATTTCAAGAGTAAAAAAAGCTCAACAAGAATATGAAAACTATACACAAGAACAAGTTGACAAAATTTTTAAAGCAGCTGCAATTGCTGCAAATAAAGTAAGGATTCCTCTTGCAAGAATGGCGGTAGAAGATACCGGGATGGGCGTATTGGAAGACAAAATAATAAAAAATCATTTTGCATCCGAATATATATATAACAAACATAAATATGCAAAAACCTGCGGAATAATAAGCGAAGATAAAGAAAACGGTACCAAAATCGTTGCCGAACCGTTAGGCGTTTTGGCAGGAATCATACCGACAACAAACCCTACGTCAACCGCAATTTTCAAAGCACTTATAGTTTTAAAAACAAGAAACGCAATTATATTTTCTCCTCACCCACGCGCTACAAAAAGTACCATAGAAGCCGCACGTGTCGTTCTTAACGCTGCGGTTGAAGCCGGAGCTCCGAAAGACATTATCGGCTGGATAGATACGCCTACAATGGAACTTTCCGACACGTTACTGCATCATCCCGACATTGCCTGCATTTTGGCTACAGGAGGTCCGGGAATGGTTAAAGCGTCATATTCATCTGGAAAACCTGCTTTGGGAGTCGGTCCCGGAAATACTGCTGCGGTTATCGATGAAACTGCAGATATAAGAACATCGGTATCTTCTATTATAATGTCAAAAACGTTTGACAACGGTATGATTTGTGCTTCGGAACAGTCGGTAATAGTCGTTGAAGACGTTTATGAAAAAGTAAAAAAAGAGTTTATTTATCGCGGAGCCTATCTCGTAAATAAAAACGATGAAAAAAAGATGACGGCACTTCCTTTTATAGATGCAAAAAGAGGTACTGCTCATCCTTTAATCGTCGGACAATCGGCACAAAGAATCGCAGAACTTTCAGGATTTAAAATTCCCAAAGATGCAAAACTTTTACTTTGCGAAAGACCGAAAGTAGACTGGAACGACCCTTTTTCAAGAGAAAAGCTGTCGCCTATACTTACTATGTACAAAGCAAAAAATTTTGACGAAGCTGCCGATATGGCTTACGAACTCGTTTCAAAAGGCGGTCCGGGACACACATCCGTTCTTTACACCGATGCAAGAACAAAAGATAGAATAAACGCTTATGCCGAAAAAATGCCGTCATGCCGAGTACTCATAAACACACCTTCTTCACAAGGCGGAATAGGCGACATTTATAATTTTAAGTTGGAACCTTCCCTGTCTCTCGGATGCGGTTCTTGGGGAGGCAATTCAATTTCAGGAAATATCGGAGTTGAACATTTGCTTAATTACAAGACGGTAGCCGAAAGGAGAGAAAATATGTTATGGTTTAAAGTTCCTCAAAAAATATATTTTAAAAGAGGCTGTTTGGATTTGGCTTTAAAAGAACTTAAAGGTAAAAAAAGAGCCTTTATAGTTACAGACCGTTTCTTGTTCGATTCCGGTGCCGTTGACAACATAACCGACGTTTTGGACGAAATAGGTATAGACCACCAGATTTTTTTTGATGTCCGTCCCGACCCTACAATTGCAACAATAAACGAAGCTCTTACCATGGTAAAAGTTTATGAACCGGACGTAATTATTGCGCTAGGCGGAGGCTCTCCCATGGATGCGGCTAAAATTCTTTGGTTGTTATATGAGCAGCCTGACACGAATTTTGAAGATATTTCAATGAGATTCATGGATATAAGAAAAAGAATCTGCCAAATACCGGATTTAGGACAAAAAGCATGTATGGTTTGTATTCCGACAACCTCCGGAACAGGCTCGGAAGTAACTCCTTTTTCAATCATTACGGATGAGAAAACTCATTATAAATACGCCATTGCCGATTATGCATTAACGCCTACCATGGCAATAGTCGACCCGAACTTCGTTGACGGTATGCCTAAAGGACTTACGGCAGCTTCCGGTATTGACGCATTAGTACATTCGATAGAAGCCTATGTTTCATGCATGGCAACAAACTTTACGAATTCGAATGCGTTGGAAGCGACAAAACTTGTATTCAAGTATCTCCCGCGCTCATATAACGAAGGTAAAAATGACCCGAAAGCAAGGGAAAAAATGCATTATGCCGCAACGATTGCAGGTATGGCTTTTGCAAACGCATTTTTGGGATTATGCCACTCAATGGCACACAAGCTCGGCGCAATGTACAACATACCGCACGGCGTTGCAAATGCACTTTTAATAAGACAAATTATAAAATTCAATGCTAACGACAAACCGTCAAAGCAGGCAATTTTCCCGCAATACAAATATCCCAACGCAAAAATGAAGTACGGACAGATTGCCGACGAGCTCGGATTGGGAGGCAAAAATGACGACGAAAAGACGGAACTTTTGATAAAAGCGGTTGACGATTTGATGACGAAAATAAACTTACCGAAATCAATAAAAGAGTTCGGTGTTAAAGAAGACGACTTTATGAAAAACCTCGACGTGCTCGTAGAAAGAGCGTTTGACGACCAGTGTACCGGTGCAAACCCTGCGTATCCTTTAATGTCGGAAATAAAACAAATATTTTTAAATGCTTATAACGGAGTCATATAAAAATTTTATAAATATAAGGGCGGTAAAAAAAATAAAAAGCCGCCCTTATAAAAATTTTCAAAGGAACAAAGATGAATATTCCCGACAAAGTGTTAAACCGTTTATCTTTATACCATTTTATACTTGACGATTTAAGAGAAGAGGAGTTGTATATTTCCAGCAAAAAAATCGCCGAACTTTTGAATATTGACAATTCTCAGGTAAGAAAAGATTTGAAATATCTTGACAGCTCTTTGGGTAAATGCCGTGTCGGATATGAAGCGAAAAAACTGAAAAAAACAATAGAAGAGCGCTTAGGTTTTAAACAAAAAAGAGATGCTTTTATTGTCGGTGCAGGCAATTTGGGAGCTGCTCTTGCAAAGTATAACAGTTTCAACGATTACGGTTTGAACGTTATAGCAATGTTTGATACCGATCCGAAAAAAATCGGTACGGTAATTAACGGAAAAGATGTTTTTCCGTTGACAAAAGTTTCCAATTTGGCTTCAAGGCTTTCTGTGGACTTTGCAATACTTACCGTTCCGAGAGAAAATGCAAAATCGACGGCAAATTATCTTGCCGGCGCCGGAATAAAAAGCATCTGGAATTTTACCCCATGTATATTGGACGTTCCGAAAGATGTAAAAGTGTGGAACGAAAACCTTATAGGCAGCTTTTTACGTTTTACGAACGAATACGAAGTTGAAAAAGAAGAAACTGTTTAATAAAAAATATAGTCCCCGTCTAAAAACAATTTCCTGCATTAAACATTGCATTAACCTTTTCCATTATTTTAAAAACTTTTCACCTCTAACCTATCCTATAAATAAAAATAATTTGCTAAAATTGAAACATATTATATAAAATATATGGTATTATAAAGCAAGTTAAACATTATTTAAAATTTTTAAAATAAAAAGAATGTTTCGCAAT
>JAZNAT010000046.1:0-5654 GCA_045586665.1 Endomicrobiaceae bacterium | reverse complement strand
GATAATGCCGGTAGCAATGGAAGAGCAGTTGAGATTTGCAATCAGAGAAGGCGGAAGAACGGTAGGTTCCGGCGTCGTTACTAAGATTCTTGACTAGTTGATTGCGGCAAATATATTGGAGAGTTACAAAAAATGGGAGACAGAGTAATTATTACTATGGCGTGTACCGAATGCAAAAACAGAAACTATTATTTTGCAAGAGGTAAAAAACAAGAAGGAAAATTGGAAGTAAAAAAATATTGTAAAACATGCGGTAAGCACGTTTTGCATAAAGAAACGAAATAGTTTATAAAAAAGCCCTGGGGGTATAGGCTAACGGTAAACTTCTGGTCTCCAAAACCAGCTTTGGTGGTTCAAATCCATCTACCCCCGGTTTTTTTAACGGATGGATAATTTTTGTAAAGTGAGACGTTTTTTATGAACAAAGCAATTCAGTTTTTTAAAGATGCTTATTTTGAGTTAACGAAAGTTACTTGGCTCGGGAAAAAAGAGGTTGTGGCAACCACCATTGTTGTTGTCGTTTTTGTTATAATATTAGCTTTATTTGTCAGCTTTGTTGACGTGATATTGTCAAACATCTTAGGTATCATATTAAATTTGAGGTAAAAAATGGCTAAACAATGGTACGTGGTTCATACATATTCTGGACACGAAGATAAAGTAAAAAACAGCATAGAAAGAACTGTAGAAAATCTCGGTATGCAGAACTTGATTTCTCAGGTTTTGGTTCCAACCGAAGAAGTCGTTTCCATTAAAAATAATAAGAAAAAAATCAGAAAAAAGAAGTTTTACCCCGGTTACGTTTTTATAGAAATGGTAATAAATAACGAAACGTACTGGCTTGTAAGAAACACTACGGGAGTTACGGGCTTTTTGGGTGGAGTAAAACCGGCACCTATGGCAGAACAGGAAGTTGAAAATCTTATTAATGCGGTATCCAACCCCGAAAGTGCAAAACCCAGACCTGCAATTTCGTTTGAAAAAGAAGAAAACGTCAGAATTACCGAAGGTCCTTTCAAACATTTTATCGGTGTTGTTGAAGAAATCAATCAAGAAAAAGGTAAACTTAAAGTTATGGTTACCATTTTCGGAAGACCTACACCGGTAGAGTTGGACTTTTTGCAGGTAGAAAAAATATAGCAAACTTTATGCCGTATGTTACGGCGGCAAAAAGTTTAATAAAACGCACGGATACAATTAAAAAGTGCGAATGTTGAAAAAATAAAAAAGTAAAGTACTATTTTCCGTGTGCTCAACGGATTTTAGTTGCAGTTAAGGAGAAACGTTAAAATGCCACCAAAGAAAGTAAAAACACAAATTAAATTACAGATACCCGCAGGTGCGGCAAACCCTGCACCTCCGGTAGGTCCTGCGCTCGGACAACAGGGCGTAAATATAATGGACTTTTGTAAACAGTTCAACGAAAGAACGAAAAAAATGGAACAAGGTATGGCGACACCTGTCGTTATAACGGTGTATGAAGACAGATCGTTTACGTTTATAACAAAGATGCCTCCGGTTCCGGCTTTAATAAAGAAAGCTGCTAAAGTTGCAAAAGCTTCCGGTGTACCGAATAAAACAAAAGTAGGTTCAATAACGAAAGCTCAGGTTGAAGAAATTGCAAAACAAAAAATGCCCGACTTAAATGCTATCGATTTGGAAGGTGCAAAGTTGATGGTTGAAGGTACGGCAAAAAGTATGGGAATTGAAGTTAAACAAAAGTAGTGACTGTTGAAAAGTTTTTGGAAGAAAACAACCGATTATTGGATTTTTTGTTTTAGTAAAAAATATATTTAACTATTAAACTATAAATGGTGGGAGCCGTTTTCAAATCGGCGTAAAAACCACAGGAGAAATAAAATGGCAAAAAGATTGAAAGAGTTATCAAAGTTGGTAGACGCAAACAAACTTTACACGGTAGAAGAAGCTTCCGATTTGGTAAAACAAACAGCAAAAGCTAAGTTTGACGAATCGATAGAAGTTCATATTCGTTTGGGAATTGACCCAAGACAAAGCGACCAAATCGTCAGAGGAACGATTCTTCTTCCTAACGGTATAGGTAAAACCAGAAAAGTTGCTGTTATTGCAAAAGGCGAAAAACAGTTGGAAGCCGAAAAAGCGGGTGCGGATAAAGTAGGTTCTGCCGAAATCATAGAAGAAATTTCCAAAGGTGTAATGGATTTTGACGTGCTTGTTGCTACGCCCGACTCAATGAAGGATTTAAGTAAAGTTGCAAAAATTTTAGGTCCTAAAGGATTAATGCCTAATCCGAAAGCCGGAACCGTTACATTTGACATAGAAAAAACCGTTAAAGATTTGAAAAAAGGTAGAGTCGAATATAAGAACGATTCTTTCGGAATAATACATTGCAGCGTAGGAAAAGCCTCTTTTGAAAAAGAGAAATTGGCTGAAAATATAAAGACCATCGTAGGAGCCGTATTAAAAGCAAAACCTGCTGCGGCGAAAGGTCAGTATGTAAAAAGTATTTCAATATCTTCGACGATGGGTCCCGGTATTTATATAGATCAAAACTCAAAAATGTAACTTATCTTAAAAGTAATATGTAAAAACAAGGAGACCTTAAAAAACAAGTCTTCTTGTTTTTATGTTTTAAAAAGAAAAAATGTTGTAAATTATAGAGAATTATTATGAAAAAAATAAAAAAAGACGTATTGTCAATATACGATTTGACTTCAAAAGAAATTTGGTCAATCATACAGTCTGCATTAAAACTTAAAAAAACTGAAAAGTCAAAGTTTTTACTTAAAGGTAAAACTATCGGGCTTATATTTGAAAAGCCATCAACAAGGACGATGGTTTCTTTTTCTGCGGCGATGTCTCAGGAAGACGGAACTCCGTTAATTCTTGATATAAAAAAGTTGCAGACGACAAGAGGGGAATCCGTTTACGATACGGCGCACGTTTTGTCAAGATATTTGGACGCGATAGTTATAAGGGCTTTTAAACATGCCTATGTTGAAGAATTTGCAAAGAATTCTACAATACCTGTTATAAATGCGTTGACCGACGCGGAACATCCGTGCCAGATTTTGGCCGATTTAATGACGATAATAGAAAAATATAAAATAAAAACGTTAAAAGAATTGAAAAAGTTAAAAATATCTTTTGTGGGCGATGCAAACAATGTTGCAAATTCTTGGCTTGGAGCAGCTGCCGTGTTGGGGCTTAACTTTTTGTTGCTGGGACCTAAACGGTATGCGCCTAAAAAAGAGCTTTTGGATAAAGCGCTTAAAGTTGCAAAAACAACAGGCGCAAAGATAAAAATAAGCGACGATATCGAAGATATTAAAGGTTCCGACGTTATTTATACAGACGTTTGGATTTCTATGGGAGAAGAAAAAGAGTCGGTTCAAAGACATAAAGCGTTTGTAAAGTATCAGGTGAACGAACAGCTTTTGTCAAAAGCCAACAAAAATTGTATCGTTTTACATTGTCTTCCGGCAGTTCGCGGTGAAGAAATTTCTGCAGGTGTCATGGCGAAACAAGAAGATAATATTTTTGAAGAAGCCGAAAACAGACTGCACATACATAAAGCGGTAATTTTGTTTTTGTTGAAATAGTTTGCAAAAGACGTAAAAAAAATATATACTAAAAAATCAACTTTGCTTCTTAAAAAAGAGGCTGAGCCGCTAGTAAAAATAGCGGAAATCCAAAAAGGAGGGATGTATCAATGAGTTATGAGTGCACTTTTATTTGTTCCCCGGAACTTGATTCCGCAAAAATGGAAGACATAGTTTCAAAAGTTTCAAAAATAATTGAAGCTGCCGGCGGAACAATCAAAAATCTTCAACAGCTGGGAAAGAAAAAACTTGCTTACAACATTAAAAAGTTTCGTGAAGGAATTTATGTTTATGTCGAGTTCAATGCTGAGGGTTCCGTTGTTCTTTCATTGGAAAACTTTTTTAAAGTTAACGATTCTATTATAAGGTTTTTAACCGTAAAAATAGAACAAAAGAAAAAAGCAGCGGCAAAAAAAATTAAAGCCGTTGAAAAAAAACAGGAACCGATAAGCGTGTCGGCGCCTGTTGAAGAACCTAAAACGGAGACGGGAAATGAATCAGCAAATATACCAAATACCACAGCAGAATAGTGTTATTTTAGTAGGCAGATTAACAAGAGACCCGGAATTGAAAAGAACTACTACGTCAAAGTCTGTATGCAGATTTGATATAGCTATGAGTTCAAGAATTAAAGACCAGGTTACCGGCGAGTGGAGAGATTCCGATCCGACTTATGTACCGATAATCGTGTGGGGTGACCAGGCTGACAGATGTGCGGACAGACTTAAAAAAGGTATGCCCGTTTATGTTGAAGGAAGATTAAAAAGCAGCAGTTGGCAGTCAAGTGACGGGACAAAAAGGTCAAGATTGGAAGTTGTAGCGTCAAGAGTACAATTTTTAGTTAAAGTTGAAGCACAGGCTCAACAATCAAAAAACGTTGAAACCGATTCCGATACGGAATATGTTTCGGACAACGATTCGATAACAGACGAAGAAGAAGTTCCGTTTTAAAATATTTGGAGGAATAAGAAATGACAATAGAGAAAAAAAATACGCATCCTGCCGGGACAAAGCCTGCGGGCAAGTTCAGAAAGGGCGGTATGATGAAAAGAAAAGTATGCCGTTTTTGTACGGATAAAATAGAAATAGATTATAAAAACGTAAGTCTTTTAAGAACGTTTGTTACGGAAAGCGGAAAAATTCTTTCCGGAAACATTACCGGCACTTGTGCAAAACATCAAAGAGAATTATGCCAAGCCGTAAAAAGAGCAAGAATGTTGGCATTGTTACCGTTTTCGGTAAATTAGGTTATTGGAGGAATTTTTAAATGAAAGTTATTTTAAGAACGGATATAACAAACGTAGGAAGACAAGGCGAAATTAAAGATGTTGCTGCAGGATTTGCAAGGAACTATTTATTGCCTAAAAAACTTGTTATGGAAGCGACTGCCCAAAATATGAAAATCTGGGAAAGAGAAAAAACAAGACTTGAAAAAGAAAGAGAAGAAATTATAAATAATGCAAAAATCGTTGCGGAAAAAATAGAAAACGCCGAATTTTCAATTAAAGTGAAAGTCGGTGAAAACGGAAAAATTTTCGGTTCTATAACTACAGCACATTTGGCAAAACTTTTTGCAGAACAAGAATTTACTATTAATAAACACGATATCTTGTTGCCTGCACCGATAAAAGAAGTAGGTAAAGTGTCTGTTAACGTGAGATTACATCCTGAAGTTATTGCAAAAGTAAACATTGACATCGTTGAAGAAAAACATAAAGCTTAAAAATTAAGTTATAATTGATAGCCGATAAAACAAAAGCGGAAAAGATTTTTTATCTTTTTCGCTTTTGTTGTTTTTAATTTAAAATTATTCTTTTAATTTTATTTATTTCCGCTTTTTATTTTTTTAGTTTTGAAGTTGCATCTAACGCTATTTTGTCAACGCAAAAACTGAAAAATCAAAACCGCCATTGCCATTCCGGAAACTCCAAATTATGCCGCAGCCAACATGTTTCTGTACGTTCTCATATCATTACCGTCAGATACTCTTGCTACCTGTTTTTTCTTGTACTCTTCCCCGTATACAAGTATTATCTCTATTATCGTATTTATCGCTATTTCGTTATTGTTATA
>JAZNAT010000045.1:0-7416 GCA_045586665.1 Endomicrobiaceae bacterium | reverse complement strand
GGCATAATCATAAATTCTTGCGTATCAACCGAATTTGTTGCATGAGCTCCGCCGTTCAATATGTTCATCATAGGAACGGGAAGTCTGTTAGCGTTTATCCCCCCTAAAAATTTGTATAAAGAAATATTTAAAGATTTTGCTGCCGCTTGTGAACTTGCAATTGAAACCGCTAAAATCGCGTTAGCTCCGAGATTCGATTTATCTTTTGTTCCGTCCAAATCTATCATAACTTTGTCAACCGCATAAATATCGCTTGTATCCATACCGGCCAGAACTTTAGATATTTTTTCATTAATATTGTTAACTGCTTTAGTAACACCTTTACCGCCGAACTTCGTTTTATCTGCGTCGCGAAGTTCAAGAGCTTCAAACTCGCCGGTTGATGCTCCGCTTGGAGCGGTTCCTCTTGCAACCGTTCCGTCGTCAAGATAAACTTCGGCTTCTACGGTAGGATTTCCTCTTGAATCAATAATTTGTCTTCCCAACACTTTTACGATTTTCATTTTTTACTCCTTTTCACTTTATATTTTTTTACTGCTTGTTATCATCATTTAAAATTAAAAGCAAATCGGGAAAGCAAAAATGATTATGTTTGTTATTTCAAAAATCCGTTAATTATTTGTTCTTCGGCTTGTTGTTCGGTTAAACCGAGCGTCATTAACTTTGTAAGTTGTTCACCGGCAATTTTACCGATAGCAGCCTCATGAATAAGTGCCGCATCTATATTATTTGCTTCCAATGAAGGAATAGCCAAAATTTTGCCTTCATCCATAATTATGGAATCGCATTCCGTATGTCCGCTGCAACGGTTGTTTCCGGTAAGTTTAACTTCAAATTTTTGGTAAGACTTTTCTTTTGCTACGGATCTTGATACTATATCTGCTGTTGAACCTTCACCGTCCAAAATAACTGTATAACCGCTTATAGCTTGTTGGTCGGAATGTGTTAAAAGTCTTTCTCTTACAACAAGTTTTGCACCTTTATCAAGTTTTGCAACAGTTTGTCTGTTAGTGTTATCTACTCCCTTAATTTGTACCATTTCCATTTCCATAATACCATTATCTTGCAAATAAACTTCCGTTTGAGGATTTAATATTCTTTTACCTGTCCCCGAACCGGAACCGAAATGTTTTTCAACGTATTTTACTTTGGAATTTTTACCTACATAAAATCTGTGTATTCCGTCATGCTGTGAATCTTGATTGCCGCAATTATCTATTCCGCATCCTGCAACTATAACTATATCACAGTTTTCACCTATATAAAAATCGTTATAAACCGTTTCTTTATATCCGCTCTTACTTAAAACTACCGGAATATGAACACTTTCGTTTTTGGTGTTATTTTTTACTTTTATATCTATTCCGCTGCCTTCGATTTTTGTTTGTATATCGATATTGGCAGTAGTATTTCTTCCGGCAAGTTTTCCGTCTGCTCTGAAATTGTATGCTCCGATAGGAACATCGTGCAAGTCGGCAACTTCTTCTATTATTCTTTTTTGTATTTCATCCATTTCCATATAGTTTGATACTCCTAATTCAGTTTTGCACAAGTTGTTACGGCAGATTCCGTTCCCAAAATTTTAGGCAAAATATATTCTCTTTTACCCTGCATGGTTATTTTACCGTCGGCAAGAACAAGAATTTCGTCAGCAATATTTAATATTCTTTCCTGATGAGAAATCACTATTATCGTTCCGTTATTAATATCTTGTCTCATCGAATTGAATATTTTTATCAAATTTTGAAAACTCCACAAATCGATTCCTGCTTCCGGCTCATCAAAAACGGAAAGTTTAGGCCGTTTTGCAAGAACGGTTGCAATTTCTATTCTTTTAAGTTCGCCGCCGGATAAAGAACCGTTAACTTCTCTTCTCACATATTCGCCTGCACATAACCCGACTTTTGCCAAATAATCACATGCCTGTTCTATTTTTAAGTCTCCGTTCGAAGCTATTTTTAACAAATCGTAAACCTGAAGTCCTTTAAATTTTACCGGCTGTTGAAAAGCATATCCTATTCCCAATTTTGCCCTATCGGTTATGTTTATATTTGTGATATTTTTTTCATCAAGAAAAATTTGCCCTTGCGTAGGTTCAATTATCCCCGCGATCATTTTAGCAAGAGTGGATTTCCCGCTGCCGTTAGGACCGGTAATAACTATAAATTTATTGCTGTTAAATTTTATATTAAGATTTTTTAATATTTCTTTTTTCTGACCGTTTACAGTAACATCAAAAGAAATATTTTTCAGTTCAAGCATTTTTTTCTCCATAATTATTTGCCGGGCGTAAACTTACAATAACCTACTTTATCGCAATCGGCTTTTATTTTCTGCCATTGTTTTTTATCCGTAATCATTTCAACGCAAGCCGGATACAGAATATTATTTTCTTTAAAAATATGGTCTCTTAACATCATCGTAAGAATTTTTATTGCAGCGCTTACTCTGTCTTTAAATTCGGTAAAATTCGCATTTGAAACGTTTTGTGCCAAGTCTCTTACATCGGTTTTGTATCTTCTCAAATCTTCGTGTTCTCTAACCATAACTCTTGTAGGTCCGGTTACACCTTTAGCTTCAACTGCAGGAAACAAAACTTTTTCTTCTCTTTGATGATGCAGTTCTCCGTCCAACAAATTTTGAGCATTCTCGGCAATAAATTTATAAATGTCGCTGTTTTCATCGTAAGATTCTTGTTTTTGAAGTTTGACGTTTAACTCTTCCAGCTTATCAATAAAACACAAAAGAATTTCATGTTCTTTAACCATAGTCGTTATCACATGATCTTTTTCAAGTTTACCTGTCATTTTTGCCACTTCGTCTTTCAACATTTCCATATGAATGGAACAAAGATGCCTCAAATCTTCAGGTTTCATACCGGCTTCAATGAGTTTTTGTTCGGCAAAAGACAAATCTTCGGCTTTTAACCCTGCAAGAAAATCCTGTGCATCACCTTTAACCGTCTGCGGATTTTCACCCGAGTTTAATCTTTCTATTATTTCAACAAGTTTATCCGTTTTATCCATTTAAAATTCCCCTATATTTTAGTATTAACTGCATTAAAATATCAACTTCAATCTTTATTATGAATATGTTTCGGTCTCAACAAAAGAATTTTAGTATCTTTTAAAGCGATAAAACCATGAACGTTTTTTGACGGTAAAACTATCATTTGTTTGTCTTTAAGTACATATTTTTCTCCGCCTATTACAACCTTTGCTTCTCCTTCAATAATTTGAACAACTTCATCTTTTTCATCTACATGCAAAGCTCTTTCACAACCTTTTTTAAACGAAATTAAAGTTAAAGAACTTTGTTCATTGTCAAAAACCGTTCTTTTATTATATTCTTCTAAAAATTCAATATCCGTCAAATCAATAATCATATCAATTTATCCCAATATTTCTTTTAAATCCTGTTCTGGGGTAGAAATTGGTTTTATTTTAAATTTTTCAACCAACATTTTTAACACGTTAGGCGAAACAAAAGCAGGAAGACTCGGTCCCAATTTAATATTTTGTATTCCTAAATATAACAACGTTAAAAGAACGCAAACGGCTTTCTGTTCGTACCACGACAATATTACAGACAAAGGCAGCTCGTTTACTGAACAATTGAAAAATTTTGCAAGTTCAACGGCAACTTTTATTGCCGAATATGCGTCGTTGCATTGTCCCATATCCAAAAGTCTCGGAATATCGCCTATCTTTCCAAAATCCAAATCGTTAAATCTGTATTTTCCGCATGCAAGAGTTAATACAAGCGTATCTTTCGGTGTCAGTTTTACAAAATCCGTATAATAATTTCTTCCCGGTTTAAGTCCGTCACATCCGCCTACCAAAAATATATGTTTTAAAGCTCCGGATTTAACCGCTTCAACCACTTTATCTGCAACGGACAAAACAGTATTATGCCCGAAACCTACAGTTAAAGTTTCACCGCCGTTAATTCCAGGCATTTTTTTATCTTCTTTATAACCTCCGAGCTCAAGTGCTTTATTTATGACCGGTGTAAAATATTTATCTTCTCCTATGTGTATCATTTCCGGGTATCCGACAACCGCTGTCGTAAACACTCTGTCTTTATAACTTTCTTTTATCGGCATTATACAGTTGGTAGTAAATAAAACCGCACCCGGCATATTGTCAAATTCTTTTTGTTGGTTCTGCCAAGCGGTACCGAAATTGCCTTTCAAATGTTTATATTTTTTAAGTTCCGGATACGCATGTGCCGGTAACATTTCCCCGTGCGTATAAATATTTATTCCTCTGCCGTCGGTCTGTTCAAGCAAAAGTCTCAAATCTTTCAAATCATGTCCCGTAATGACTATAAACGGTCCTTTTTCTATCGTTTTTGATACGGTAATCGGTATCGGATTCCCGAAAGACTGCGTATTTGCTTTATCCAACAGTTCCATACATCTTAAATTTATTTCACCGGCTTTTAAAACAAGTGTAAACATTTCGTCAACGGATAAATCTTTCGATAAAGAGTTTAAAGCTTCATAAAAAAATTTATTTACAGTTTCGTCTTTATACCCCAATACCCACGCATGATGCGCATAAGCGGCAATTCCCTTTAACCCGAATAATAGCAACGATTTTAAACTTCTTACGTCAGCGTTCCCTTCCCAAATTCGTTTCATGTCAAATTTAGGATTTTCAATTTTAGTTTTAATAGCCCCGTTGTCAAAGTTTACGTTGGTTATTGTAGTAAATAATTCTTTTTACGTTTTTTTCGTCATATCTTGATGTATTTGCAAGTTCAATTAAAGAGCTTATCAACTCGTCTTGTAAATTTGCGGTTTCCGGTTTTTTACCGCATACGCCCGCTATGGTGCAGCCCTGCCCTTTTGCCGTCTGTTCACATTGAAAACAAAACATTGATGTCATTTTTAAATCCTCCTTTTAAAAATCTTATTTGAAATCCGAAATTTTCGTTGATTTCATATAACCGACAAACTTATTTTCGATATTTGAAATCAAATCGGACATTATACACTTTTTACAATTTCCTACTTTATTGTTAAACAAACATTTATGCGATTTATATTTACCTTCAAAAATTTCATACACCTGCATAAACGTCATATTTTTATATTTATCGTTAATTTCAAAACCGCCTTTAGGTCCCATAACAGACTTCAAAATTCCCTCTTTTACAAATCTCTGTAAAACTTTCGAAAGATGATTTTTTGAAATACTGTATTTGTGCGAAATTTCAGTAACACAACAGACATCTTTTTTATTATTTATATAAATAATTGAATGTAGAGCTATTGCCGTTGCTTCCGAAAATTTAAACATTTTTCCTCCTTTATTATCCTATTTAAAATATCTCCGACGTTATTTTATCCAATATATTAGTATATAGGTATTATAATACTAATATAATAAAAACTGTCAAGCATATTTATTTTTTAATACTTATTTTTTAAAGATTCCGATTTTTAAAACGTAATAAGATTTGTTTGTAGAAAACATGGCGGAGAGAGAGGGATTCGAACCCCCGGTAGGGAAACCCTACGCTAGTTTTCAAGACTAGTGCCATAAACCAACTCGGCCATCTCTCCACTTGAATAATGTTATGTATTATACATTTTTTTTCAGGTTGTATCAAGCAAATTTATTTTATAAAATTAAAATAATATGCTGAAAACAAACTTTTTTATAAGTACATTAATAACAATATTTTTTATATTTTTTTCGACGTTATATTATTTTAAAAAAAACGACAAATATACCGAGGAAGCTTTCGTTCACAAAGCATCCCACTATTTTAAAAGCGAAAATTATTTTCAAGCTGTAAGATACTACAAAAAACTTATTTCTATGGGAAGTGCGGACGAAAAAAACTACATAAACATAGCTATTTCTTTAATAAAAACGGGAAATTACAACTCCGCCATAAAACATTTATCGTTTATGGAACAAAACAACATGGTTTCAGGAGACATATATTATCTTTTGGCTTATTCATATTATTCAAAAATCAAAAAATTTGATAAAGTAAACGATTTTATAGTACCTATACGGTACTTGGAAAAATCACTTGAAACCGATTCAAAAAACAAAAACGTTTATAAATTGTTGGGAACAATTTATGAAAAGCTAAACGAATTTGAACAGGCAAGAAAGCGGTACGAAAAAGCATTATCCGAAGATTTGGGCAATTCTTACGAGTTTTACGGTCTTATAGCAAACACTTATTTTAAAGAAAACAGATATGACGAAGCTTTAAAATTTTACAAAAAAGCCGTAGAAACGAACAGAAACTATATTTCCTCATACAACAATATTGCGGAAATTTACGCTATGCAAAACAATTTTACCGAAGCTGAAAACTATTATAAAAAAGCGATAGAAATTTCTCCAGAATACGTTTTTCCATATTACAAAATAGGCTGTTTATATTTTATTAAACAGGAATACGAAACGGCAATAAAGTGGTATAATAAAGCGCTTGAAATAGAACCTAACGAAACAATCGTAAATTATTATGCAGGCATAACGTATAAAAAATTAAATATGTTAAACGAGTCGGTTGAACATTTGAAACTCGCAGCATATTGCGGTAACGACGATGCCGTAGAAGAATTAAGAAAAATGTCGGTAATATTTTAATATGTTTTATAATTTTAAATTTTTATTTTTCATAATACTGTTTATTTTTTGTTCAGTTTTATATTATTTCATAAAACAACAAATCGTGCTGATAGGAATATTTGACAATTTATACGTTTCATTACCGCTTATATATGCCTGTGTCGTTTTTTTATCGTATATTTTATCGTCGTTGTTTATACAGACTTACAAAATATTTCCGCAAATAATAAGAAACAAATACGATAAAAATTTCGTTTTTTGGCTTTTGTTTACCGTTACGGCATACATCGTATCTTTTATTATTTTTACTTTTGCCGTAGCATATTGAATCTTTTTTTTAAATTAACAGTTATTGAAAGTATTACGATTTGATACAAAACATCGCCGCACGCCGCGTATAACGTTTTTAACGCACCTGCGGAATTTATTCCGCAAAAAAAAACAGACACTATAAACAGCAGTTCCAAAAAGGCGGAAAGCTTTTTAAAATCAAAAAACAATTCTTTTCCGTTTTTTTTGTATATAAAAAATTTAAGCGCATAAAAGAAAACAAAAAAAATAAGAGACAACAATATGACGTTAAAAATTTCCGAAAAAAAAATATTGTTATTTGCAAAAACCGAAAATGCAAAAAATAACAAAAAAATTTTGTCTATATAATAAAAAAACTTTTTTGAAGTAAAATATTGTAAAGTAAAAAAAATCAAATAAAAAAACAAAAAACAGTAACCGTAGTTAAATCTGCCGTACATGTTAAACCTGTTTACAAAAAACATTAAAATAAGCGTAGGAAGCAGCCATGGGGTTAAAG
>JAZNAT010000044.1:0-4563 GCA_045586665.1 Endomicrobiaceae bacterium | reverse complement strand
TAAGTTTATAATAATTTGTTATAAGCCAATATATCTTATATGTTATTCTTATAATTTTATTCTTCTTTTTATGATACTTTGGGTTTGTCGTAACAACTGTTTTGATAATATTATTATCAATAAAATCAATATAATATTTTGAAGTTATCAATGTTATGTTAATATTTTTATCATAATCTTTTATTAATCTAAAAACCGACGTTACCCATATAAAATCTCCCATAGCGGCATTTGCAAATATTAAAATATTATTTTTTTTATTGATGGAATTAATATACTCTTTTTTATCTATTTTAAACATTTGCTTATAAACGTTTGTGGATTTAACGATCAAATATATTTTTTTTAATAAAAAATACGGCAACAAAAAATTTATTAAAATTTTTATAATGTTGGTTATTTGAGTTTCCAAATAAATAAAACAAGAAAATCTTCCGAAAGTTTTAAAATAAAAGTTATATTCACTGTGTTTTCTTATTTTGTAATTTTTCAAAATATTTTCATCGGTATCAATTTTAAATGACGCATTTTCCAAATGAAAAATTTTTGCTTGTGGTATGGACTTTATTAAATAACCGCATTCTTTAATTCTAAAATTTAAATCAATATCTTCTCCATACATAAAAATATTTTCATCAAACAAACCTGATTTATTCAATGCTTTTCTTCTTATAAACATATCCGCACCGGAAATATATCCTACTTCTTTTACTTTATTTGAATAATTAAAATTACAATAAAATTTTTTCCTGTTAAATATTGCAAAAAGTTTTGAAACAATTTGTATTATTCTCCAATAAATATAAGAGCTTATGCTCTTCTTATACATACAATAAGATGTTGCAGGTTCATTGTTTTTGTTATAAAGATTTCCCCCGCATACTCCGACTTGCATATTTTGTTCCATATAATCATAAAATATTTTTATTGCATTATTTATCAATTCCGTATCGGAATTCAAAAGAAAAACATATTTCCCTTTTGACTGTTTTATTCCCAAATTGTTCGCTCTGCCGAACCCCAGATTTTCTTTTGATTCTATTATAGTTATTTTGTTTTGAAAAATTTTTTTCAGTTCTTCTACCGAACCGTCTTTTGAATCGTTATCTACAACTATTATTTCATATTCAACACCTTCCGTTCTATCAAACACGGATTGTATTGCTTGTTTTGTCAATTCTTTCGTATTGTAATTTACTATTATTATCGATACTTGCATTTAACCGATAACTCCGCTAAAAAAACCTTTTATTCCGCAAAATATTTTTGAAAATTTTTCTTTCTCAAAAAGTAAAACTTTTATCCAACCGAATATTGTTCCGCCTAAAAAATATCTTATTGTAGTATATGGTGCAATAAAAAAATATCTTTTTAGCATTATGGTAACATTTCTGGACAAATAGTATTTTCTTTTGTGATTATGGTTTCTAACAATACAGCCGTACACTTTTTTTGCGTTACCTATTTCTTGAATAAAGTTTATATTTTGAGCAACTTTTATTTTATAACCGTTCTTTATAAGTCTGTAACAAAAATCATTGTCAACTTGTTCTATAAATAGTTTATCGTCAAAGAATCCGATTTTATCAAAAGCCTCTGCTTTTATTAAACTTCCGGATGTAAGATTTAATATCACATCATTCCATACAACATTTTTTGAATCAAACGAATTATTTTCATTTAAGTTTACTCTTTCTGTTACTTTTGGAGCAATAATCATTGTTTTATTTTTATCTTTTAAAGTTTCATAATATTCTAAAAGATTATTATACGTGTTTGGTAAAAATTCACTATCTTGATCTAAAGTAAGCAACCATTTATATTTTTTATCAATAGCTATTTTCACTCCCTGGTTTAGAGCAGTAGCTACGCCTAAATTTTCTTTATTGTATACTACGGATATATTTTTATTTTCCAATTCTTTTAAGATGGAAACGGAACTTTTGTTGCAACTGTTATTATCTATAACACAAATTTCATCTGCTTGATTTTTTATAGAATCATATAACCTAATTAAAGAACTGTTAGGGTTATAAGTTACTATTACTGCAAAAATATTATTTTTCACTATATAAAATCCTATTTTAATATTTATTCATATTATACAAAAAAACAGAGAGATACTTATATCTCTCTGTTTCTATATTAAACTAAAAATTTCAAACATTGTTAACTGAAAAACTTTTTAAAGAAACTGTCGTTTTTCTGAACGGCATCTTTCGGAACTTCACCCATAGTTTTTGCAAATTCAAATAAAGCTTTTTTCTGTTCGCTGTTCAAACTTTTCGGAACATTTATATTAACTTTAACATAAAGATCTCCCCTTACTCCCCTTCTACCGAGTTTAGGGAAACCTTGATCTCTAACTCTCAAAACCGTTCCGGGTTGTGTTCCCGAACCGATTTTAACTTTAACTTTTCCGTCTAATACAGGAACTTCGTATTCCAATCCTAATGCCGCTTGTGCAAATGTAAGTTTTATTTCCGTATGTAAATCGTCACCTTCTCTTACAAAACCCGGTTGTTTTTTCAAATGTATAACTACATATAAATCTCCGGGCTGTGCACCTTTCGGACCGGCATCTCCTGCACCGGAAACTCTTAACGTGCTACCATCGTTAACACCTTGAGGTATTCTTACTTTTATTGTTTTATTTGTTCTGATTGTTCCTGTCCCTCTACATGTAGGACAAGGATTATCTATAATTTGACCTTCACCATGACATCTCGGACAAGTTTGACTGAAAGAGAAGAAACCTTGACTTACTCTAACTTGTCCTCTACCTTTACATTGAGGACATGTTTTTGGGCTTGTTCCCGCTTTTGCTCCGGTTCCGCCGCAAGTTTGACAGGTATCTCTTTTTGTAACATCTAAAGATACTTCTTTACCTGTCATTGCATCAAGCATAGATATATCTAAATCGTATCTTAAATCGGCACCTTTTCTGTATTGTCTTTGTGAACCGCCCGACGATCTTCCTGCTCTGCCTCCGCCGAATATGTCACCGAATATGTCGCCGAAAATGTCGCCCATATCGCCCATGTTACCGAAACCGCCTGCACCTGCTCCGCCGCCCATACCGTTTACACCTTCGTGACCGAAAGCATCATACTGTTGCTTTTTTTGCGGATTGGACAAAACATCGTAAGCTTCGTTTATCTCTTTAAACTTTTCTTCGGCTTCTTTATTTCCCGGGTTTCTGTCGGGATGATATTTTATTGCCAAATGTCTGTATGCTTTTTTTATTTCGTCGACCGATGCTCCTTTTTGAACACCGAGCACTTCATAAAAATCTTTTTTCATCCTCTTGCTCCTATATCAAAAACTTAGTCCAATTATTTTTATTAACTACCTGAGATTGAACATTTTTGTAAGTATCCAAAAACGATTTTGGAAATTTTACATCATCTTTTTTATATTTAATTTCATAAGCGAATAAATTTCCGGCATATTCTTCTATATAATCTATTTCTTCACCCTGATATGTCCGCCAAAAATATGAATTAACAAATTTGTTATTGTATTGATTATATTTCATTCTTTCGACTATACAAAAATTTTCCCATAAACCGCCGATATCGTTTCTGTTTTCCAATGTATTAAAATTGTTGATTAAAGCATTTCTTATACCTAAATCATAAAAATATATTTTTACGGATTTATTCAATTCTTTTCTTAAATTTCTGCTGAAAGAATTAAGTGTGAATACTATAAAATTTTTTTCCAGCAAATCTATATATTTTTTTACCGTTTGCGAAGAAATTCCCAACTGTCCGGCAAGTTCGTTAAAAGAAACTTCGTTACCTAACTGCAAAGCCAATAATTTTAATAACTTCAATATTATCGACGAATTTCTTACATTATCGTAAGCTAAAATATCTTTAAATAAATAGTTGCTTGTAAGAGTATCCAAATCCATAATTTTTTCATTTTCCGGCAAATCTATAATTCCGGGATATGTTCCGAACCTTAAAATATTTTCAATTTTGGCATCAACATCAAACATACTGTATTTTTCGGATATTTCTTTAACCGATAATGAATATAGTTTGAATTGTCTGTTTCTGCCGACTAAAGGTTCGCCTATTTGGTTTGATAATTCAAAACTGCTTGAACCCGTTGCTATTATTTGATAATTTGGATATGTATCAACTATAATTTTTAACAACAATCCTATTTGATTTATTGTTTGAGCTTCATCCAATAAAATCAAATCGTTATCCCCGAAAAAATCTTTTATTGTCTGCTCGTTTATCGTCTCCAATTTTGATTTAACACTTATTAAATCACAACTGAAATAAGCAACTTTTTTACCGAGCTTTTTTTGTTCTTCCAAAATCTGTTTTGAAAGAGTAGTTTTACCTACCTGTCTTGCTCCGTAAAGTATTATTACTTTACCTTTATACAAGTTATTGTTAATAGTATCTATTAAAGTTCTTTTATACATTGTTTTTACTTAACTTTATTTTTTATAGCCATATTTTATAAATTTTTAAACTATATTTGAAATTTTTAATTGAATTCTTAAAGTATAGTTTAAGAATTTAATATTTTCTACAGGTT
>JAZNAT010000043.1:0-2194 GCA_045586665.1 Endomicrobiaceae bacterium | reverse complement strand
GTTTTTATTATATTAAATTTTCTGCTGTGATGCAACAAACATAAAATGATATTCTAATTTTTAAACATTAAAACATTTTAAATTTGTAAATTTAACAAAAATATCGTTTCTTTGATAAGATTATTTTTTATCCAACTTTTTTGTTTGTTATTAACAAGTTCTCCCATTCCGAACAATAAAGAATTACTTTTTGTTTTCTCCAACAATAAAATTGATTTCTTTATAAACTCGTCATATTTAAAATTTGTCCTTTTTTCAACAATATTTTTATTAACGGACCACCTTTTATTTAAAAAGAAATACACATCATAAATATCTCTTGTTGCTTTATTTATTCTTTCGTACATAGCAACAAGTTTGTTTGCCAATAAATCTTCTTTTACCATAACTTTCATTGATATTCCCAACAAAGACAATATTTCATATTTTGAACCGAAGTTCCTAAGATTTATTTCAACTTTTATGTTCGGCGAATTTTGTTCTCTGTCGGAATAATCCAGCAAAAAAAACAAACTGTACCTTTTTTGTATTTTTTCTTTTAACGTTCCGTATTTTAATAAAATTTTTTCCATTTCGTTAAAAACGGTTTCTTTTTTATTCATATCCAATAAATCAAAATCCAAATCTACGGAAAATCTGTCAAGTCCGTAAAACAAAAGGCAAGCCGTTCCGCCTTTAAAACCCAAACTTGCCGCAACCGCTATGTCGGAATATATATCTTTTAATATTTGCAACAATATTTTTCTGTGCAGGGCAATATTAATCATTTTTATTTTCCTTATAATATTTATTTACTACCCTTTGCATAGTCTTATTTTCATATATAGTCAGCAATGTGAAAACTTTGTCCCAATCCAATACGGATAAATTATCAAAATAAAAATTTTTATTTATATATATCATATCAAGAAAAGCTCTTTCTTTTGTAGCTATACTATAATTGTTTTTATTTTCTATCCCTGAAACGTTTAATAAAATTTCATCTTTTATTTTCCTGTAAACGTATTCCTGTTTGCATATATTTATTTTTTTAGTTTGATAAGAGGCAACATATATTTGTCCGTAATATTGAAATATCATACCCGCTTGAGCCAATACCGTCTCAAAACTTATATATGAAGGAACAAATATTTTTACCGCCAACTCGTTTTTATCAAAAGTTTTATCTTTTGAATATATTCCTTTTCTTATTCTAAAAATTTTATTCGTTTTTGCATATCTGTATAATTTTTCTTTTAAAAAATTATGGTCAGAGGTATTCCACAACAAAGAAATGTCTTTGACTGTGATAACCGTTTGTTTTTGTTTTATTAAATCTAATAAATAGTTCCGTTTTTTCATTTTATAAGTTATAAGTAATCATTTTTGCATACTTACAACTTAAATATAATACTTTTTATAAATAATGTCAACATTAAAAATATACGAATTAACGGCAAATTAACATTTCTTTTATTAATTTGCATGTTTTTTAATCTTAAAAAAATCTTTCCTTTATTGTTAATTTTTAAAAGAACCGACTTAGAGATTGCCGACTACGACACTCGGCAATGACAAAAAGAAAAATAACAATGACGATAAGAACGTTTATGTTTTTGATTTTCAATTCCGAAGTTGCGTCTAAAGCTAATTTGTCAACGGAGGAATTGTAAAATCAAAAACTAACTACGAGATTCCCGACTACAACTTTCGGCAATGACATAACAACAAAACCTTTTAAAATTTTCATTTTCAAGGCACAGTTAAAGCCGTCTATGAGCGCAGAAATTTTTAGAGTAAAAAACTATAAATCTATAAAGTTTTTTAGTGCGACACTGTTTGAAGAAAATTCCGATTTCCTTTTGACTTTCGGAATTTTCAAGTTGGAGCACGGCTTTAAAAATTTCAAGCCAATGGCTTTAGTGCCGGAAAATGTAAAATTTTAAAAGAACTTACTGCGAGATTGCCGACTACAGCATTCGGCAATGACAAAAAGAAAAACAGCAATGACGATAAGAACGTTCATGTTTTTGATTTTCAATTCCGTAGTTGCCTTGTTAAAGGATGAAGCAGTCATAAGGAAAAGATTTTTCAATATGCAGTTTAAAATATAATGTTTATTCCAAAATTGAATTCAAATAGTTATTATTAAAAGTTTTAAAATCCGACAAAAAGAATATACTTGTATTTAAAATGTATATCATGCAATCTTTAT
>JAZNAT010000042.1:0-4754 GCA_045586665.1 Endomicrobiaceae bacterium | reverse complement strand
TCTTCCAATGGTAAAATAAACGTTATAAACGAACTTAAAATAGAGGATTATTTGAAAGGTATTTTACCTAAAGAAGCAAACGCTTCCTGGAATTTGGAAACGTTAAAAGCACAAGCTGTCATCAGCAGAAGTTACGCTTTAAAAAATCTCGGGAAACATTCAAAAGAAGGCTATGATGTTTGTTCTTCGGTTCATTGCCAGGTTTACGGAGGAGCTTCATGTGAGCACAAACATTGTAACAAAGCCATATATGATACCGCAGGTGAAGTAATTTTTTATAAAGATAAAATTGCACAGACTTTGTTTCATGCCGCTTGCGGCGGACATACCGAAGACCCGAAATATGTTTGGCAATGGAAAATTCAAACTCCGGAATATTTAAAAGGAAGAAAAGACCCTTACTGCAAAAATAATCCGCACTCGAATTGGACGGCAACCGTACCGGAACTGCAAATAAGACAAAAGCTCATATCTTCCGGTTATAAAATAGGCAAAATTAATAAAATTTTAACGTCCGGAACGACAAAAGGTAAAGCCGTAAAAGATTTTATAATAGTTCATTCCAAAGGCAGAACAAAAATAAATTCTTATACTTTCAGATTGACGGTTAATCCAGACACAATAAAAAGTACGATGATAACAAGCATAAAATATAAAAATAAAAGTTTTATATTTAAAGGTAACGGATGGGGACACAAAGTAGGGTTATGTCAATGGGGTGCAAAAGTTATGGGCGACAAAAAATTTTCGTATAAAGAAATATTAAAATTTTATTATCCTGCAACTACAATAAGGAAAATAACTTATGATAAACGATAACGATTTTTTATTATCAAACTATAATTACGATATCCCGCAGGAATTGATAGCACAAACACCTGTAAAAAACAGAAGCGATTCTAAATTGATAATACTAAACAGACAAGATAAAACGGTGAAACATAAAAATTTTTTTGATATTACAGACATACTTACTGAGAAAGACTGTCTTGTAATAAACACGACAAAAGTTGTACCCGCAAGACTATACGGGCACAAACAAACGGGCGGAAAAGTTGAAATTTTATTTTTAAACCCGACTCAATATGGACCGAAATATTCCGTCTTGTTAAAGCCGAACTTAAAAATAGGTCAACAAATTTTGTTTGACGACGGTTACGAATGTACCTTTCTAGGAACGGACGATAACGGGAACAAAACCATTCAATTTAATAAGCAGGATATAAAACCGTTACTTGAAAAGTATGGATTTATGCCGTTACCTCCTTATATAAAAAGGAAAGAAGGTCTTGCGGAAAAATTTTTTGAGTTGGATAAAACCCGTTACCAAACGATTTATGCAAACACTAACGGTGCAATAGCCGCACCTACGGCAGGTCTTCACTTTACAAACGAAATTTTGGAAAAGCTGAAAGAAAAACAAGTTGAAATAGCAAAAATAATTTTGCATGTCGGCTGGGGAACTTTCAAACCGATACTTTCCGGCGATATACAACAACATAAAATGCTGCCGGAAAAATATGTACTTGACGATGAAAATGCCGAAAAAATAAATAAAGCCGTTACCGATAAAAAAAGGATTATTGCAGTAGGCACTACAAGCGTAAGAAGTTTGGAAACGGTAGCCGGTCTAACAGGAAAATATAATTCTGCAGGAGAACTTAAAAGCATTAAAAATTGCAGCGGTGAAACTGAGATATTCATATATCCCGGATATGAATTTAAAATAGTAAAAGCAATGTTTACGAACCTGCATTTGCCGTGTTCCACACCGTTAATGATGGCAAGCGCGTTTGCAGGAAGAGAATTTATTCTATCGGCATACAAACAAGCCGTTGAAAAAAAGTATAGATTTTTTTCTTACGGCGACTCAATGTTTATTGAATAAAAAAAACTTTTTCTTTTTTTGTTTATTTTGTTTTGATTTATATTCTACATACTGTTTGGGACTTAAAACGTATCTTATTTTTTTATCTGCATTTATGGTAACGGTTTCTTTATCAACTACAAGCTGCTTTATTTCATCTGACAATTTGTCTATAAAATAAACGTCAAAAAATTCTTTTGATAATTCTTCGTTTAAAGATTTTCTTCTTGATGAAATTTCTTTATCCAACACAAGAATTTTATACTTTTTTTCCATTTCAATATTGTTAAGTTGTTCTTTTTGAAATTTTGTAAAAAATACTTTTTTCGAACTTTTGTTTATTTCTTCCGTACCGTTTATGTTATAAATTTTTTGTTTTTCGGAATACGTTAAATTAAATTTATTTTCAGACCCTGTCAAATTATAAACAGTCCCTTTTTTTACAGATGTTTTAACGTTTTTCTTTTTTGAATTTTTGCCGGAAACTTTTCTTGAAGAAGGCTTGTCCGTTTCCAACCCCGTTATAAAATATCTGTTTTTATTGTCTAATGACTGACTGACATCTACTTCAACTCCGGTTACAAAATATTTTTTATCACTGCGATTTTTATCCGTATTATAACGTTTATCTTTTTTGGTTTTACCTGTAATTTTGTATTGTTCCGGTTCTCTGCTTTCCAAAACCAAATAAGCGACGCTGGAATTATCTTTTTTTATTAAAGCTTCAACATTTCTTTTTTCGATGATTTTTTTATTATTTGAAACAACTTTTGGCTTTGCTTTTGCCGATGTCGTTGTTTTTTTTACATTATATAAACTGTTATTTGTAGCAGAAAACAAACCGCTCACACAAAAAAACACAAAAAATATCGTTACGCACAATTTAATATTGTTAACCATTTGGTTTCCTTATAACAAAATTTATAATCGGTCTTGTTTAACAAAATTGTCGGTCAATAACATTACCGCTTTATAGTAGTTTGACAATCGATGATGTTTTTCTGTTTTCTTTGTCGGTATCAATTTTTTTGTATTATTATCAAACAAATAAGATTCATACGAATCGTCAATAAAATTATATTTCACTGCAATATCGTTAGCAAGAACCAACCCGTCAATATTAAAAGAAATGTTTTCCGGTGTATTAAACAAATCGTTACCGAAGGATACGTACGTACTTGAAGATAAAGACAAATTATATAAAGTGGGCATTATATCCATATGAGAGCCGAACACGGATAAAGTCGCGTTTTTTTTGCCGTTTTTTATTTTATATTCTTTCAGGCTTTCAGGTATGTATAAATAAAACGGAACGGCATATCTTAAAAAAGTTTCTTCCTTGGTAACATTTGAAAGTTCCCTTAAATTGTGATCTCCTGTAACCGCTATAATGGTATTGTCGGCAAACTTTGATTTTTTAATGTCGGAGATAAATTTGGCAAGTTCTCTGTTTGTCGATTGATAAACTTTAAATAAATTTTCGTTATTCAAATCTTTTGCCGACATCATTTTAGCTATATTCTGCGGAATTTCCAAAGGCAAAGCTTTATAATCTGGCGAAATTTTATAAGGCGGATGAGTTTGTGTAGATATCGCAAAAATAAATTTGGGGACATCTTCGTTTTCGTCAAACAATTGTTGTCTTAAAAGTTCAAACAGTTTATCGTCATTTATTCCCCACGAATGTCGGTCTTTTGCATCTGCAATAACGTTTCCCTCGCCGATAATTTCGTCAAACCCCTGCACTTTAAAAAAACCTTCCAAATCGCGCCACGTCATACTTCCGCCGTATAAAGCCGTTGAACGGTACCCGGCTTTTTTGTAAGGTAAAACGATTGAACTTGAAAATTGTTTAAATGCATCTTTACTTTGCGTAATTTGATTTACAAACGGTCTTTGCGGAATATTTAAACTTATAGACTCTATCGCATGAATCGTTATAAAACCTGCAGCCAAAAAATTATAAAAAACCGTATCTTTATTAAAATGTTGTTTCAAATTGCCGAGAACATCAAAATTTTTACTGTTATTTAAAACGGGCGCTTCTCCGAAACCTTCCAACACGATAAGAATAACGTTAGGCTTTATTTTTTCAAGTTTTTTATTTTCTTTTGTAGTTTTGGTATAAAATTGCGATAACTTTTCAATATCTTTATACGAAGGTAAAACTTTTAAATCTCCCAAAATGTCGGAATTGTCATATTTCAATCTTTCTTTTAAATCGACACTGTTGTTCATATTTTTTATTTTCAAATATATGGTATCTGCCAGCGGATGTATGGGATTAACACATAATTTATTTATAAATTGATCCGGCGAAATTTGAGAATAAAAAAGTCCTAACGGAAACATTGAAAAAGAACCTCTTGCCGCAATAAAGTTTAAAGCAAGTATAAACAAAATTACAAAAAATTTTGTAGATTTTTTCCAATACAGCGTATTTAATATTCTTTCGTTATATTTCAACTCTTTATAGGTCAAATAAGAAATTTCAAATATTATTAAAGAAAGTACCGCAAAAATTATGCTTGCAACATAAAACCTATAATCGGACAATATTGTTTTTATCAGTGCTACGGTATCGTCTTCAAACAGTCCGAATATCAGCATATTGTAGTGGTCTTTAAAATAAGAGAAAAATCCGAAATCGACAAAAAACACGAAAAACATCAACGTGAATATTATTTTCAGCACCCATCAGAGCATAAACTTTTTTTATGTTTTCATGGGCTCTTTCACTTGCATTTATCGGGAAAAGCTTATCTTTTGCACCTGATTCAATCAACAATTCTCTCGGTGCCAGAGTGCAGGCAAAATCATAAATTTCACCGGTTTCAAGTATATGGGGAATATAGTTATCAGGACAATGCCACATGGAAAGAATGCT
>JAZNAT010000041.1:0-7438 GCA_045586665.1 Endomicrobiaceae bacterium | reverse complement strand
TAGTGGGATATTTGAAGATTAGAGGCTCGGGAACAAAATCGTATTTTTTTTGAAAAACAAAAAGTTTATCTTTAAAAATTTTCTATCTAAAATTTTTATTGTTTGTTTACCATCGCTTTCTTAATCGTTATTGATTTAAATTTTTAAATATCGGCTGAAAATCGTAGTTTTCGGCTTAACTTATAAGCTAACCGTAAGCTATCAGCTATAAACAATAAACTTAGCAAAGGAGTAAAAAATGTCAAAGATGATTGAAGTTCGTTGGCATGGTAGAGGCGGCCAAGGCGCAAAAACCGCAGCTCTATTATTTGCACAAGCTGTTTTATCAACGGGAAAATATATTCAGGCTTTCCCGGAATACGGACCGGAAAGAATGGGTGCACCGGTACAATCTTTCAACAGAGTTTGCGATGACCCCATTACCGTTCATTGTTCCGTTACCGAACCCAACTATGTAGTTATTTTGGATCCTTCCTTAATAGATGCCGTAGATGTTACCGAAGGAGTAGGAACTCAAGGTAAAGTTATAGTAAATACTTCTTTTTCCGCCGAAGAAATGGCAAAAAAACTCGGTATTGCAAAAGAACAGGTTTATGTTGTAGACGCTTCAAAAATTTCAAACGAAACGATAGGCCAAAACAGACCTAACACTCCGATGTTAGGTGCTTTGGTAAAAGTTATCGGAACGCTTGACATTGAAGGCGTTTTAAAAGATACAAGAGCAAAACTTGAAGTAAAATTCAGAAGCAAACCGGAAGTTATAGACGGTAACATTACTTCAATACAAAGAGCTTACGACGAAGTAAAAAATTCATAATTTGTAAAATTTTGATTCAAATATATGGAGAATAAAATGAAAAAAGAAGAAAGAAAACCGACCGCAGCAGAACTTCCTGCAGGCGGAATTGTAGAAGCAGGAACGGCAGCAGAATTTAAAACCGGACCTTGGAGATCGATAAAGCCGGTTTGGAATAAAGATAAATGTATAGGTTGTTTGACGTGCTGGATTTATTGTCCGGATTCGTCAATACAGATTGCGCCTGATCCGGCAGGCAAAAAAGGTATGATAGTTACGGGTATCGATTACGACCATTGTAAAGGGTGCGGTATTTGTTCAAGAGAATGTCCGCCTAAAATTGCAGCAATAACGATGGAAGCTGAAAAGAAATAATTAACGAAAAATTAAAGGAGTAAACATAAAATGGTAAAACCGATATTTTCTAAAGGAAAAATAGTTGCCAAGACGGGTAACGAAATGATGGCGGAAGCTATGAGACAGATAGCTCCTGATGTTGTTGCCGCATATCCGATAACGCCGGCAACCGAAATAGTTCAAATATTTTCACAGTTTGTAGCCGACGGTAAAGTTCCTACCGAATTTGTTGCGGTAGAAAGCGAACATTCCGCAATGTCTGCAACGATTGCGGCATCGGTTGCAGGTGCAAGAGCAATGACGGGCACTTCTTCACAAGGTTTTGCTTTGATGTGGGAAATGCTTTATATAGCGGCAGGTTTAAGACTTCCTATCGTTATGGCAGAAGTCAACAGAGCGTTGTCCGCTCCTATAAACATTCACGGCGACCAGTCCGATACTATGGGTGCAAGAGATGCCGGCTGGATACAAATATATTCCGAAGATCCTCAGGAAGCTTATGACAATATGATACAGTCGGTAAGAATTGCAGAAGCAGCAAAATTGCCTACGATGGTAACTACCGACGGATTTATCATATCACACTGTATGGCTGCAGCCGAAGTATATCCCGACGAAGACGTAAAAGAATTCGTAGGAACGTATAATCCGGAAAGAAAACTTCTCGATTACAAAAGACCTTTTACGTTAGGTTCCATAGAAATGCAGGATTATTATTTCGAGCACAGATACCAGCTTGCACAGGCTATGAGAGATGCTAAAAAAATAATTCTCGACGTTGCAAAAGATTTTAAAAACAAGTTCGGAAGAGAATACGGTTTTTATGAAAAGTATCAAATGGACGATGCCGAAATTGCTATCGTTACGATAGGTTCTGCGGCAGGTACGACAAAAGCCGTTATTAACGAACTCAGAGAAAAAGGTATAAAAGCAGGTCTTATAAAAATAAGAGTTTTCAGACCGTTCCCTGCAGATGAAATTGCAAAAGATTTGGCCAACGTCAAAGCCGTTGCAGTGCTTGACAGAGCAGATTCTTGTGCAGGAACTTTCGCACCGGTATATTCCGACGTTATAAGTGCAATGTATGCCAACGGAGTAACTTCTCCGAAAACGGAAAACTACGTTTACGGTTTGGGCGGAAGAGAAATAGATATGAACCATATTAAAGACGTATATATGCATTTGGACGAAGTTGCAAAAGGTAAAGTTCAAGCTTCAAAAACGGTCGAATATATTAACGTAAGAATAAAATAAGAAATAAATTTAGGAGAATATAAAATGGCAAGTTTAAAAGAATTAAGTAAAAATGCCGAAAGAGTTACGGGCGGACACAGACTTTGTGCCGGCTGCGGTGCAGGTGTTGTTGCAAGACAAACTCTTATAGCAGCAGGTGAAACTCCCGTTGTAGTAGTAAGCGCTACCGGTTGTTTGGAAGTTTCGACTTCAGTATTTCCTTATACTGCTTGGAAAACTCCTTTTTTCCACAGTGCATTCGAAAACTCGGCAGCTACGGCCAGCGGTGTGGAAGCTGCATATAAAAGTTTGGTAAGACAAGGTAAAATGTCGGACGAACCTATCAGATTCATAGCGTTCGGCGGCGACGGAGGAACTTATGATATCGGTTTGCAGTCTCTTTCGGGAGCTATGGAAAGAGGACACAGAATGCTTTACGTTTGTTATAACAACGAAGCATACATGAATACCGGTATTCAAAGAAGCAGCGCAACGCCTCAAGGTGCAACGGCAACGACTTCTCCTGTAGGTAAAGTTAAACAAGGTAAAGAACAACCTAAAAAAGATTTGACCGCAATTATGGTTGCACATAACATTCCTTATGCCGCACAAGCTATTATCGGTAACTGGAACGATTATATTACGAAAGTTCAAAAAGCGTTAAATACCGACGGTCCTACGTTTATCAATGTGTTGACGCCTTGCAGACTCGGCTGGGGATGCAAACCGGAAGATTCCATGGAAATGGTAAGACTTGCGGTAGATACTTGCATTTGGCCTGTTTATGAAGTTGAAAACGGTAAATATAAAATGACGTTAAAACCCAGAGGCGGAAAGAAACTTCCCGTCAGCGAATTCTTCAAAAATCAGTCCAGATTCAAACATTTGTTAAAACCTCAAAATGCTCAGTTGTTGGCAAATATTCAAGCAGATGTTGATGCAAAGTGGGAAAAAATCTGCGCCCTCTGCGGAGAAGAAGTAATAAAATAACACTGTTTTGATGCGTTATTTTATCATATAAGTTTTAAACGTAACATAAAAGATAACTGTCTGATATACGGCAGTTATCTTTTTTATTGTATTATTATTTGATTGACACCGAGGGGAAAAAAGAAATATAATTTTTTCAAAATAAATTTATAATTAAGGAGAGACAATTAATGAATTACATTAAAAAGTTTGCAATTTTTATCTTGTTTGTTTTATTTGCAGTATCTTCGGTTTGTTTTGCCGAAAACGGAGCAGTAACACGTAACGCCGCAGGCGATTGTATTTATGAAACTACAATAGATTCTTTGGTTAGCAGAAGAATTTATGAAGAAATTAAACTTATAAACAATTCTTCATATCCTTTAACTCATGTAACCTGTACGGTTACGATTAACGGGAAAAATCATGATATGAGACCTATGCCCGTATTGAAGCTTTCAGACAGCGAAGGTTTTGACGGTTGTTATGAAGATGATATGAACAGAGAATTTCCAAGATATTTCGGTAAAGACGGAAAATTTTTAAAGAAAAATACAAATGTCGTTAAGTTTACTTTTAAGTTCAGAGACCACGCTAACCTTGTTTCCATAACCGATGTTTATGACTTAGAAGACGATTTATGTTTTGTAGTTGCCGACTATAATTCCGTTTCTCAAGTTATACAAAATCAGCCGGTTGTTACAACTCCCGTACAACCTGCCGCACCTTCGGTTGCACCTGTACCAAACGACAACGACACCGATACTGCCGTTATTATTATCGACGGGAAAAAGTATTTGCTTCACGACGGAAAAGTTTATCCTATACAATAATCAAAGCAATATTTTAAGAACACGTTTGATTTTAATTTCAAGCGTGTTCTTCTTTTTTTTATGAATTTAAAGTATTTGTTTTAATATTGCGGAAATTCTTTTACCGTCGGCGGCACCTTTAAGTGCGGCAATGGATGCTTTCATAACGGTACCGAAACTTTTATCTTCACTCAAAGCGACGACTTCTTTAAGTTTTGCCGTCAATTCTTCGTCCGACATTTCCGCAGGAAGGTAACCTTCTATAATTTTAAGCTCTTTTTCTTCTTTTTCGGTTAAATCGGTTCTTGCGGCCTTTTTAAACGTTTCAATCGACTCTTTTCTTTTTTTAGCTTCGCTTCTTAAAACTTTTATAATTTCTTCTTCGTCGATTTTTACGTTTTTCATTTCTCTGATGTTTATTTCGTTAAGTATTGCTCTGACGGTATTTAAACTTACCATATCTTTGGCTTTCATATAAGTTTTCAAATCTTGTTTTAATGTTTCAATAGTTGACATTTTTCCTCCTATACGACGATACTTATTTTAATAAATACAAATTTTTGTTTTTTTTGTTGAATTTTGAAGAAGCGTTATCATGCTGTCCTCGTCTATTGCAATACATCCTGCAGTATAACTTGTCTTATCTCCTTTTACGTGAATAAATACGTTTGAACCGTTAGGATAAATATTTTTTTTGTTAAAATCAAAACATAAGCCGTAGTTATATTGAGGAATGTATTCCATAAGATGTTCTCCGGAACAACTATGTTTCGTTTTTTTAGTATCTATTATACGGTTATAATATTTGCAGTCTTCGTCACATGCATACATGGTTTCCGTAACATCAATATATTTTAATAAAGTTCCCGGATTTTCTTTTATACCGAACGCATACGTAGCGTTAAAATTTCCTACCGGCGTTTTCAAGTCTCCTTCTTTTTCTTTCCCCATACCTTTTTGTCCGACGAAAGCATCTGTTGCCAAAATAATTTTCCATCCGTTTTTGTTTTGGCTGTCATCTCTGACATACATTTTCAATATGGCGTTAGTGTCGGAGATATAATTTACGCATATTATTTGTTGGACTTTTTTATTATTTTGATATTTGTTTAATATTTGATTTCTGCTTGTCGGTACAGGAGGCGTTACTTTTTCTCCGTAAACGTTGAAAAAAAAGAAAATAAGTGCGATAAAAATAAGAACAAATATTTTTTTACAGTTGTTAATTTTCATGTTGTTTCTCCCGATTATAAATTGTAAATTTAAGTTATCGTTTCGGTTTCCGTTACATCTTTTCCGGAGCGGATACTCCCAAAAGGTCTAAACCGACCGTAATTATAACCGATACGGCCTTAAGCAGTTGTATTCTTGATTTTTCAAGTTCTTTATCTTCGCCCAATACTCTACACTTTTCATAAAATCTGTGGTAAATGTCTGCAGTTTCTATCAAATATGTCGTTAAATGGTGAGGGCTTTTTGTTTTGTCGCAAATAAGTAAAGTATCTTCAAAAGATATTAATTTTTTTATCAAATCTTTTTCTTCTTTTGTGTTTAATAAATTCAAGTCGGCATTTGAAGTGTCTTGTTTATAATCTTTTAAAATGGATTGACATCTGGCATTGACGTACTGAACATAAAATACCGGGTTTTCGCTCGTTTGTTTTTTTGCAAGTTCCAAATCGAATTCAAGTTGTGAGTCCGGAGCTCTTAACAGAAAGAAAAATCTGCAAGCATCCGTCCCGACTTCGCCAATAACGTCTTTAAGCGTTACAAACTCACCGCTTCTGGTTGACATTGCTACAGGTTGTCCGTTTCTTACAAGAGATACCAATTGATACAAAATAACCTTCAAAGCTTGACTTTTTTGTCCGAGCATTTGAATTGCAGCCATAATTCTTGCAACATATCCGTGGTGGTCTGCTCCCCACAAATTTATAACTTGTGCAAAATTTCTTTCATATTTGTTTTTATGGTATGCAACGTCGGAAGCTAAGTAAGTATATCTGCCGTCGGTTCTTCTTAATACTCTGTCTTTATCATCACCGTATAAAGTGGATTTTAACCATAATGCGCCGTCCTGTTCAAAAGCAAATTCTTTTTCTTTTAAATATTCACATACATTATCTACTTGAGTATTGCCGTTTTCGTCTTTATCGGAAGCAATTTTCGATTCTGAAAACCAGCTGTCAAAATCAACTCTAAATTGTTGTAAATCTTTTTTTATGGTTTCCAATATTCTTGTATGGGACTCTTTTTTGAAGTCTATTTCTTCAAAATTTTTACCCTCATTTATTAAATCTTCGGCTATATCCTTTATATATTCACCTTTGTATCCGTCGTCTAAAAACGGGATATCTTCACCTTTAAGTTGTCTGTATCTTGTTTTTGTGGATTCACCCAAAACGTTCATTTGGTTGCCGACATCGTTAAGATAATATTCTTTTACTACATTATAGCCCAAATGTTTCAATATTCTTGAAAGAGAATCTCCTATTGCAGCTCCTCTTCCGTGCCCGATATGTAAAGGTCCGGTAGGGTTTGCTGAAACGAACTCTACCATAATTTTATCTTTGTTTATGTCTTTTTGTTTTGCGTAATCTTGTTTATCGGACAATATTTTGTTTAATTCTTGCTGCAAGAATTTATCGGTAAAATGCAAATTTATAAAACCCGCACCGGCAATTTCAGCCGATTTTATTGTATCACCGTATCGGGCGGAAATTATTTTTATAAGTTCTTGCGCTATAATTCTCGGATTTGTTCTAACTTTTTTTGCAATTACCATTGCAGCATTTAATGCCAAATCGGCATTTATGTTTTTCGGGGGGATTTCCACAACAAAAGATACCGGTTCTTCTATTCCTTTAGAGTTTGCAAAATCGTTTATAGTGTTTTTTAATTTCTCTTCAAAACCGAATTTCAACATTTTATTTTTTCCTTACATATATGATTTTATTAATTATATAATTTCAAAATTGTTTCCGCCACATTTTCGGCTATTAAAGTGTTTCCGAGCTCCGTACAATGTCCGAACGAACCACCGAACATATCTGTAAATATATTTTCGGTCTTACAATTTTTTAAGGCTTGTTTGAAGTTTTCTTCGTTACTTATAAATATTAGTTTATCATAATAAGGGCAACTATTTCTTAAATCTTGTTTTAGTTGTTTAATGGATAGTGTTGGATATTGCATTACAATATATTTCGTATTTTGATTATTATTGAAAATATATTTTATTGTATAATTGTATATAATAAGTGTTATATTA
>JAZNAT010000040.1:0-12798 GCA_045586665.1 Endomicrobiaceae bacterium | reverse complement strand
CTGCTGGGATGTCTTAACTTTCTTATGGCTTTAGCTTCTATCTGTCTTACTCTTTCTCTCGTAACGCCGAACTTTTTTCCTACCTCTTCAAGCGTTGAAGGATATCCTATACCGATACCGTACCTTAACCTTATAATTTCCGATTCTCTAGGAGTCAAACTGCTTAAAACTTTTTCAAGTTCAAGCTGCAGCCTGTATTGGTTGGTTTTGGTTACCGGGTTAGGACTGTTTTGGTCTTCTATAAAATCTTCAAGTTTGGAATCTTCTTCCTCGCCTACGGGCGTAGCCAAAGATACGGGCTCCTGCATCATTTTCAATATTTTTCTTACCCTATCGGTAGACATTTTTAAGAATTTGCTGTACTCTTCAATTAACGGTTCTCTGCCTTGCTCCTGCTGGAACTTCTTTTTAAGTTTCGTCAATTTTGAAATAAGTTCTTTCATGTGCACGGGTATTCTTATCGTTCTTGCCTGGTCTGCAATCGCTCTGTTTATGGATTGTCTTATCCACCACGTTGCATAAGTTGAAAATTTAAATCCTCTTTTCCATTCAAACTTTTCAACGGCTTTTGAAAGACCGAGGTTTCCTTCCTGTATCAAATCGGACAATTCCAAATTGCTTATACCGACATGTTTTTTTGCAATGGAAACGACAAGTCTGAAATTTGCTTCTATAAGTTTCATTTTATCTCTATGAATAAGCTCTTCCAAATCTCTTATCCTTCTGTCTGTTTCAACCAACTCTTTGGGAGTAATTGAAATTCCTTCTTTTATGTGAGTTTGTTTTAAAACGAGATTTTGTATATGTTCTATGTTTTCAGCCATATTTACTGCTACAAGACCGCCTGAACTCTTTTTAAACTGAGCGGCGGTAATTTTTCCGGAAACGAACTGTTTATACAAATTTTGGAGTTTCGATACCGGCATTTTATATTTTCTTTCCATTCTTTCAAGTTCGGAACTTATCTCGTTCAACTTGTTTGCCGTCGTGTTTATTTTATTTATTAGTCTTTTTATTTTGTCCTGATTAAGATTTAACCCGACAATCAAAGAAATGATTTCGGCTCTTATTTCTTTTCTTTTATTTTCTATTTTAAGTTTTTCTTTTTCAGACAATCCTTTTTCTTTTGCTTTCAAATCTATTTTGGCGATATTTTTTTCAAGCTGACCGATTCTTTGTACGGTTTGCTTAACTTTTATTCTCATATTTCTGAGCTGCGTAGTCGACTTTCTTCCTCTTGGCATAAGCTCTTTCGGGGTCATTTCTTCCTGCTCTATAAGTGTGTCCCAACTTTTTATTTCCTTTATTATTAAAGGGGACTCCAAAACAATATGCGTTAATTTTTTTTCGTTTTCTTTTACGTTTTTGGCAAGTTCAACTTCAACGTTTCTTTCAAGTAAAGGCACTTTTGCCATTTCGGTAAGATACATTCTTACGGGATTTATTTCTTCATCCTCGTTGCTTCTTACGACTATATCGGAAGTTTCCGGCGTATTTTTTTCTTTTTTTGACGACGACGAACCGGAATTCGACGTTCTTGTATTTTTATCTACTATTTTTATGCCCAGCTCCGCAAGCCTTATAAAAAGGTTATCAATTTTATCCGACGTCAAATCTTTTTCGGCAACTTTTTTGTTTATTTCTTCATAAGTCAGATATCCTTGTTTTTTTCCAATAGATACCAAATCTTTAAATAATTCTTTTTTAGCCATTACTTTTTCCCCGAACCTTTTATTTGTGATGTCAACTGAAGATACCTTTTAATTTTTTCAGGCTTCGTTTCAATTTTTCCCTCAGTCATCAACAACACTTCTTTTTCAAGAAGTTTCCTTTCTTTTTTTAATCGTTCCAATTCTATATCTTTGCATAAAATATTAAATATTTCATACAGTTCCACGGAACTTTCGTCCTGTGCCTTAACGGCACTCTGTTCATTTTCAATAGCTATTTTAGAAAACCACTCTTCCTGCTTTTTGTCATTCATTTTAGACAAAATCTGCGCTACGGAAACATTTTCGTTTTCTAACAGCATTTTGTGTATAGTAATACAATTACTATCGGTAAAAAAGTCTTCCTTCAACTTTTTTATATATTCTCTATTGTTTTTATTTATCAAAAATTTTAACAATTTTTCTTCTAAAGAAAATCTGTATTTTAAAGCTTTTTTATCTGGAAAATCTTTTTCCCGCACATCGGCTTTAAAAACGGTTTTTCTTTTAAATTCCTGCCATACGATATCTTCATCAATATTCAATCTTTGTGCAATATATTTAACGTAATCTCTTTGCACGATTATATTTTTATTTTTTGCAATAAAATCAAGCAATAAAGATACGGCTTTTGCTTTATCCTGCGGCGTATTTATTTTTATCTGCGCCAAAATCCTATCACATATAAATCTTATCGGATTTTTTGAGTTTTTATTCAATATGTCAAAAAAACTTTCTTTGCCGTGTTCTAAAAGATACTCGTCCGGGTCAACTCCTTCCGGCAAAGAAGACGTTTTTACCGAAATTCCGTTTTCGGCACAAATTTCCAACGCTCTTTGCGTTGCTGTCCGTCCTGCATCGTCCGGATCAAACAAAAGCGTAACGTTTTCGGCATATCTGTTAATAAGTTTTGCCTGTTGCTGCGTAAAAGACGTACCTAACGGAGCAACCGCACCCGAAACGCCGTACTGTTGACAAACAACAACATCCATATAACCTTCAACGACAAAAACGGACTTATTTTTTCTTAAATCCGGTAAAGTTTGAAACAGTCCGTACAAGTTAGATGACTTTGAATATACAATAGTTTCCGGCGTATTCAAATATTTCGCTTTGCTGTCTGCCAAAGTTCTTCCGCCGAAAGCAACTACTCTTCCCTGAATATCCAGTATCGGAAAAACAAGCCTTTCCGACATATACTCAAAAACGCTTCCGTAATCGGTTTTCGTAAAAAGTCCGGCTTTTGAAAGCATTTCATAAGCATAACCGTTTTTTCTTGCACTTTCAATAAGTTTTCCTTTCGGAGCATAACCTATCATAAACTTTTTTACCGTATCAACACTTAAACCTCTTTTTTTAACGTATTCTCTTGCAAAAGAGGCTGCTTTGGTTTCAAGCAGACATCTGTTATAAAACTTTGCTGCGGACTCCAACAATTCAAACAGTTTAGTTTTTTCCGAAACGGAATATTTTTCGTAATGACTTTCCGTTATTTGAATACTGTATCTTTGAGCAAGTTTTCTGACACTTTCTATCCAAGATATATTTTCAATGAGCATCACAAACTTAAAAACGTCTCCTGCGGCACCGCAGCCGAAACATCTGAAGATGTTTTTTTCAGGACTTACCACAAACGACGGCGTTTTTTCCGTATGAAAAGGACAACAACATTTAAAGTTGCGTCCGGCTTTTTTTAAATCCGGAACATAATCGCTTATTACCGAAACGATATCGGCAGCGGCTCTTATTTGTTCTATTACCTGATCCGGAATTGCCATTTTTATCTTCTGAATCTTCTAAAACCGGAACACTCTATAAATTCAATCTGTCCGTACTTTTTTTCAAGACCGTCAAGCATCAAATTTATGCCCAGATTGTCCGATGAAATATGTCCGGCTATAATAACGTTTATTTTATATTTTTCAACTTCTTTATAGTGTCTTTCGCTCATGTGCATACCGACAATCGTTCCTACGCCGGCTTGTGCAAGTTTTTCTATTACTGCGGTAGGACCTTCCGTACCGCCGGTCATATCCACAAAAACTTTACCGCACTTAGACTTGTCGTTTCCGTTAAGTATAAACGGACCGTTACCGAAAGTTTTTGCGTACTTATATTCAGGCTGTTCGTTTAAAAATTTTATTATATCCTTCAAATATCTCGGTTTTAAAGTGTTTATTTTATCCTGTAAAAATTTTACAACATGGTTATCGGCAACAGTGTGAGCGGTCATTAAAGGAATATTTAAAAGCTTTGCCGCATCGTAAACTCTTTGATGGTTTGAGCCGGCAACATTTCTTCCCACTTCCGCAGCTCGTGAACAAACAAACTTTTCGGAAACGTTTATCGGAACACCTTGAGCTTCCATAATTTCAGCCTGCATACCTATAACGTTATGAAACGTGGAATAGGCTTTGCCTTCCGGATGATGTGCCAAAACCAAATCGATTTTTTTACCTGAAAGCCTCAACTGATTTGCAAGAAGCAGTTCCGGCGTTTCAATATCTATCCCGACCATTACGCTTTTTATCTCTTCTTCGCCGGTGCCGAAAATTATTCTTGAGTCCTGATAAGGGTTTGTTAAAGTATCAACATCAAAATCGGCTTTTTTCTCTTTATCCAAACCGTCATAGTCCTGCTTCGTTTCTTTTAATATTATATCAACCTCGTTTTTACCGCGAGGGTCGTTTTCAATTCCGGATTTTACAAAATATTCATGCATTTGTTTTAAGTTCATAATAAAAGCTCCTTCAAACAAAAAATACAACAAAGGGGGACATTCTTAATAAATGAATAATCCCCCCTTTATTTAATAAAAATTAATTTGCTTCTTCAACTATAAACTACCTTGACCAGTTGTTGTCCTTCATCATTTTTCTGCGAATTTTTCTTTTAGCTTCAGCAAGTTTTTCTTTTTTTATAACGCTGGGAGATTTATAAAATTCTCTCTTTTTTATCTCCTGCATTATTCCGTTTCTTTCGCATTCTCTTTTAAATCTTCTGATAGCTTCTTCTATTGATTCGCCGTCTCTTACTTTAACGCTTACCATTGAATTTTTACACCACCTTTTTTTATAATTTATGATTACAATTTATAACTTATAAAAAATATCAGAGCTTTTTCACTTTGACAGTCTTCCGGTCTTCCAAAAATACCGAAAGTATTTTTCTATCCGGGAGGCCAGCCGAACGTTCTGCCTCCCAACAAATGATAATGTATATGAGCAACAGTCTGACCGCCGTCTACTCCGCAATTGTTTACTACGCGGTAACCGTCAGCCAGCTTCTTTTCTTTTGCAATTTTAGCGGCAACAAGCTGAATATGTCCCAACAAATCGACATCGTGTTCACTGACATCGTCAAGACTTTTAATATGTTTTTTAGGGATAATCAAAATATGAACGGGAGCTTGAGGATTTATATCACCGAAAGCAAGAACTTTTTCATCTTCATACACTTTTGTCGTAGGTATTTCACCCGAAATAATTTTACAAAAAAGACAATCCGCCATTTACACCAGCCTTCAATATTAAATAAATATCAGTAATTATATATTTTTTTTATTTAAAAAACAATATATAAAGACAAAGAGCACATTAATGTGTTTTCATAAAAATCGATTTGCACTTTTTACCGACACCATTCATTGTACATTATACATTTACGTTATTCATAGCATCTTTCATTCTTTTAACGTAATCGTATATGTATTTGTCGGCACAAGCACCGAATTGAGCTATAATTTTAATTATCGCACTGCCTACTATAACTCCGTCGGCAATTTTTGACATTTCTTTTGCCTGCTCGGGGCTGTGTATACCGAAGCCTATTGCCGCAGGCAGTGCCGTTACTTTTTTAACGGAACTTAAAATGGATTTCAAATCGGTCTTTATTTCTTTTCTTACACCGGTTACGCCCATTGAAGATACTATATACAAAAAACCTTCCGCCTGCGAAGCTATTTTTTTTATTCTTTCTTCGGAAGTAGGTGCAATTAAAGAAACTATTTTTACGTCGTATTTTTTTGCAAAGTCGTAAATTTCGCCTTTTTCTTCAAAAGGCAAATCGGGAACTATTATCCCGTCGATACCGATTGCCGAACATCGCTTAAAAAATTTGTCGTAACCGTATTTGAAAACCGGGTTGATATAAGTCATAAAAACAAGAGGTATCCGGACGGTTTTTCGGACATTTTTAACAAGTTCGAAAATATTGTCAAGGTTGGTGCCGGCTTGCAAAGCGGCTTTACTTGCTTTTTGTATGACGACGCCTTCTGCAACCGGGTCGGAAAAAGGTATGCCTATTTCAATCAAATCGGCACCGGCTTCAACCGCCTTATAAATAAAGTCTTCGGTTTTTTTTATGTTCGGATAACCTGCCGTTATAAAAGGTATAAAAGCTTTTTTGTTTTTAAATGCGGTTTCAATTCTATTCATATATGTTTTCTCCTCTGTAACGTGCAATTGCGGCAACGTCTTTATCGCCTCGTCCGGAAAGACAAATTATAATATTTTCGTTTTTGTCGATTTTCGGTGCCATTTTTATTGCATAAGCAACGGCATGGGCACTTTCTACGGCACAAATTATACCTTCGGTTCTTGCAATATATTCGAAGGCGCAAACGGCTTCTTCGTCTGTAACGGGAACGTATTCGGCTCTGCCGCTATCGTGCAGATAAGCATGTTCCGGACCTATCCCCGGATAATCAAGACCTGCCGAAATCGAATAAACGGGAGCGATTTGTCCGTATTTGTCCTGACAGAAATAAGATTTCATCCCGTGAAAAATTCCTATTTCGCCTTTTGCAATTGCGGCTGCATGATGTGGCGAGTCAATTCCTTTTCCCGCCGCTTCACATCCTATAAGTTTTACGTTTTTTTCTTCAATAAAATTGTAAAACATTCCCATAGCGTTGCTTCCCCCTCCCACACAGGCAATAACGGCATAAGGAAGTTTACCTTCTTTTTCCAAAATCTGCTCTCTTGCTTCTTTACTTATAACGCTTTGAAAGTCTCTTACTATCGTCGGAAAAGGGTGCGGTCCCATAACGGAACCGAAAACGTAATGAGTATCGTCAACCCTGCTTGTCCATTCTCTTAACGCTTCGTTTACGGCATCTTTTAAAACTTTCGTGCCGGAATTTACCGAGTTTACTTTTGCGCCCAGCAGTTTCATTCTATAAACGTTTAACGCCTGGCGTTTCGTATCTTCTTCTCCCATAAAAATTTCACATTCCATACCCAAAAGCGCCGCAGCCGTTGCCGTTGCAACTCCGTGCTGGCCGGCACCCGTTTCTGCTATAACTCTTGTTTTTCCAATTTTTTTTGCAAGCAAAACCTGCCCCAAAACGTTATTTATTTTGTGAGAACCCGTATGATTCAAATCTTCTCGTTTCAGATATATTTTTGCGCCGCCCAAATCTTTCGTCATTTTTTCGGCGAAATATAAAAGAGAAGGTCTTCCTGCATAATTTTTCAACAAATCGTTAAGCTCGTTTACAAAATCGGGATTGTTTTTGTAATATTCGTACCGGTTTTCAAGATTTGTTATCTCGTTCATAAGAGTTTCGGGAATATATTGTCCTCCGTATATTCCGAATCTTGATTTATTCATTTTTTATACTCCTTACTATACTTAAAATTTTTTGTTTATCTTTTACGTTATTTGTTTCTGCACCGCTCGATACATCTATGCAATAAGGTTTTAATTTCAACGCTTCGTTTAAGTTTTCAACGTTTATGCCGCCTGCAATAAAATACGGCCTTATAAAATTTTTTAATAAACTCCAATCGAACGTTTTTCCTTCTCCTTGACCGCCGTCAAACATTAAAAAGTCGGCAATCGTATTTCGCCTGCATATAATATCTTCGGCCGTTTTTACTTTTACGGCTTTTATTATTTTTTTATTGCAAACTTTTTTCAATTGCGTTATATAATTGTCGTCTTCATCGCCGTGAAGTTGAACGAAATCGATAATATTTTCGTTACAAATTTCAACTATCTTTTTTATATCTTCGTTTACAAAAACTCCGACCGACAAAATATTTTTATCAAGTTTTCTTTTAAATTTTCGTGCCGTTTCTTTTGATATTTGTCTGCGACTTTTTGCAAAAACAAAACCTATAAAATCCGGTTTTGCTTCGTTTACAAAATCGATATCGCATTTCCTGAACAGTCCGCAAATTTTTATTTTAGCCACTTAATTTTTCCTCATACAAATAAGTTTAACTGCGAGATTCCCGCCAACAACCTGCGGGAATGACAAGTGAAGAAACTTTCAAAATTTTTATTTCCAAAACACAAAATCCTTTCAGTTGAACTTGTCAAATATTATATCGTTTTTGATTTTCAATTCCGAAGTTGCGTCTAACACTATTTTGTCAACGGAGGAATTGGAAAATCAAAAAAATAAAATCCTGCAATTTTCAGTTTCAGTGCTTTGAAAATAAAAATTTTAAAAGAACTATTTAACATAGATTCCGCATCAAGTGCGGAATGACAAACCGACTTTGTTATTGTTTCTATTCTTCTTCTATTCTTTTCAATTGCGAAATGAATTGCCGCTTGTTTTTGCTTCTCATCATACTTTCGCCTATCAACGCAGCGTTAAAACCTGCCTGCTTTAAAACTTTTATATCTTCGGCCGTTTTTATTCCGCTTTCGGAAATTATTATTTTATCTTCGGGAACATATTTTCTCAGTTTTAAAGAAGTATTTATATCAACCGTAAAAGTTTTCAAGTCTCTGTTGTTTATCCCTACAATTTCGGCTCCTACATTTAAAGCTTTTTTTATTTCATCTTGGCTATGCGTTTCTACAAGACAGCTTAATTTCAAACTTTTTGCCGTATTTAAAAAACTTTTTAAAGTTTTTTCCTCAAGCACGCCGCAAATAAGCAACACGGCGGCTGCGCCGATAAGTTTTGCCTGATATATCTGATACTCGTCTATAATAAAATCTTTACGCAAAACCGGTATTTTTACCGTCCGTGCAACTTCTTGTAAATATTTGTCGTTTCCTTTAAAAAAATTCGGTTCGGTAAGTACCGAAATTGCCGAAGCTCCCGCTTTTTCATACTCTTTTGCTATATCGATATAAGGAAAATTTTCAACTATTACGCCTTTCGAAGGAGACGCCTTCTTTATTTCGCAAATAAATGCAAAATCTTTATTTTTTAAAGAATCTTCAAAAACAAAATTTTCAAGTAACGCAATTTCTTCCGCTTCCCGTTTTATAACGTCAAAACTTTTTTCTTCTTTTTCTTTTTTTATTCTTTCTTTTTGTTTGGCAATTATATCATCCAGTATCATTTATATCCTCTTTGTCGTTTGTTTTTCAGCCGTTACAAATCTTCCAATCTTCTAATCTCCTGTTTTTTATTCCTCGTTTGATAATTTAACATAATTTTCAAGCTGATTAAGAGCTTTACCGGAATCTATCGTTTCTTTTGCAATTTCAACGGCATCAACAATTGAAATTTCAGGTTTTGCAACGTGTATTGCAGCAGCCGAGTTAAGTATTACGGCATCGGTTTTTGCACTTTTTACGCCCGACAAAATATCTCTTGTAATTTTTGCGTTTTCCTGAGGCGTCCCGCCGAGCAAATCTTCTTTTTTACATTTTTTCATACCGAAGCTTTCCGGTTCGATTTCATAAGTTTTATAATTACCGTCAACCGTTTCACAAACTTTCGTTACCGAACTTGCGGAAATTTCGTCAAGACCGTCCGTTCCGTAAACGACCATAGCACTTCGGACACCCAAATTGGACAAAACGTGCGCCATAGGTTCTATCAAATCCTGTTCGTAAACGCCTAAAAGCTGCATGTTCGCACCTGCCGGGTTTACAAGCGGTCCCAAAATATTAAATATTGTTCTTATACCGAGCTCTTTTCTTACAGGTGCTACATATTTCATAGCTATATGGTAATTTTGCGCAAACAAAAAACAAAAATTTATTTTGTTAAGGATTTCTTTACTTTTTTCAGGAGTTACAGTTATTTTTGCACCGAGCGCTTCCAAAACATCCGCCGCACCGCATTTGCTTGATGCGGCTCTGTTACCGTGTTTTGCTATGGGAATACCTGCTGCAGATACGACAAATGCCGACGTAGTAGATATGTTGAAAGAGTTTGCCTTATCTCCGCCGGTACCTACTATTTCCAGTATATCCATATCGTTAAGAAGTTTTATGCAGTGTTTTCTCATACCCGATGCGGCACCGGTAATTTCTTCTATCGTCTCTTTTTTCATGCTCATTGCGGTTAAAAAAGCCGACATCTGTATTTGGCTTGCCTGTCCGCTCATTATTTCGTCCAAAACCGTTTCGGACTCTTTAAAACTTAAATTTTGTTTTGCAACCGCTTTTACTATTGCTTCTTTAATCATAAAAATCTCCTTTCAACTATTCAACTGTTCAACATAAAAAACTTTTTACTCCGATAAAAAGTTTTTTATAATGGTGTATCCGTCCGGCGTCAGTACTGATTCCGGATGAAACTGTACTCCATAAATTTCGTAATCTTTATTCCAAACCGCCATAACCTCACCGTCGTCGCTTGCAGCAACAACTTTCAATTGTTGCGGCAACGTTTCTTTAACTGCGGCAAGTGAATGGTATCTGCCTACGACGATTCTTTTGTCAAGTCCTTTAAAAATCGGACAACTCGTATCAATTTCAATTTCGGACTGTTTACCGTGCATAAGTTCTTTTGCATAAGATACCGTCGCACCGAAGGCCTCGCATATTGCCTGATGTCCTAAACATACTCCTAACATTGCAATTTTTCCTGCAAAAGTTTTTACAGTTTCCATACAAATTCCCGCATCTGCCGGTTTTCCCGGACCCGGCGAGAGAATTATTTTTTGTGGATTTAACTTTTTTATTTCATCTATCGTAATTTCGTCGTTTCTTTTTACCTTTATATCGGGATTAATCGAACCGACATATTGGTAAAGATTATAAACGAAACTGTCGTAATTGTCTATTAATAAAATCATACTAATCTCCTTAAAATTGCTCGGCAATTTTTTAGCCGATAATTTAACTTCTCGGCTTAACGTTCAACAACGCACCTTATCAGCTTATAAGCTAATTTTCTGCGAAGCAGAAAGTTGTAATGCATTAACAACCGCTTGTGCTTTGTTTACACATTCCCGATACTCGTTTTCCGGCACGCTGTCGGCAACTATTCCCGCACCGGAACGCACAAAAACTTTATTGTTTTTCTTAAACGCTATTCTTATTGAAATACAAGTATCCATATTACCGGAAAAATCCATATATCCTATAGCCCCGCCGTAAATTCCTCTTTTGTTTCGTTCAAGCTCGTTTATAATTTCGCACGCTTTTATTTTAGGAGCACCGGAAAGAGTCCCTGCGGGAAGAACCGTATCTATCGCATCAAGCGCCGTTTTATTTTCTGCAATTTGTCCGTACACCGTAGAGCCTATATGCATAACGTGAGAAAATCTTTCTATACTCATATATTTTTCCACTTTTACCGAAGAGAACTTACTTATTTTACCCAAATCGTTTCTTCCCAAATCTACAAGCATATTATGTTCGGCAAGCTCTTTTTTGTCCGACAGAAGCTCTTTTTCCAACTTCAAATCTTCTTTATGCGTTTTACCTCTGGGACGTGTTCCGGCCAAAGGAAAAGTATGTAAAACTCCGTCATTAAGTTTTACCAAAGTTTCAGGTGATGCTCCTGCAATTTCAATATCTTTACTGCAAAAATAAAACATATACGGCGAAGGGTTTGTCGTTCTTAAAATTCTGTACGTATCAAGCAAGCTGCCGGTAACGTCGGCATCTATTCTGTTCGATAACACAGCCTGAAAAATGTCGCCGTCTTTTATATGTTTTTTTATTTCGTTTACCATTAAACAGTATTGTTTCTCGGAAAACAAATAACGAAAGTCCGACTTTATTTGTAACGGTTCCTGTTTTACGGGCGTTCCGTTTCGTATAAGTTCGGCCATTTTGTTAAGTTCTGTAACGGCGTTATCGTAGTTTTGTTTGAGATTGTCGGTTTTTATGTTGACTATTAAAATAATTTTCTGTTTTAAATTGTCGAACACTATAACTTTGTCAAAAAGCATCAAATCGACGTCGTTAAAATTCTCGTCGTCGTTTGCAACAAGTTTCAAAGCGGGTTCCGAATATTTTATGTAATCGTAAGAAAAATAACCTACAAGTCCGCCTGTAAACGGAGGTAAATTTTCAAGTTTGGGACTTTTATTTTCTTCTATGATATTTTTTATATATTTTTTAGGGTTATCGTTTTCGGATATTATTTGTCCGTTTATTTTTATAACGCCGTTTAAACAGGTAAATTCAAGTTTCGGATCGTATCCTAAAAAAGTGTATCTTCCCCACTTTGAAGAATCTTCTAAACTTTCAAGCATATAACAGTGGCTGCTTACCGACTTTAATATTTTTAAAACTTCTATCGGGGTTTTTATGTCGCTTAATATTTGGCAGCTTACCGGGACGGTTTTGTAACCTTCGGCAAATTTTACGGTTTGTTCGTAACTGAAGCTATACATTTTTGCACCTCAAAATAAAAAAATTCATCCTAAAAACAAAAAATATGTTTTCAAGGACGAATTATATTATCCGCGGTGCCACCTTGATTTGAAACCGTCCGAATTTTTAAAACGAAATCTTTTAAAAAACGTTAAACGGTCTCACGCTTATCGGAATACTATCATATTCCCGGCAACTTACGTATGCCCTACGTTGCAGAATACTCGGGAGATAAAGTTTAACTTTATACGCCGTCCCTTTGACTGCACCCTCTGCGGTCCATTTAATAAGCTGCTTACTGCCGGCTTCTCACCGCCCCGGCTCGCTGTTAGTGCACTTCTTATTTTTATCTCCGCATCAACGGTTTGTTAATTTGAACAAAATTATAAAACTCTTTTTTTTATTTGTCAAGTAAAAATTTACTGCAAAGTTTTATTTTATTCGTTTTATAAGTTGCAAGCAACCATTTTTGCATACTTATAAAAAGTTATCACGTTACAAAATCAAAAAAAACATCGTTTAAAACAAGGTTGATACCGGTAAAATTTATATAATTTTA
>JAZNAT010000039.1:0-6112 GCA_045586665.1 Endomicrobiaceae bacterium | reverse complement strand
GGGTGGATGACGAGATTTGAACCCGCGACCTTCGCTTCCACAGAGCGACGCTCTAACCAGCTGAGCTACATCCACCAATACTAAAAATTTGTGAAACAAATTTTTTGTTGAACAGTTGAACGGTTAAATAGGTATCGATGTCCTTCGGACGACTTTTATAGATTCCGTGTCAAGCACGGAATGACAAACTTTTCAACCCTTTAAACTTTCAACTTTTTAAACTAATTAAGCGTCTCCGACGTGAGTTGAACACGTAACCTACTGCTTAGAAGGCAGTTGCTCTATCCAATTGAGCTACGGAGACACCCTTAATAGTTTTAGATTATACAAAAAGTTTAATTTGTAGTCAAATAAAATCCGCAAGTATTGCATTTGAAACGAACAACGCATCTTTCGCGAACTTTACTTTATCGTCTTTTACGATAAGCATTTTATTTTTAACGTATTTATCAAGCACATCTTTTTTATTTTGAAAATATTTTATATCTACTCCGTCCGAAAGCCTTAAACCGAGCATTATCGTCTCTTTGTCATACAAATCATCGTCAATATACTCTTTTTCAATCACGGTATTTTTATCACTCAAAATATTTTTGATATATTTTATTACATCGGTGCTGTTTTTGTATCTATACCTATGATAGTAAGACGATGCACTTGCTCCAAGCCCGATATATTCTTTATTTTGCCAATACAGTTTGTTATGTATGGAATACTTTTCATTTTTTGACCAATTGGAAATTTCGTAATGACAAAAACCGTTTTCTTTTAAAAATTTACAGGCAAAATCATACATTTGAGCCTGTAAATCCGTATCGGAAGAAACACCGGTTTTATAAAAAAGAGTATTCGGTTCCACCGTCAACGGATACAAAGATATATGTTGTAAATCGAACTTTAAAATTTCCGACAAAGTATTTTTCCAGTCGTTTAAAGTTTGATGAGGTATTCCGTACATTAAATCTATGTTTACATTATCAAATCCGATTTGTTTTACAGAATAAAAAACTTTTTTAAAATCTGCGTAATTGTGCAATCTTCCTAAAACTGTCAATTTGTCGTCGAATACACTTTGCAATCCGAAACTCAACCTTGACACGCCGGATTTAAAAAACAAATTCAATTTCTCTTTTGTGACGGATTCTGGGTTTGCTTCTACGGTAAACTCTTGCAAAGAAGATATATTGAGATTATTTTTTATTATTGATATTAATCGTTCCGACTGACAAACAGACAATACCGAAGGAGTTCCTCCGCCAATATATAAGGTATCTATCTTTTCGTTTTTATATTTCAAACTTTCTTTTTGTAAAGCGTTCAAATAAGCATCTGCAATTTTATCCTCATATGGCATTGAAACGAAATCGCAATAAAAACATTTTCTCGTGCAAAACGGTATGTGAACATACAATCCGAGCATATTCGTTAAAACCTCAACCGTTGTTCTATCATAAACCTTTTTTCAGGTTCGTAATCCGGATTGTCGGACTGTAGTCCGTAACTGCCTTTTAAAAACAAGTTTCTATTCAATTTAAGAGACATTTCTACGGCTTGTTTCAAGTCTATTTCACGTTGAACTTTATCAAACGTTACGGAATAACCTATCTGCAAAAGTCTGTTAATATTTTTTTCAACGGAATATTTCATACCGTATAGAAGTTCCGCCATAGTAGCTTCTTCATCGGAAGAAATCTGTAACGTATCCTGATTTACAAAACCTAAACGAACGTTATCGACAATACCAGTCTTTTTAAGAACGGTATTTGCCAAAGGTGTCGCTATATTTGACCCGAACATCCTTATCGCCTGTTGTTTAACAAGAAAATCCGTACTGGTCTCAAGAGTGGATGTCTGAGACGGATCAGTTTTGGTAAGTCTTGCCAATGCTTTTTTTGAATCCATAGTAGGATCATTTTTGGAAGCAAACCTAGTTTTAATGTTATTTATGTCCGACCTGTCGATATAAACTTTAATAACTTCAGCGGTGTTATCTCCGGCACTGTAAACTTCCGATTCGCCTTCTCCTGTAATAAAAAGTTCGTTATTTATTATTTCAATTTTTGAATTTATAATTTCAAAATCGTTCCCTAAATAAGAAAACAATCCGTCGTCAGATATTACGACACCGTTTACGGAAAGGTCGTCAACTTTACCTTTAATATTTATCGAACCTCTTAACAGCATACTTATGAAAGAGTTTTCATATCTTGTATTGGAAGCCGTTTTCAAATCGATATCTATGTACAAATTGTCAAGCAGATTGCTTATAAAAAACGGAACATCCTTGTATCTGCTTTTTATAGGAGACGGAAAACAGAATATCGTATTTTCCAACTGTGCCCATCCTGTAAGAGACACGTTTTTTGCTTTACCGTAAAGCTTGAAATTAAATGTAGGAACGCCCTTTGAAAAATTTGCAAAACTGCTCGACTCCATTTTAAATACGCCGGACGTGGGTATCGGCAATTCTTTAATATTTACCGGAACACCTTTTTTGGAAGTAAAAAAGTTCAAATCGTAAAATGACGGATTTATTCCCTGCATTTTTACAGTTCCGCTAGATTCTAGAACGCCCGAACCTATTTTTGCCGAGCCTTTCTCTATTTTAAACAAATTGTTGTTCCAAACGACATCAAGCGACAATTCCTTAATTTTATTTATGTAAGAATCGGTTTTAATGTTTGTTCCGTTAAGTGACATTTTGCCCACGTTTGATATGTTTTTTCTTATGCCGGAAAGTTTACCGTTTATTTTCAAACTTCCTTTTTTGGAAGTTACGGATTTTTCGGTAATATTGTTTAATATATATAAAGAGTTATCATTTAATTTATAATTTACGTTTACTTTTCTTTTCATCATCTTGTCGGTAAGTGCGGAGTCAAGCCAAAAAGGGAAATAACCGTCGACGATAAGTTCATATTTGCCGTTCTTTTTAACACTGAATTTGTCAATATTAAGATTATTGTTTTTAACGTCGATTTTAATATCACACAAATCGAAAGGCACGTGGTATATAGTACCGTTTGAAGAGTTAAGTGATAAATTTATTGCCGGATTTGAAATGCTTCCGCTGCTTTTCAAGTTAAAATCAAGCGCACCGGTCATATCGTCCGGAAAACCGAAAAGTCCTGCCATAACACCTAAATCGATATTTTTACCGTTCATAGTCAAATCAGCATTGTCCGATACAACAAACCCGTTTAACTTGTATATTTGTTTCAAGCGACTTATTGAAATATTTTTTAAAATCACTTTCGGATACTGAGCAAAATTTATATTCCCCGAAACGTTCAACGGATTTTTATCACCCGTTTTAAAATTAAAATTTCTATTATTTATTACATATTTTAACGATAAAGAATCTATTCTTTCGTCGTTAAGCCATAAATTCGTTAAACCGATATTCCCGTTATACGTAGAACCGCCGCGTTTTTTGGTCATTTTGCCGTCTATTTTAACACTTCCGAAAACATCAAACGGACCCAAATGCGTGTTAACAAATTTAAGATATGAATCATATTTTCCGGTTTTCGTGTTAAACGTTGCAGAGGCTATTTTTATCTCGCTGTCAGAAATTTTTATTTTTGCGTTTTCAACCGCAATATTTTTATCGTTGACTTTAACTTTTGACGAAAAAGAATTGAATTTCATTGATTTTATAAATATCGTATCGGCATACAAATTTAAAACGGCTTTTAATTCGGACAGAGCACCGGCTATCTTCCCGTTACCGTAAAAAGTCCCTTTAAAAGGGGTTCTAAAGCCTACATATTTGTTTATTATATCTTCGGAAACACCTTTAAAATCCACCTTTACGTTCGTAGACTTTTTATCCAAAATACCGGAAGCATTAAATTTCATTTCTGCTTTATCCCCGGAAGATATCTGCAGTTTTTTTAAATTTATTTTTTTATCTTCATATTTTAACGACATAACGGTATCAAACAAGACGTTGTTATACAACGCATTTTTAATTTTTCCGTCAAAAGACATTTCGGGGTTATCTATTTTGCCGGAAATTTTAAGTTTGGAAGACAATCTTCCTTTTATATGAGGATAATGCTGCGACAGTTTTGATTTGGTATTTTTTAAAAATCCGGAAATATTTTTTGTATAGTAATCGTAAGAAAGTTCTCCGGAAAATCCGTTATCGTTATCAAAATTTTCAATATGAACTTTTTTTGTGGAGATAAGCATCGATGCCGTGTGAGAAAAATTAAAATCTCCCAAAGACAACTTATCCACTTTAATGTCGCCGTAAATTTCGTTATTATCCGAAAGCTTACCTGTAAAAACAAGGTCATAGTTAAAAGCTACATTTTTTATTTTAAAGTTTTCTATCAAACAATTAAAATACGATTCCGGCTCTTTTTTTGAAAAGTTTATTGACGATTTTATGTTAATACCGGAATTTTTACCTTTAAACGTAAAAGTTGAAATATTCAACTGCGTTTTTGAGACATTACTTGATATCGTCCAATCATCAAACTTGTTACCGAACAAAGAACCGTTTTTTAAGTTCATATCAACATAAGTTACGAAATCGGATGCGGAATATTTTACACTGCCGGTAACTTTACCGGAAAGTTGAGGATTTTTTATCCCCAATATTTGCAACAAATTGTTTGAGTCGACGCCGTTATAAAAAATATCTATACCGTTACTTCGTTTTGTTTCGTAAAAACCGTTCATTACGATTTTTTTATCCTTTGTTGCAATATCGGACATCCATTTATAATTTTGTTTATACAATTTTCCCGAAACGTCAAACCCTTTAAGATGTTTTGAAGCAATCTGGCGACCTTTCAAAAATATCGTTCCTTCCGTAGCGCCTATATTGCCGTACAAAGATACTGTTCCCTTTACCGTTTTATTCAAATTATTCATAAACGGAAGTTTTGTTACGGGAATATCTTTTATATCAATTCTTACTTCTCCTTTTCTGTAATTGCCTGACATTTCTCCTATTTTTATTTTTCGGTTAAAAACGTCCGTTTTATAGTCGCCGTTTTTTTCAACGACGGTTTTAAAACTGTTACCGGAGTCGTGATAACATAAAATATTATATATCTCGTCATCGTTACTTATTTCAAAATTAAAATCGCCTGCATCGTAGCCGAACACTTTAGTATTCTTTGCAGCGACCCTAAAATCTACATCGTTACTCTTTTTTGAAGTGTGGTATTCCAACTTAGTATTCAAGACATCGTTAACATCTCTTAAATTTATTGTCCCGGAGGAAAACCAAACATCAGACATATCGGAAGTAAAAAACAGTTTAAGTTTTTTCCCCGAAGAATTTATTGTTAAAGAAGAAGTATCTTTTTTTATGTTTGTTTTTAAGTTGCCTAAAACAAGTCTGTTTACATACAAATCTTTTATGTCGGCGTTATACTCAAAAGATTTATCTATTAAATCGTAATTACCCGCCAAATCAAATTCGGTTTTTACAAGACCGTCGGTACGTGCATAAAAAACACTCGTTAAAAGCTCATTTTCAAGTTTTACACTGCCTTTTATATGAAAAATATGATTCAAATACCGTATTTGAGCACCGATATCAAAATCTTTGTTTAACACAATACTTACATTTTTAAATTTTACTATTTTTTTATCGTACAAAACGTCGGCTTTATTTATATCACATTTAAGGTTAAACAAATCAAATATTCTTTTGTATAAATTTATTTTAAACTTTTTAAACCGATCTTTTTGTTGCGAGGTTTGTGAAGAGGTTTGTGAAAATGTTTGAAGTTTTTCGTCAAGTAAAACGACCTTATTTATTCTTAAAGCGGCAAGAGATTTGAGTGGTGTTTTCATATTTTGAAAAAATATGAGAGGCTCAAATCTCAAAACCGCTTCGTCTATAAAAATTTTGTCATCGTAACGAATATCATAAAGAATTAACTTGAACGGAAACTTTATCGAAAAGTTTCTGAATTTTACTTTCGAGTCAGATATTTTATTTATGCTTTTTTGAATGAACGGAACATAGAAGTATTCTCTGAAATTATAAGTAACGGAAAATACCGATATTAAAATCGTAAAATATAAAACATATCTTATCTTTTTCCACATTCAACTTTTTAACAAAAAACTATTTTTTCTTTAT
>JAZNAT010000038.1:0-16522 GCA_045586665.1 Endomicrobiaceae bacterium | reverse complement strand
ATATTGTAATCTTTGGAATAATCTTCTCCACGTCCGCCTTTATATTCCACTTTGTTTGCCATATAACCGTAATCCAAAACGGCTCCGAAGAAAAGTTTGCCGATATACCAATTTCCTCTGACACCTGCAAAACCGCTGTTAGCGGAAAATTTATCATCGTCATAATCTTCTTCTTTCAACTGACTACCCGCATAAGAAACAAAAAGTCCGTACGTAGCGTCAAAATTATCGCCGTACTTTCTGTCGGTATCCAACCCTACAACTGCACCGTAATAATTTGTTTCAAATTTCGTGTAGTCTTTCATATCAAGTTTTTCCATACCGCCGAAAGCTTTTATATACATTGTAAGACCGACTCTATCTTCAATATCGCCGGCGTTTGAACCTTGTTTTTTAAAAAAAGTATAATTCCCGGAATTGTCCAATACGACATTAGCCACTTCGTCCGCCAAAACGTTTGAAGCCGCAACTGCAACTCTCGACTGAAGGACGGAATAAGCGTTGCTTCCTTGCGGTTTAAGCGGGTTACCGTCTTGATCTTCCCCTGCCAAATCTTCCATAGTAATTTCAAAACGATCTTTACCGTTATTGGCTCCTGTAGGGTCATTATTACTTCTCGCAAAAACGGTACTGAAAACCGTAACGGTTAACGCTAACACAAAAAAACTTACTGCAAACTTCTTCATTTCTTTCCCCCTTTAAACTAATAAAAAAAATCGGAGAAAAGGTTTTAGAACTCTTTTATCGTTATCCGTTCCAAAGTTGTAAAGTTAAGGTTCTAACGCCTTATCTCCGATTTTTATCGAAATAAATTTTATTAATTATATAAAATTTTTAAAATAATGCAAACTTATTTTACTTTTTTGTTTCCGTTTCGATTTCTTCTCCCGTTATAGTTTGAACCTGCTGTTCAGGTTTGGGCATATCTTTAATTGTAAAAACAAGTTCCGTTCTTCTGTTTTTGGCTCTTCCTTCCGAAGTATCGTTACTTGCTATCGGTCTTGAAAAGCCGAACCCTTGCGTTGATACTCTTTCGGAGTCAACTCCTTTAGAGATAATATAGTCCGCTACAGATTTCGCCCTTCTTTCCGACAACTTTTGATTGTACAATTGTCTGCCTACGTTATCGGTATGACCTTCAACTTTTACGGTTACGTTAGGATTTTCTTTTAAGAAATTTGCGACAAAATCAAGACCGGCATAACTGTCTTGAGAAACTTTATCGGAATTGAACTCAAATAAACTTGATTTTGCAAGTTTTTCAAAATCTATTTTTATTTCTTTTTTATCTTCTTTGATTGCTTCCTGTATAACTTCTTTTATAGCCTGCACTTGCTCAGGTTCCGGTTCCGGCTCGGGTTGCGGAACAGGTTCCGGGTCAACGACCGGTACCGGCTCGGCTGCAGGTTCCGCTGCTACCGGTTCCGACGTATCACAAATGCACCTGTCCGGTCTTGCATAATTTTTTCCACAGCTTGAAATACATACTGCAAACAACATCATCATTAACAGACCTAACATCTTCTTCATTATATTTTTCCCTCCGACATATTATTTTTTTGCTTTAATTATCTTTCTATAAACTACTTATCTTCACTCGTAATGATAACTACGAGATCCCGCATCAAGTGCGGGATGACAAACTGTTCTGTTTGTCCCGTTTCCATACTTCTATACTTCCATTCTTCTATGCATCAAACTTTTTGCAAAAAGTTTAGAACTTAAATTCTATCCCTGCATTCAAAACTATACCGTCTCTGCCGCCGAACGTTTTATTACCTTTCAAATGTAATACGGTATATCCCCATATCTTTTCTATTCCCAATCCTACATTTGCATAATTGTCGTAACTCATTTCCGGTAACAAAATATCGTTTACTTTTATGTCTCCGTTTACTTCTTCTACAACATATTTACCTTCGGCAGAAAGTATCCAACATTTACCTAAATTTTTTACCAATTTTAATCCGGGCTCAACCGTAATATTCGATATATCGTCAATTTTTTCATGCACTTTTATGTTACCGTTGGTAATCATATCAAAATCGTCGGTTATCATATATTTCCCGGTTACACCTACACTGGGCTGAACAGTAAAGCTTTTGTTTATGACTTCGAAATTGTAACCCAATCTTGCCGCAAGACCTATAACCTGAGCATTGAAATCTTCCGAATCGGAATTGGTATCTGCCGTATTGGACATAACGCCGTAATCGGCAATTGCATTAACAAAAAGTTTGCCTATATACCAGTTTGCTCTTAACCCGAAATAACCGCCGTTCTGTTTAACCTTGTTTTCGTAATCGCCATCTTTCAACTCGCCGCCGATATATGAAGCAAATATACCGTAAGTAGCATCAAACAAGTCCGAATACTGTCTGTCAAAATCAAGCCCTGCCATAGCGCCGTAATATGTAGTTTCTATTTTCGTATAATCATTCAAATCTACATCTTCTTGGCTACCGAAAGTTTTTACCCACAAAGTAGGCGCGGCTCTGTCTTCAACATCTCCGGCACTTGAACCTTGTTTTTGAAAGAAAGAGTAGTTTCCGGCATTGTTAAATACGGTATCGAAAACTTCTTCCTGAGAAACGCTTACGCCGGCAACGGCAACTTTAGACTGCAAAATTTCCGGGTTATGCATAAGACCGCTTTTTGCTCTTGTAAAAATCAACTGTTTTCCGCCGACCGTTCCTGGAGTATTGTCGGTTTCCGCCAAGTCGTAAGCAACGTCATAAGCATATATCGGACCGAAAACTTTTTTCTGGTTGTCGTTCAAAGTTACAAAATCGCTTAAACCGGGTCTTATGACAAATACTACGGTTTTATCCTGCTGACTGTCGGAAATAACATTTATTTTGTTTAAAACGATACTTTCTATTTGAGTACTTTCGACGTTAAGTTCGTCACCTTTCCAGTTCTCCAAATCGACATCGAAATCGAATTTCATTTCACTGCCGTAAAGAACTCTAAAAGATGCTCTTTCCGTAACGTTGTTTATCATATCAAGTTTACCGTCATAAAAATGATGAGCTCCTGCATTATTAAAGTATGTAGCTCCCGCAGCCACTTTTATTGTCGCACCGTTTACGGAAATATCGCCGCGTTCAAAATCTTCGTTATTACCTCCCAAAACCAAAGTTCCGGTAAATTGTTCACCGTTCCCTACCTTTATATCTCCATATCCGGTTATAACGTCGACATATATATTTTTACCGGCTAAAGAATAGAATGATAAAAATCCGTTATTCATACTGAAATCGACATTTTTACCCTGTGCATTTTTATTCCCTCTAAAATAAATGTCTTTACTGGCATACACGTTAATACTTCCTCCGTCCGTTCCGTCAAGTAAAATTGCCGCTTCATTGGAAGTATTATTTATAACATTAACATCAAACAAATAAAAACTTAATCCGTTTACTCTGAAAACAAAAGCATTATCCGGATTTTCTGTTCCATAATTTGTCAAAGTTGCATTAAAAAAATCAGAATCCCCTGTTTCCTTAAAAGCGTTTCTATCTACAATAAAACCGCCGTAACCGTTACCGTCAAGAGTGTGCCCTTTACCGTTTATAACTATTCCTTTGGACAAAATTTTGTTTCTTTCAGGACCATTGGCCTGAGAATTCGTATCTTGAACAATATCGTTTTGAATGTTCAAAATATCGTCCGTAAGAACAGGATCGTTTCCTCTGTTTATCAGTCCATGCTCGCCGCAATACTCTGTAATTGTTAAATTTCTTGATGCAAAAATGTTGGAGACAATCGTAGTTGTAAGAAACAGCAAACAAAAAAACACTACAGTCTTTTTCATAAGACCCTCCTTTTTTTTGACAAATAAAAAACGGAGAGAAAGGGATTCGAACCCTTGTTACCGTCACCGGTAAACAGTCTTTCCAGGACTGCGCCTTCAACCGCTCGGCCATCTCTCCAATCGTGATGCAAAAAAAAGTGATGTTTAATATTATATAAAAAAATTAATTTAATACAAAATATTTCTTATTTATTCTTCCGTATCAAATCCGTTTTTTTCCGTCCAACCTCCTCCTAAAGCTTTACATATGTCTATTATCGCACACAATTGCTCGTTTTTTGCTTGAACCAAATTCATTTCCGCCTGTAACAAAGTTCTTTCCACGTCCAAAACGTCAAGAAGTCCGGTAAGTCCTGCCTTTTCTCTTTTTTTGGCAAGATCATAACTTTTTTTCAGTGCTTCCGTTTCTTTTTGGCGCGCCTGTAAAATATTTTTACCTGACGAATAATTGTTTATTGCGTCCAACACTTCTTTAAATGCCGTCTGTACGGTTTTTCTGTATGAAGATAAAATCTGCTCATAGCGTGCTTTTTCAGCTTTATAATTTTTTAAATTTTTACCGCCGGCAAATATCGGCCAAATCATGTCCGCAGAGTATGACCAACCGTCATTATCTTTCTTAAATAAATCCTCCAATTCATAACTTGCAAACCCCGCAAAACCCGTTAAAGAGATTGAAGGAAACAATATCGATTTAACCGCAGATACTTTTGCATTTGAAGATTTAAGAGCATATTCTGCCGTTTTTATATCAGGACGTCTTGAAATAAGATCGGAAGGAACTGCGTTCGGTATTTCAGGTATAACTAACGTATCTTGTATTTTGTTGCCTTTTTCCAACGAAGATTCTATTATTTTTTTCGGACTTCTCCCGACCAAAACGCTTAACGAAGATTCCGTAATTTTTAAAGCTTGCTCAACACTATAGACCTGTGCTCTTACGGATTCCATTTCGGCTTCTACTCTCTTTAAATCAAATTCGCTTATAACGCCTCTTTTAAATCTGTTATCGTAAACGTCGTAACTGTCTTGTCTGGATTTTAAAGTGTTTTTTGCTATTTCCAACTGACTGTCAAGCGCCATGTATTGAAAATACACTTGCGCAACTGTTGCGGTCAACGTCAATTTTAGCGCGTCCCTGTCTGCTTCGGTTGCTAAAAAATCGGCTTTGGCTGATTCGCTTGTTCTGTAATATTTGCCCCACAAATCCAACTCGTAAGAAGCCGATAATCCTACGGTAAATCTTGAAGCAAAAATGTCGTATTCTCTTAAACTTTTATAAAGTTTAGAATCCGATGCCTGAGCTACTATGTTAACGGTCGGATAATAACCGGATCTGGCTACTCCGAGCTGAGCTTTGGCTTCTTTTACTCTTTCAACGGCAATTTGCAAATCGTAGTTATATTTAAGCGCCTCTTGTTCGAACTTATCCAACACCGTATCTTGAAAAACATGCCACCATTGTTCCGTTTCAAAAGAAGAGATATCTTTATTTATACCGACATCTTTATTTTCATAAGTTTGTTCCGTTTCCGTATCGGGCAATTCCGATTCGGGTTTTTTAAAATTTTTACCGACACATGCCGAAAACAAAAATGTTGTTGCTATTAAAAAAAATAGTAATTTTTTCATTTTTTCGCCTCTTTGCCATTAAGTTGTATTTTATGTTTTGAATCAATTTTTTCGCTTATTTTCGATATCAATACGAAAAACAACGGTATAAACAAAGGAACAAACACCGTTGAAAAAAGCATACCTACAACTACCGCCGTTCCTATTGAATGTCTGCTGGCTGCACCTGCTCCCGAGCTTACGGCTAAAGGAACACATCCTAAAATAAAAGCCAGAGAAGTCATCACTACCGGTCTGAACCTCATTTTTGAAGCAGTAACAGCCGCTTCAATTAAAGATTTCCCCTGCTGTCTTAACAATACCGCAAATTCGACAATTAAAATCGCATTCTTTGCGGATAATCCTACAAGCGTAATTAATGCTATTTGAAAATATATGTCATTTGAAAGTCCCCTGAAATATATTCCGACAAGCGCACCGCAAATAGCAAAAGGTACCGCACAAATAACGGCAAAAGGTAAACTCCATTTTTCATATTGAGCACTGAGAATCAAAAAGACAAGCAATAAACCTAACAACAGCGCCGTTGAAGACGAAGAAGAAACCAGCTTTTCCTGAAAAGCCGTACCAGTCCAAGCAAAAGAATAATCCGGACCTAAAATTTTATCTGCGGTTTCTTCTATTGCTTTAATGGCCTGTCCGGTACTGTACCCCTGTGCAGGATTTGTCATGATTCTTGCCGACGGGAAAATGTTAAATCTTTCAACCGTATCGGTACCGGTCGTTTCGCTTAACGTAACGAATGCTTGCAAAGAAATCATATCTCCATTAGACGATTTAACATATATTTTTGAAATATCGCTTGCTTGAGAACGAAAATCCCCTTTAGCCTGCATCATAACTTTAAAGCTTCTGCCGAACTTATTAAAATCGTTGATATATGCCGTACCGAAAGTACCCTGAATCGTTGCATAAAGGTTGTCCAAAGATACTCCCATAGATTTTGCTTTAACTTCGTCAACGTCCATCTTAAGCTGCGGAGTAGAAGCATTAAACGTAGAATATGTCCCGACGATTTCTTTTCTTTTTGAGGCTTCTATAACAAACTCTTCAACTTTTGCTTCAAGATCTTTACTTGTTCCGTCACCTTTGTTTTGAATAAAACCTTCAATACCTCCGGTAGTTGACATACCCATAATTGCAGGCGGATTAAACATTATCGAATAACCTTCGGCAATAGAAGACGACAGTTCTTGCGAAAGCTGTTCGATTATCGCAAAAGCGGAATCTTTTTTTGAAGATCTTTCTTTCCAGTCTTTTAAAGATAAAAAGAAAGCGGCAACATTATTTTTTGACGTTGAGCTTAACATGTCGTAACCGGCAAAAGACAATTCCTGAACAACGGAAGAATGCTTTAAGAAAATTTCTTCGGCTTTTGATGCGGCAGCTATCGTTTTATTAAGGGAACCGGACTGATCGAGCATTAAAACTCCCATTACTATACCTTGGTCTTCATCCGGAACCAAACTTGAAGGAACAATTTTAAACAAATATACCGTTACGAGTAAAATACATATAAGTATGACAAAAGATATCGTTTTCTTTGATAAGAGCAGTTTTACTTTGTCCACATAAAAATCCGTAACCGAAGCAAACATCTTGTCAAACATGTTAAAAAAGAAATCCAGTTTCCCGGTTTTTTGTTTTTTACCTAAAAACATAACGCATAATGCCGGCGTTAAAGTTAAAGCGACCAGACCTGAAAGGATTACCGACACGGCTATGGTTATTGCAAACTGTTGATACATTATACCGGTAAAACCGCCCATAAAAGCTACCGGCACGAAAACGGAACATAATACCAAAACTATAGCTATTACCGGACCTGTTACTTCGCTCATTGCTTTTATCGTTGCGCTTCTTACATCAATGTTTTCTTCTTCCATAATTCTTTCAACATTTTCAATAACGACAATGGCATCGTCCACAACAATACCGATTGCAAGAACCACCCCGAACAACGTCAAAGTATTAATTGAAAAGCCCAGCGCCAACATTCCTGCAAAAGCGCCCACAATGGAAACGGGAACAGCCAAACAAGGAATTAAAGTCGTTCTCCAATTTTTTAAAAATACAAACACCACCAAAAAAACCAAAATCATGGCTTCAAATAAAGTGTGGACGACTTCTTCTATGGAAGCCGTTATTACCTTAGTCGTATCGTACGGTATGGAATAGTCCATCCCCTGCGGAAAATGTTTTGAAGCTTCTTCCATTTTTGCGTCTACGGCTTTTGATACTTTTACGGCGTTTGCGCCGGGAGACAAATAAATTGCTATCGGAACTGCCGGAAGAGAATTGTTTGAAGCCGACAAATCATACGTTTGAGAACCGAGTTCCACATCTGCAACGTCAATAAGTCTCAATGTACTTCCGTCGGAATTTGCTCTCAAAATTATTTGTTCGAACTCCTCGGGAGTTTTTAATCTTCCCGGTGCGACTATCGAAAAAGATCTTTCTATTCCTTTAGGTGCGGGAAACTGCCCTACTTTACCTGCAGCTCTTTGAGCATTTTGTTCCGACACGGCAGCCATAACCTCTTGAGGAGTTATAGCCAGTTTTGACATTATATCCGGTTTAAGCCAAATTCTTATGGAATAATCGTTGGCGGTAAGAACGCTTGCATCACCTACACCTTCTATTCTTTTTAAATCGTCCAAAATGTTTACCAGCGCATAATTGCCCAAATAAGTCGTATCAAGCGTTTTGTCAGGAGAAAAAATTGAAAAAAGTTTCAATATGCTCGTAGATTTTTTTGCTACCGTAATTCCGTATCTCCTTACGTCTTCAGGTAACGAAGATTGTGCAACTTGAACTTTATTATTAACGTCAATAAGCGCTTTATCGGAATCCGCACCGACTTTAAAAGATACCGTTAAAGTCATATCTCCGTTTGATGTTGACATAGACTGCATATACAACATATTTTCAACGCCGTTTATTTGTTGTTCCAAAGGAGCAGCAACGGTTTCAGAAATAACTTCGGCACTTGCGCCCGGATATGTTGCCGTAACATCTACCGTCGGAGGAGTAAGTTCGGGATACTGTGCTATCGGCAAATTAATAATTGATATTGTTCCTACCAACAATATAAGAATTGAGATTACCATTGCAAAAATCGGTCTATCAATAAAAAATTTTGAAAACATTTGTTTACCCTGATGTATTTTATTAAATTGTTTTTCCTTGTACTTTAAACGACAAAAACTATTATTGAACAGATTCTTCGCTATCGGTATCTGAATTTATGGTATTTGCTGCTGTTTATCCTGATTTTGTTCCGGCTGAGATTGTTCCCGCTCTTCGTACTGTTGTTTATATGCTTGTTGATAGTTTTCAGGCAAAATAAATTCTTGCTTTTCCATATTTACGCTCATACCGGGTCTTACTTTTAAAGAACCGGCAGAAACTACCGTTTCTCCGCCTTCAAGTCCGGAATAAACTACCGCTATCGTATCTTTAACGTCAGCCATTACCGGTCTTGCATCAACTACATTATTGCTGCTTGTATTTACAACATAAACTATCGTCCCGTTAGGAATTTGAACCAATGAACTTTGAGGTATAAGCACCGCGCCTTTAAAATTAACGCCTTTAAGCCTTACTTTTACAAATTGTCCCGGAGCAAGGTCTCCTTCATAGTCGGGATTTTTAACTTCAACTTTAACGGCAACGGCTGAAGTTGCAGGATCTTCCGCACTGTCAAAAAATATTATTTCCCCCGGCTCTTTACAAACTTTATCGTCAACCAAAATCTCAACTTCTATTTTGTCGGATAACGACAGTCTGTTTTGTTCCATTTCTTTTTTCAATTTGGACAATTGTCTGCTCGGTATGGAAAAATTGACATGCAGAGGATTTATTTGAACCATCGTAGTAAGCAAAGAATCTTCTCCGACGGTAGAAATAAGACTGCCTACGGAATGAATTTCTTTTCTGGCTATACCTGAAATAGGAGCTTTTACTTTTGTATAACCTAAATTTATTTTTGCATCGTCAACTACGGCTTTTGCCGCCTTATAATCTGCTTGGGCTTTTTCATAAGCCGATAACGAATCGTCGTAATCTTTTTGACTTACGGCATTATCTTTTATCAATTCTTTCATCCTGTAAAAATCTCTTTGCGTTCTTTGAACTTCCGTGTCAACCTGCTCCAAAGAAGCTTGCGCTCTTTCCAATGCAACTCCGTATTGTTCGGGATCTATCGTAAAAAGCACGGTATTTTTTTCTACGTACTCTCCTTCGTTATACAATCTTTCTTTCAGTATTCCGCCGACTTGAGCTCTGACTTGCACTTCCAAAGAACCAGAAACTTGTGCAGGATATTCGATTTCCCACGGAATGTCAAGTTTAACGGATTCTACCGTATTAACCAGCGGAAGCTGCATCTGTTGATTTTGCATGTCTTTTTTCCCGCAACCCGTAAAAAACAATATAAACAAAAGAAAAGTTATAAAATTTAAAGACGGTTTTTTCATAGTATTCCCCCAAGAAGTATTTATTAAAATAATTTGTTATTATATCAAAAATTATCCGTTTTGTGTATACGATTATAGTTTAATATTAAAAAATTATGTGTTTTTTTTAAGGTACAAAAAATGTCTTTCGCATCACTTCCGGAGAAAGTTCGTTGAAAAGCACATACATTCTTTATTGACTGTTTTTAAATATTTTTATATACTTTATAAACTATCTGCATCAGAAACAATACGTTAAATTAAAACGGTGCGATGCCCGAGATGGTTAAGGGGACAGTCTGCAAAACTGCCTTGCGTCGGTTCGAATCCGACTCGCACCTTTTTTGTTTTGCTCGGTTAGCTCAGTTGGTTAGAGTACTTCCTTGACATGGAAGGGGTCAGAGGTTCGAATCCTCTATCGAGCATTTTCATTAAACCGTCGTTACAAATACATATATGATTATCGGAGGGATTTATGGCAACCAATTTTTCGTTTGATATCGTATCGGAAGTAAACTTTATGGAAGTTGACAATGCCATAAATCAGGCTCAAAAAGAGCTGGCTCAAAGGTTTGACTTTAAAGGCTCAAAATCGTCAATAGATTACAATAAAAACGATAAAAAAATCACTTTAATAGGCGACGACGAATACAAATTAAGAGCATTGACTGACATTATAGAAGGAAAATTTGCCAAAAGAGGCGTTTCTCTTAAATGCATGGAATTTAAAGCCAAAGAACAGGCTTTTGAAGGCACAATAAGACAAGTTATAGAACTTGTAAGCGGTCTTCCGTCGGAAAAAGCCAAAGAAATTACCAAAATGATAAAAAACGGAAAGTTTAAAGTAAATACGCAAATTGAAGGCGCAAAAATTAAAGTATCTTCTCCTAAAAAGGATGAACTTCAAGCCGTCATTTCATTTTTAAAAACGGCTGAATTTTCTTTACCGTTACAGTTTACCAATTACAGATAAAGACAAACCATAAGATTGTTTCTTCGCGGATATTTTAAAAGTTTAAGTCGTTAGGAAAAAGCAAGTTGACCGTTGGTTTTAAAAATTGGAGCCAATGGCTTTATTACCGGAAAATGTGAAATTTTAAAATAATAGCAGAAAAAGATTTTTTGCTTATTAATAAAAATACTCTTTACGAAAATTCGTAAAGAGTATTTTTTGTATGCGACTAAAAATGCGTTTGTAAATAATATAAAAATATTATCTTTTTGAAAACTGGAATCTTTTTCTTGCTTTCGGTCTTCCCGGTTTCTTTCTTTCTACCATTCTGGGATCTCTTGTTAAAAGACCTTCTTTTCTTAACGTATCTTTTAAAGATTCGTCTATTTCCAAAATAGCTCTTGCTACGCTATGACTTACGGCTCCGGCCTGACCGGCAATTCCGCCCCCGGTAACATTTACATAAACGTCATACTTTTTTGCTCCTGACCATACTTCAAAAGGTTTTAAAGCAACTTTTTTATGTCTAGGCAACCCTGCAAAATATTCGTCAACGGTTTTATCGTTTATAACGATTTTTCCGGTACCTTCGGATAATCTTACTCTTGCAACTGCATTTTTCCTTCTTCCTACGCTTAAATAACCTGTATTCATATTTTTTTATATCTCCTGATTAGGCTTTTTATTTTTCAATTACCGCTTGTGCCTGATGAGTATGCTCGGCACCTTTGAAAAGTTTTAATCTTTTCATCTGTTTGTCAGCCAACTTATTTTGAGGCAACATCCCTTTTACGGCAATTCTAACCGCTTTTTCGGGATTTTCCGCCATCAATTTCGAATAAGGAGTCAACTTTCCGCCGCCCGGATATCCGGAGAACGAAAATGCCGTTTTCTGTTCAAGTTTTTTACCCGTAAGAACTATCTTTGAAACGTTCGTCAAAACGACAAAATCTCCACAATCTATGTGCGAGGTATAAATAGCTTTTCTTTTACCTCTTAATAAAGCCGCTACTCTTACTGCAAGTCTTCCTAAAACCTGACCTTCGGCATCAATAAAATGCCATTTTCTGGTTATTTCTCCCTCTTTCGGAAGATAAGTCTTACCGTTTTTCATTTTAACAAAACCTACCCTATTATTAGTATATTAAATTTGTATTTTATATAATTTTGGGCTCACAGTCAATAGAAAGTCCACTCTTTCAACGACTGTAGAATTACAAAAATACAAAAATTTTTAAAAACCTCTTTGCATTTTTAGTTGAACGGTTTAACAATTGAACAGATTAATGCATTTTTTGCTACGGCAAAAAATCCAATAATTTATCAAAAATTTCTTTGCAATTTTTACTACAACCGTTTCAACTTTTCAATTTTTTAACTGTTCAACCGCCATTTCAGCTTCTCAACGATATTCCCAACTCTTTGTTAAGCTTTTCCAACAGATTGGAAATATCGGCGTTAACTTCATTGTCGTTTAACGTTTTATCGTTATGTCTGTAAGACAATCTGAACGAATAACTTATCTTGTCTTTACCGAGCTTTTCGTTTTCATATACGGAAAACAACGACCAGTCTTTTAAAATTGCGCCGTCTTTCATTACGTTTCTTATAATTTTTTCTATCTTTTCAAACTTGACGGCCTTGTCGGCAACTACGGAAATATCCCTTTTTACCGACGGAAACTTTGCAATATGTTCGTACGTTTGAATTTTGTTTTTATAATTTTTTTCTATATTTTCCACTTCTATTTCGGCATATATCACTTCATCGACCGTATTTTCAACGATGTCCGGTCTTAACACGCCGAATTGGCCTACAACTTTACCGTGATAAACGATAGCCGCAGTTTTGCCAGGATGATAGTATTTTTCCGGCGTTCTGTTTTCGGCAATAATAAAATCTTTTGAAGGCAGAATGTTTGAAATTACACCGCCGGCAAAATAAAAGTCAAAAACCGGGTTAAGTTTTGCCGTTTCCCACTTCCACCAAGGCTGCCAGACAGCACCTGACATAAGAATACCCAAAACCCGTCTTTCACCTTTATCGTCAAAAATTTTGCCGAACTCAAACAATTTTATGTCCGTAGTAGCTTGTCCCAAGTTAAACTCGAAATTTTTTATAAGACCGGGTAATAGCGACGGTCTTAAAACTTCGTTTTCTTTCGATATCGGGTTGGCAATTTTATACGTATGTTTCAAATAAAATCTGTCCAACTCTTTAATTTCTGCAAAGCTGTAGTTCATCGCTTCACAAAAGCCAAGCCCTACAAGCGAATTTATAAACCCTCTTACGACTTTATCGGAAGATGTCCGTTCCGTAGAATTAAAAGAGCCGGAATCGGCAACCGTAGGAATCTTTTCGTACCCGTTGACTCTTGCAATTTCTTCTATCAGGTCAACCTCTTCTTTTATATCGTTTCTATAAGAAGGAACTTCGGCAACAAGCACATTTTGAAACCTTGAATTTATCTCTATCCCTAAAAATCTTAAAATGTTGGCAATAGTCTTTTCATCAATTTCGTAACCTAACAACTTTGAAACTCGTTCCACTCTGAGCTTTATTACAACATTTTTGTTTGCGGGACTGCTATAATCTTCTCTGGTTTCTAGTCTTCCTCCGGCAAGTTCCGAAATCAAACTTATAGCTCTCCAGCTTGCGGTTTCGGCTATTTCCCAGGAAGTACCCCTTTCGTATCTATAAGAAGCGTCCGTAGATATGTTCAACTTTCTTGCCGTTTTTCTTATGCTGCCAGGATTAAAAACGGCAGCTTCCAAAAAAACTTCGGTAGTGGAATCTTTTATTGATGAAAATTCACCGCCGATAACGCCTGCAATTGCAAGCGGCTTTGTAGCGTCTGCAATTATAAGATCGTTATTGTCTAACTCGTGCATTTTTCCGTCAAGAGTAGCAAGCTTTTCTTTATCTTTTGCTCTTCTTACGACAACCTTACCGCCGCCTACCGTAGATGCATCAAAAGCGTGCAGAGGATGCCCCAATTCCAACATAACGTAATTCGTTATGTCAACGACGTTATTTATCGATTTTACTCCGCAGCTTTCAAGCCTGTCGGTAATCCATTTCGGTGAAGGTCCTACTTTTACACCCGTTATGTGGCACCCTATGTATCTCGTACATAAATCTTTATCTTTTACGTCTATAATGTTTTTATCAATATATTTTACCGTTTTAAACGAAGGCAGCGTCGGGATTTTTTGCAATTTTGCAGCAATTTCCCTTGCTACGCCCAAATGGCTTAAACAGTCGCCTCTGTTTGTAGTTATTTCTATTTCCAAAATCGTGTCAATATCGGTCAAAACGTCTTCAAGTTTTCTGCCTAACGGCGTGTTTTGGTCAAGTACCATTATACCGTAGGAATGTTGCGTCAACCCGAGCTCCTCTTGCGAACATATCATCCCGTCTGAACTTACGCCTCTTATTTTAGACGCTTTTATCGTAAAATTGCCCGGCAAAACGGCACCTACAAGCGCCAAAGGAACGGTTTGTCCGGCATCGACGTTAGGTGCACCGCAAACTATTTGGTACTCTTTCGTTCCGTCTGAAACTCTGCATATTGAAAGTTTATCGGCGTTGGGATGTTTTTGTTTTTCAAGAACTTTCGCCGTAACTACGCCCGTCCAGTTCGTTCCGCCGCAGGCAATTGTAGTTTCAACTCCTAAAAACGTAAGCGTCTTACAAAGTTCCTGCGGAGCCAAATCAAAATCAACCAAATCTTTTAACCAATTATATGAAATCTTCATTTTTTCCCCTTAAATTCAGCTGATAGCTAAAAACGAAAAATTTTATTTTTCTTAGCTGATTAGCTTACAAGTTTTCAGAATATTTTTAATTTCGTTCAAAAATTTTATTTTATCTATAAATTTTTATTCCCTAAACTTCTTAACTTATCCCCTTATCAGCTTATAAGATGTCTTTTTTTAAAACTGTCTTAACACTCTCAAATCGTTTTCATATAAAATTCTCATATCGTCAATACCGTATTTAAACATCGCAAACCTTTCTACGCCCAACCCGAACGCATAACCCGTATATTTTTCAGGATCGTAATTTACTGCTCTGAAAACGTTGGGATGAACCATACCGCAACCGAGCACTTCAAGCCAGCCGCTGCCTTTACAAACTCTGCATCCTTTACCGCCGCACAATACGCACTTTATGTCAACTTCAGCCGACGGTTCCGTAAACTGAAAATGCGAAGGTCTGAAACGCAAGTCAAGTTCCTGTCCGAAAAGTCTGTGTATAAAAAGCTTTAACGTTCCTTTAAGTTCGGCAAACGTTACGTTTTCGCCTACGACAAGCCCTTCTATTTGATGAAATATAGCAGAGTGCGACGCATCTGTCGCTTCATTTCTGTAAACTCTTCCGGGAACTATAACTTTTATCGGAGGTTTGGACTCTTCCATAACGTGAATCTGTCCGGGAGAGGTGTGCGTTCTTAAAAGAAACTCGGAATTTTCAAGATAAAATGTATCCTGCGTGTCTCTTGCAGGATGATCTTTAGGTATGTTTAACGCTTCAAAGTTGTACCAGTCCGTTTCTATTTCTCTGCCGCTTGTAACGTCAAACCCGAGCGACACGAAAATATTGCTCATTTCCTGTACGGTTTTACTTATTATATGATAATGCCCCTTAGGGAACGAAAACGAAAATGCCGGAGATATGTCAATTTTCTCGGTTTTCATTTTTTCTTCCAAAAGTTTGTTCGAAATTTCTTTCTTTTTCATTTCTACTGCTTCATTTAACGTATTTTTTGCGACGTTAACCAAAGAGCCTATCTCTTTTTTAGCTTCTATCGATAAAGAAGACAACGTCTTTAAAATTTCGGTAATTTTACCTTTTTTACCGAGATATTCAACTTTGATATTTTCAATATCGCAAAGCTGCGCGTTTTTAAGTTTTTCCAACGCCTCTTTAAGTATTTCATTGATGTTGTTATTCATTGTCCATCCCTGTAATTTTACTGATATGTTCTTTTGCGACCTTATTTTCTCTGTCAAGCTCAAGAGTTTTGTTATACATTTGTTTTGCTTTTATATAATCTTTTTTATTTTCGTATATCAACCCCAAATTACAATACGCTTGCCAATTTTGCGGATTGATTTTTAAAACTTCTTCAAACTCTTTCAATGCTTCGTCAAACTTACTGTTTAAAAAATAGAATTTTGCCAAATCGAGAAGTTCCTGTTCCGTTTTGTTTTCCGTCATATATTAAACCTACAACTTTTTTAATTTGTTAATCTGTTCGTCTTTACCTACAACGACCAAAACGTCGTTTTCCAAAATTTCGTCATCAGGTCCCGGCGCGACGTTGGTTTCTTCTTTTATATCGCTTTGTCCGTCATCGTTTATAAAAGGTACCTGCCTTTTTATGGCTATTATGTTTATACCGAACTTGTTTCTTATCCCCGTATCTTTTATCGCCTTTTCCCAAAAATCTTTCGGAGCGATAATTTCTACAAGATTATAATCTTTTGAAAATTCTATCTGTTCCAAAATGTTGGGACTTGCCATACTTTCTGCAAGTTTTTTTGCCATTTCAAGTTCCGGATATATTACCTTGTCAGCGCCTATTTTTACGGCAATTTTAGAGTGCCACTGACTTGCGCACTTTACTATAACGTTTTTTACGCCCAAATCTTTTGCAAT
>JAZNAT010000037.1:0-13387 GCA_045586665.1 Endomicrobiaceae bacterium | reverse complement strand
GATTTATTAAAGAAAAGTTTTAAACAAAGCGGACTTCATACGGTATGCCAAGCCGCAAAGTGTCCGAATATAAGTGAATGTTTTAAACATAAAACTGCAACTTTTATGATATTGGGTGATATCTGCTCGAGAAACTGTGCCTTTTGCGCAACAAAACACGGTAAACCTCTAGATATTGATAAAAAAGAACCTTTAAAGTTGGCAAAAACAATAAAAAATTTGGATTTAAAATATGTTGTTATAACTTCCGTAACAAGAGACGATTTGCCCGACGGCGGAGCAGAACACTTTAAAAATGTAGTTGATATTATAAAAAACGAAATAAGTGATATAAAAATAGAATTATTACTCCCTGATTTTAAAGGCAACACAAAAAATATAGATATCGTATTGTTTTCAAAACCGGATGTTTTCGGGCACAATATAGAAACGGTTCCTTCTTTATATAAGTTCAGGAAATGGGCAGATTATAACAGATCTTTAGATGTTTTGAGTTATGCAAAGCAAAAAGGCTTTATTATAAAAACGGGAATAATGTTGGGACTCGGTGAATCGGAATCCCAACTTTTAGAACTTTTTAAAGATTTAAAAAAAATAAATTGTGATATTTTAACTATAGGACAATATTTAAAACCGTTAAAAGACAATGCCGAAATGGTAAAAGAATATAGTGACGAAGAATTTGAATATTTTAGGCAAAAAGCATTGGAAACAGGTATAAAAACTTGTGTTTCAGGAAAATATGTAAGAAGCTCGTATTTTGCAGAAAGAACATATAAAATTACCGAAAGCAATTTGGAAGATTTGAAGATTGGATAATTGGAAGTTAAATTGTAAAATTTGCTTTATAAATTTTGTTATTTTATTTTTTTCTAATTTTCCACTCTTCCAATCTTCAAATCTTCCAAAATCCGGAGGATTTTTTGAACAAAACAGATTTAACAATAGATAACGAAACATTTAAAAACGTTTGCGTTGCCGAAACTTTTTATGAAAGGTTTAAAGGTCTTATGTTCGTTAAAAAAGAAAATTCGTTCGGTTTGCTTATTGAAAACTGCAACTCAATACACACTTGTTTTATGAAATTCAATCTTGATATATACTGTTTGGATAAAGATTTTAAAGTCGTAAAAGTTTATAAAAACGTAAAACCGTTCAGATTTGTTTTGCCGGTTAAAAATACCGCTCATATTTTTGAGATAAAAGCATTAAACCGCAGTGTATAATTATATTTATAAAAAGCCTTGTACAAAAGTTTGTAGAAGCCTTTTATTTTAACTATTATAAAACCGTAAATTATAAATTGAGTATATATTTTTTCGTAAGTTCCATCATCTCATCGTTTGTCAACGGATTGACTCTGTCTGTCATAAATTGTTCGTCAATATACTCTTTTATCTTTGCAACTCCGGGATGACTTTTATCTATTTTTTCAGAACAATCCTTAAATTTAGGATGCTGCGTATTTATCCAATAAGCAATGCCTGCAAGACCTGCTCTGTCTGTAATTGCAACTTCCGGCGGTCTGTTAAGTATTGCATCCGTATCAAAAACGTTATAAATTTCCTGTTCTTTTAACAATCCGTCTGCATGTATACCTGCTCTTGTAGAATTAAAATGAGCTCCTACAAACGGCTGCATATTAGGAACTTCATATTTTAACTCTTTCCTGAAATATTCGGCAATTTCGGTTATAACGGGAAGATTCATACCGTTATGGTCACCTCTAAAAGCAACGTATTCTATTGCCAAAGCTTCAATAGGTGTATTCCCCGTCCTTTCTCCTATACCGAGCAGAGTTCCGTTAATTCCGGAACATCCGTAAAGCCATGCAAATGTGGAGTTTGTCAAAGCTCTGTAAAAATCGTTATGTCCATGCCACTCAAGCCATTCGGACGGAACCCCTGCGTGATGTGTCAAGCCGTACATAATACCGTTAACGTTTCTCGGTAATGCTACCCCCGGATAAGCTACTCCGAATCCTAACGTATCGCAAGCTCTTATTTTTACCGGTATTTTTGCCTGTTTTGAAAGATTCATAAGCTCTTTTGCAAAAGGTACTACAAAACCGTAAAAATCGGCTCTTGTTATATCCTCAAAATGGCATCTTGGAATAATACCTTCTTCAAGAGCGGCTTTAACTATACCGAGATACATATCAAGCGCTTCTTTTCTCGTCTTTTTCAATTTTAAAAATATGTGGTAATCGGAACAGGAAGTAAGAATCCCGGTTTCTTTTATCCCCATTTCTTTTACAAGTTTAAAATCGTTTTTGTTGGCTCTTATCCAAGATGTTATTATAGGAAATTCAAAGCCTTTTTCCTGACATTTTCTGACAGCTTTTTTATCTTTATCGGAATACAAGAAAAATTCCGTCTGTCTTATCATTCCGTTAGGTCCGCCGAGATTATGCATGAGTTCAAACAGATGAACGATCTGTTCTACCGTAAACGGCGGAAATGCCTGCTGCCCGTCTCTGAAAGTAGTATCGGTCATCCAAATATGTTCCGGCGGGTTCATAGGGACGACAGTACTGTTAAATGCTATTTTCGGAATATCTCTATATGAGAAAGTTTCTCTTAATAAGTTAGGTTCTTTAACGTCTTGAAGTTCAAATTTATATTCTTCAGGTTCAAGCATTTTTTTCGTTTTGTTGTATACTAACATCTCGTACCTCCTTGTTAATATGAAACTATATTATATTAAAAATTGAATATTAAAACAATAATATTGTGACAATTATAATTTATTTTTAATTTTTTATTTCGATTACGATTATTAGAGCGGTAATTTTTTAATAGCGGAGTGTTTGCCGCATACGGGACAGGTTTCGTTACGTCCGGGGAGTTTTATTTTTCTAAATTCCGTAGTTAAAGCATCGTATGTAAGAAGAAATCCCGTAAGAAGTTCGCCTATACCTAAAAGATATTTTACGGCTTCGGTTGCCTGTAACGTCCCTATTATACCTGCCGCTGCTCCGAGTATTCCTGCCTGAGAACATGTAGCAACACAGTCTTTTGGAGGAGGTTCTTTAAATATGCACCTGTAACAACAGCTTTTGTCCGGAACATACGTCATAAGTTGCCCTTGAAAGCCGACGACTCCTGCATGAGAAAACGGCTTTTTTGAAACGACACAAGCATCGTTAATTAAAAATTTCGTTTCAAAATTGTCGGTTGCATCAATAACAAAATCGTAAATAGCTATAAGCTCTGTTATGTTTTCTGCAGATATCAAACCGTTATGAACGTTTATTTTTACATCGGGATTGAGTTTGTTTATCGTTTCTTTTGCCGACAACGTTTTATCTTTAGCGAGGTTACTCGTATTATGAATTATCTGGCGGTTAAGGTTTGAAAGTTCCACTTTATCTTTGTCTGCAACGCCTATGGTTCCTACGCCTGTTGCAGCCAAATACGTTATTGCAGGCGCTCCGAGCCCGCCGGCACCTATAACAAGCACTTTCGAAGATAAAAGTTTTTCTTGTCCTTTTATACCGACTTGCTTTAACATTATGTTTCTTGAATAACGTTCAAGCTGTTCGTTCGTTAAACCCATAATAAATTCCGGATTTAATTTTTATTTTTTGCAGCCAAAACAAGACCCTGAAAAAGAGGATGCGGTTTTGTCGGTCTTGCACCGAACTCAGGATGAAACTGTACCGCTATAAAAAACGGATGATTTTTTATCTCTACGATTTCAGGTAAAACGCCTTTATGATAACCGGAAACATCAAGACCTACCTCTTTAAACATATCTATATATTTCGGGTTCATCTCGTATCTGTGTCTGTGGCGTTCCACTATCGTTGCGGTTTTATATAATTTGTGTGCCAGCGAACCTTTTACCAAAACCGACTCGTAATTGCCCAGTCTCATAGTTCCGCCGAGATATTTTACGTCTTTTTGTTCTTCCAACATTTCTATTACGGGATATATCGTTTTTTTGTCTATTTCGGTAGAATTTGCGTTTTTGAATTTTAACAGATTTCTTGCAGCTTCAATTACGCAGCACTGCATACCTAAACATATCCCCAAAAAAGGAACTTTGTTTTCTCTTGCAAATTTTATAGCTGCAATTTTACCTTCGATACCTCTTACTCCGAACCCGCCTGGAACAAGTATTGCGTCCAAAGTTTTCAATTTTTTGGTTAAAGATTTGTCTTCGGAAGAAATATACTGTACGTCGACGTTTACTTTTGCTTCCATAGCCGAAATTTTCAACGATTCGTCTATCGATTTATATGCGTCCTTCAAATCCGCATATTTGCCGATAACGCCTATTTTTACGGTTTTATAAGCGCTTGTATCCTGTTTGACGTATTTGAACCATTTGTGGTTGAACTTTATTTTACTTTTCAAGTTAAGTCTTTTCAAAACGAAATCGTCAACACCCTGCTCGTGCAAAGAATCCGGTATATGATAAATGGAAGAACACGTTCTTGCTTCGACTACCGCCTCTTTTGGCACGTTACAGAATAAAGAAATTTTACCTTTCATCGAATCCGTAATAGGATACTGCGTTCTGCATATAATCATATCGGGTATAATACCGACTTCTCTTAACTTGTTGACGGAATGTTGTGTCGGTTTTGTTTTAAGTTCTTTTGCACCCTCTATGTAAGGAACAAACGTAAGATGTATGCTCATTATATCTTCACGTTTTTGTTCCAGCATAAACTGACGCGTAGCTTCTATAAAAGGAAGTCCTTCTATATCACCTATAGTTCCGCCGATTTCTATAATCGTAACGTCAACTTGTCCGTCAAAAGCTTTAAATCTTTTTTTAATTTCGTTTGTAATGTGCGGTATTACTTGAACCGTTCCGCCGTTATATTCGCCTTTTCTTTCTTTGTTGATAACGGTTTGATAAATGTCGCCTGCCGTGTTGGTGTTTGCTTTTTTCGTTACTATATCAAGAAACCTTTCGTATGTTCCCAAATCCAAATCGGCTTCGGCACCGTCGGCGGTAACGTAAACTTCACCGTGCTGGAAAGGGTTCATCGTGCCGGGATCGACGTTTATATACGGGTCCATTTTTATCATATTGACTTTATATCCGTGCAGCTGTAAAAGTTTTCCTATACTTGCACCGGTTATACCTTTACCCAAAGAACTTACAACTCCACCTGTCATAAATATGTATTTCATGCGTCGCTCTCCTATATATATGCAATAAAATTTTATTCTACAAAATTATTATACTACTTTTTTTAAATTTGTTTTTTAAAAAATTAAAAATTTCGTTTAATCGTTTTTTATCTTTTCCACCTTATCGTACTTGATTTTTAAAATAATTTGGGTAAGAGACAAACAAAAAATTACGGCATTTGCTATTAAAACGGGCATAGTCACGGTTAAAAAACCGTAAACAATCCACAAAAATACACCGCAAGTAAATAAAACGAACATTCCCATAGAAACGTCTTTTGCCGATTTTGTTTTAAACGTTTTTATAATCTGCGGTAAAAAAGCTATCGTAGTAAGAACTGCAGAAACGTAACCTAAAAACTCTATTATTGTTTTTTCCATTGTATTTGACTCAAGTTTAATGCTCTGTAAGTTTTTAAAAGAATTTTGTTGCTTAATGCCTGCTGCGGACAATAAGATACGCACCTTAAACAAAAAAGGCATTTGTCTTTAAACGTAACTGTATCTTTTATTTCTATGTTTTCTACAGGACACAAATTTGCACAAACTCCGCATTTATTGCATTTTTTATTTATTTTAAACTTCATTATTTTTTTCGCAAGTTTTGTGTTCCAAAGTTTTAGTACGACAAAACTTGAAATTTTAAATGCCGCAGCCGTAAAAAAACCGGCTTTGGAAACGTACTCTTTTTCGTCAATAATATCTTTTGCAAAGTCTTCAATTTTTAATAAAGTTTTATTTTTCTTTTTTTCGTTGGATTTGTCGCCTTGTACCAGCAAAAAATTGTTAGGCATTAAAAATCCTTTCGCGGCGATTATTTTATAGTTTTTGTTTTTCAAAATTTTTGCAATGTGGTAAATCATCCCAAAGGAACTGTCTCCCATAGTATTAAACAAAAAAATTTCCGCACCGTTACCGTCAGGCAACTCGTTTATCCAGCGGCGTACAAAAGGGTAAGTGTTCCAAAAAGCTACCGTAAAACCGATACCTATTGTAGAGTTTAAGTTTACGTCTTTCGGACTAACGTTTTCCATTCTGTAAACGGTTGCATTATACGAATTTTTATCAAAAACTTCCGCAATTTTATTTGCAGCAATAAGAGTATTGCCGGTTCCGGTAAAAACGTAAATGTTTATGTTATTTTGTTTCACTTTCTTTTTTCTCCGCATCTTTTTTTTCTCTTACAAACTTTTCTATGGCAATATTTAAAAATATTATATCGCTCGGCTTTATTCCCGGTATTCTGTTAGCTTGTCCCAAAGTTACCGGTTTTACTTTTAACAATTTTTCTTTCGTTTCGCTTGACAATGTTGAAATAGAGCTTAAATCCAAATCGTTCGGAATTTGTTTATTCTCATACTTTGCAAGTTTTTTTGCGTTTTGTTCCTGTATTTGAATATATCCTTCGTATTTACGGGTAATCTCCAGTTCTTCGTTCACTTTTTCCATAGACCACGGTGCAAGCTCTTCATCAGCCGGAAGAATTAAATCTTTTTTATTTTCATAAATATCTACCAAAGTCTGTCTGTACAAATCGAACTTTTTATACATTGCATCCGAAATCAAACCTATATGATGTCCCAGTTCCATAAGCCTTAAATCGGCATTGTCGGTTCTTATACTTAATCTGCGCTCGGCTCTTGAAGTAAACATTCTGTATGGTTCGTCAACACCTTTAGTTACCAAATCGTCTATCAATATACCGATATAAGCTTCCTGTCTGTGAAGTACTAAAGGTTCTCTGTTTAAAACTTTTAAAGCAGCATTAATTCCGGCAACTATGCCTTGAGCGGCAGCTTCTTCATAGCCGGTAGTACCGTTTATTTGTCCCGCAAGGTAAAGATTTTCTATGGTTTTGGTTTCAAGAGTATGTTTTATCTGTGTCGGATGTATGTAATCATATTCTATTGCATAACCGTACCTTATTATTTTTACGTTTTCCAATCCTTCAATCGAACACAGCAACTCTTTTTGAACATGTTCCCCTAGCCCGGTAAAAAGTCCGTTAATATAAACTTCTTTCGTACTCAAACTTTCCGGTTCCAAAAAAAGCTGATGTCTTGTTCTGTCAGGAAACCGTACTATTTTATCTTCTATAGACGGGCAGTATCTCGGGCCGTGTGCATCCGCAAGCCCGTTATATAAAGAAGATTCTTTTATATTATCTTTAATTATTTTATGTGTCGTTTCGTTTGAATAAACAAGATAACAAGGCACTTGCTTTTTCTGCTGCTGCCAAATTTTTATGTCCGTAAAATGTGAAAACGCTACGGGAGGATTGTCTCCAGGCTGAGGTGTCATTTTGGAATAGTTTACGGAATTTCCGTTGACTCTTGGCGGAGTGCAGGTAGTAAATCTTGACATTTCCAATCCGCAGTCTTTTTTTAAAGACTCCGACAAATCCGGTGACGAATCTTCACTGAACCTGCCGCCGTTAAAAACCGTTTGTCCTACAAATATTTTACCGTTTAAAAACGTTCCGGTAGTAATTATTATCGTTTTTGCTTCAATTTTTTCGTTTAAATTTGTAATGATGCCTTCAACTTTATTATTTTTTACGATAAGACCGGTAACAGTTGCTTGCAAAAGATCAAGATTTTGCTGAGAAATTATGGAATTTTGCATAAAAGCCGAATATAACTTTTTATCGCACTGAGCTCTTGGAGACCATACAGCGGGACCTCTTGACTTGTTAAGCATTTTAAACTGAATACCCGCCATATCGGTTATCCATCCCATTTCTCCGCCTAAAGCGTCAATTTCTCTGACGATTTGACCTTTTGCTATCCCTCCTATTGCAGGGTTGCACGGCATGTTTGCTATAGAATCTATATTTTGTGTTATAAGCAGCGTTTTTATACCCAATCTTGCCGGAGCAAGAGCGGCTTCGCATCCTGCATTGCCGGCACCTATCACTATTACGTCATATTTATTCATTCTTTTATTCCTAATTATTAAAACAGATAAATCGATAGAATTTAATTTACAATAAATTATAACTTTTTTCAAGATAAAATTTTCATTAGACAAATTTTATAAAAAATATTAAAATAATATTATACTATTACATCTTGGAAATGCTTAATGAAAACTTTCAATTTACTGCTTATATTAATTTCTTTGTTCGTTTTTTCACAGTATTCTTATCCTTATAAAAAAATCGCAAATCCTGATAAAAGTTATATATGTATCCCTAACGAAATAGATGAAAATGAAATAAAAATTCTAGTTCTATTCCACGGTTACGTTGATAATACTAATAATTTTAACTATAAGAATTATAACGATATGAACTTTGAAAAAGAAGTTTCCAACTGGAAATTTAAAGTAAGCAAAGAAAATTTCTTTATTATAGGTTTCGACCTTGACTATAAATCTTTCCGCTCGGAAACGGCCGACGATATTTTGCATAACAGAATTAAAAAGAAAATTGACGAGATTCACAACGAATACAAACCGCTCATATTAAAAACGTATGTTGCCGGCACTCAATACGGCGGAGCTATGGCACTGTATTTCAATCTTAAGTATGATACTTTCAACGCCTGTTTATGTATGAACGGTGCGGAATTTCTTTCGGTAGCAAAAAAATATGTCCACAATGCAAAAAACAAAAATTTTTATTTTTATCACGGCGAAAAAAACAGATTTATCAGCGTAAACAAGCTTAACTCCGTAGCAAAAAAATTAAGAAAAGAAGGTGCTTACGTTTATACGAAATCTTATCCGGAACTTGCACACGCTTTAACTTCAACCGTTTATTCCGACGCGATAGACAAACTTTTAAAAGACAACAAATAAGAGTTGTCTTTAGTCTCTGATGCCGCTTAAAATGCAAAATATTATGAAGAAAAAAATATTGATTGTTTTTTTTACCATTTTTTCAGCTGTATTTTTTTTATTTCTTGTATATATAAATACAAATAACAGTTGTACAATAACTCGCATCCTTTCAAAATATTATATACTAAATCATATCAAAGAAGACGGTAAATTTATATATATAGCGCAACTTCCGAATTCTTATAAATATAATATCCTTCGCCACGGTGGAACGTTATATGCAATGTGGTTATATGAACATTTTTATCACGACAAAAATATAAAATAAAAAAGATTATCTGCAACAAAATATCTTATTGATAATTATGTTGTTAAAATAGATCCCGATATGTATTGCGTTGTATCGAAGCCGACAGACGGAGAAACGGAAGAATTTATAGCAAAATCAGGAGGAACGGGCATATCTTTAATTTCTTTGTCTTCCTACTATAACAGCGGAATTTTCAATAATAAAATTATTGAAGGACTCGGTAATTTTTTAATTTTTCTGCAAGAAAACAGCGGCAATATTATTACATGTTATGAAATGATATCGGGTAAAAAAAACAATAGTGACCCTTGTATTTATTATCTTGGAGAAGCTTGTCTGGGATTACTGTATCTATACGAAAACAATCCTCAGGAAAAATGGTTGGTGTCCGCAAAAAAAGCACTTATTTATATTGCACAATTAAGAGAAAAAGATAGAAACGACGAATATGACCATTGGGCGTTACTGGCAATAAGAAAGCTTTTCCAAGTTGCCGGTAACAAACAGTCCAAAGAAGAAACTTTGTTGTTAAAAAATTTTGTTATACAAAACGTAAACAATATAATTGAAGATTTTAAAAATAACGGCAGCTTATGCAGTATCAGTACAGTTATGGAAGGTCTTGTAGGGGCATATTACTGTATAGACGATAAAATATTAAAAAAACAAATTTACGATTATTTAAAAAAAGAAATTAAATATTTAAACAAGTTTCAATATAAGTACGGCAAATATATCGGTGGGATACCGGCAAAAGCAAACGTCAAAGAAAAGAATTTAAAAAAGCGAAATAAAGTAACGGAGTATATTTTGTATGATGATGAATGGACGGATAAAGAATATAATCTTGAGTCAAAATATATAAGAATCGATTTCGTACAACATTTTTTATCGGCGTTAATAACGTTTGACAATATTCAAAAAAATCAAAGTAAAATAGAATATTGAAAACAATATATTCTATTGACAGAAAACAAAATATTAATTATAATTTTTTTAGAGATAATTACTGCTTACAAGGAGGAAACAACTATGAAAAAATTATCTTTATTATTGTTGGTATTTGCTTTTGTTTTCAGTTTAACGGCATCAGTTTGGGCAGCAGCATCTCCGTCAATAGATGATGATTCTTCCGGAGGAAACGATATTACGACCAGCAGCGACAATTCCGCAAAAATTGTTATTAACGGATTAAATTAATAGCATCGTAATGTATAAAAATAAAAGATCTCTTTCTTGTGAGGTCTTTTATTTTTTATTTTTCAAAACAAGATTTTTTAGGATACTTTTTTTTTAAAAAATTAATATGCACTTTAATATCCTGTTGAGACAGACTGCTATCGTCGTTTAAACAAAAAAGACAAGGCTTTAATTTGACTATATCTTCTATATTTTTTATGACCAATATGCCTGCCGGTCCGTCTCCGAACTTAGAATTTATAAGTTGGGAATCTTTAAAAGCTATTTTTTTTTGATTATAAAGAACTTCATAAATAATACTTAAATTTACATTTTCAGGATCTCTGAATTTTGAATGTGCCGTTTTATTGAATTCTTCTTTAAAAAAACGCAGCGTATTTAAAAAATCAGATTTACGAAAAGAACTCATAGTATGAGTATCGGTCAGATTGTGATATTTCATCTTTTTTGACTGCAATAAAGATTCTACTCGTTTATCAAGCTTTACCCACATTGCACCCGGGTTTTCTTCAGCCCATTTTTTTCTATTTTTCTTTGCTGAAATATCGTCATAAAAAACAGGAACCCCTTCTTCCGTAAAGAAAAAATCAGGAGATATTTTTTTGTTTACAAAAACATCGTCGTTTGAATAAATAAAATGTTCTGCTAAGCCTTCAATATTTGCAATACCGGTTTCTATCGCCATTGAATTAAAAACAGGTAAAGCGTCTTGCGGTAATATTTGTTTATGATCTATTATCTTTATTTTCGGATTATTCAAGTTTAACCATTCCGGAATTTGATTATCCGTTACAATAAAAATATAACGTATCCATGGCATATATTTATCTACGGATCTTAAACTGTGTTTCAATTCTCCTCTGTCTCTAAATCTTGCTGCCGATGTGGAATATTTTTCCGTTACCATAAGTTTTTCTTGCCAATAATTTTTTTTCTTTAACCACTCTTCATCATTACCGTCAACCCATAAATATACCAAATCTATAGGAAAATTTATTTTATCCTGCTTTTTATAAAAAAATGACATATATACGACACAAACCAAAACGATAAAAAAAAGGAAAATATACGGATATAAAATTTTGTTCATAGAAATATCCTTATTTTTGAAATAAAGTACCGTTTACTTTTACGGCATAAAAAACCATTATTAACACAGCTATTGTTAATAATAAAAGGTAATATTTTAAAAGAATAAAATATTTAAAATAACCTATAATTATTAATACGCTCATCCCTAATATTTTTCCGAAACCGGAAAATATTTCTCTGGTAATAAAATATTCTGTCTGAAATTTATTTTTTATTTCGTCCAAACTTGCAATATTAAACATATTTACTTCGGTTAACAACCATAAAAGCTGCATAGCAGTAACTAAACCGAGATTGTATAAAATAAAAGTTATATTATTCGGTATTAAAACAAACAAAAAAGATAACAATACGGAAATAATTCCTGAAAATTTTAAAATACTGACAAAATGTACATAACGACAATATTTCCCGAACAAAAAGTTAACAGAAAGAGTTATTAAAGAAAAAACAGAAGTCAAAACACCTAAATGAAAATTTGTTTCAAACAAACAAACAATATATATTGTTACAACTACCGGTAATACACCTAAAATCGTCATACCACGAAAAAAATCCATCAAAAGAGATTTTACTATTAATTTGTTATTGAGAATATTTTTAAAAAAATATAACAATTGAGTTTTTGCTTTTTTGTTTATTTTAAATTGAGTAATTGAAAAAGTAAAAAAATATTCCATAAAAAGCATTATGAATAAAATCACTAATACATTTTTAAAATTCGAATATTTATATAAGACTATACCGAAAATGAAAGGAGTAACAACTTTTAACAAAGCTTTGACGAATTCCAAATATCCTCTGAACTTTATCATTATCGATTCGGATACGAATTGATACGTTAAAAAAATGCGGGCTATTCCTCTTAAAAATATACTTAAACCGAGCAAAATCCCGCATAAAAACATATGTTGGGAAACTTCCTTATTCATATATAACAAAAAAACAAAAAATATGAGATTACAAAAAATACCTGCACGATATATTTGAAGAAAATATCCTTTTGACAAATAATTACGTATAAATACGGCGGTAAATAACATAATGCTTGTCGATGCAAAATAATATATGCCTATATCAAAAATATTTTGTTTTGTTACCGTAAAAAGATATGCCAATAAAAAAACGTCCAAAAAAATACGAGATACCGTATATAAGCAATCAATGAAAGCTATTTGTTTAATATTCATTCATTTTCATAAAAACAATATACAATAATGTTTAAATATTAAATTTCCGCGCCTAAAATGGTTGCAGAAATTCCGGTAGCTCCGCCTACACCTTCAGTTACCGCAGAATAACTGTTCCCGCTCTTCCTTATCGTAAATGATGTGAAATATTTGTTTGATCTTGCATCTACATCAAGAATTGTATTTACGCTTGTCTCGGGTACTTCCAAATATTCTCCGTATTCCGTAGAATAAACCCTTTGCGCAGTATTTATTGCAGATAATAACGATGTCGCTTCAGTAGAAATCGCTCTCCTTAAATATCCTCTGTAAAGAGGTACCGCTACTATACTTAATATCCCTACTATTACTATTACTATTACCAACTCTACTAACGTAAAACCTTTCTTTGTTGCCTTTCTCATGATGTTTATCCTTTGTTGTATTGTATCTTGTTAAGTTTTTATAAATACGATATTTTTATACATTACGATGTTATTAATTTAATCCGTTAATAACAATTTTTGCGAAATTATCACTGCTGGTCGTAATATCGTTTCCTCAGGAAGCATCATCATCTCTTGACGGAGCCGCTAAAACGGATGTCGTTAAACTGAAAACAACAGCAAATACCAACAATAATAAAGATAATTTTTTCATAGTTGTTTCCTCCTTGTAAGCAG
>JAZNAT010000036.1:0-4665 GCA_045586665.1 Endomicrobiaceae bacterium | reverse complement strand
AAATTTATAAAATACATAATATATTTGCATATTTGGAGAGACTTTTTAGCAATGTTAGATATTAATTTTTTTAAAAAATATCTTAACCTTTCACCTAAAGAAGAATTCCTTATAAAATTATATGTTTCACAAACCGTAACGAAAGAACAAATTTTTCGTTTGTTATATGATTTCGACTACAATATAGAAAAAGAAAAATTTACGTTTAATTTTTTGCTTGCAAATTTGTTCTTAAATAATCCTCACATAGAAATTCCTAAAGATATTAAACCCAGACTGGAAGGTGTATTAAGATTATTTCAATACAATAATGTCCCGTTAATGTTAGGTTTAAAACAACTGACACAAGAATTGAATAAACAAAATGTTCCGGTTATGTTGGTTAAAGGTTCGGCTATGAGAATATTGGAACCTGATAAAGCAAGAATGATGTATGATGTTGATTGTGCCGTTCCTAAAGATAAATTTAATGAAACCGTTGAAATTGGCAAAAAATTAGGGTTTAAAGTAAGAAAAATTTATTGGAATGCCGCAGAAATAATAAAAAAAGATAAACAGGTAATTGATGTTCATCATACTCTTGTAAAAAGCGATATTAATTCCGATAAAATATATAAACGGATTTTTGAAAGAGCTAAAGAGTATGATTTTTACGGCTCGAAAGTTCTTATTGCCTGTGTAGAAGATATGATATTTTTATTGCTCAATAACGGTTTTGACAACATAATTTATTCTCAGCCGTTTTATAAAAACGTATCGTGGTTGCTTGACGGCGTTTATATAATAAAAAAGAACAAAAATATAAATTGGAAATTCATAATAGAAAACGCCCAATATACAGGAACGCTTGCCCAAACAAAAATAATGTTGGAACTTTTTAATCGTTTTGTTCCTAATACCGTTTCCGAAAATATTTTATCTTCAATAAACATATCCGAAAAACAACAAAAAGATTTTAATTTCTATACAAAAACTCATTTGTTTTTTTCCAAAGCCCAACAATTAAAAATAAAAATGAGAAAATGTAGAAGTTTTTCCGATGGAATAAATTTGTTCAGCCGTTTTTTGTATTTAAAAATGATACAAAAAATACCTGTAATAAACAATTTGTTTTTTGAAAAAGTTGCAGACAGGATGTTTGAAATATGACATTAAAAAACGAAACTTATATATTAAACGTCAATAAAAATTCTCTTTTAAAATATTATGATTTTTTTGATAAAAGATTTCAAAAACAAGCAAAAAGATATAGCCTTGTTACAAAATATTTGGATTTAGGTGTAAAAGTTATAAGACTGCAAATAGCTTATAAAGATTTTTTACCGCAACTTAAACGATATTTTTCTTGTTCGTTAAAGGATAATGTTACCGGCTACGATGAAACAATATATATATGGAAAGACGATATACAATCATATCTTAATGAACAATATAACAAATCGAAATGGATAACGGTATCTTGCCAAAATCAACAATACATAAGAATTGATTTAGGAAATAAAATAATAAATGCCGAAAACCCGGAAGGGAAAAAATATTATTTTATAGCACAAGATTTTTCTTATGATATTCTTTCTAAGCAAGGGCATTTATTTGTTAGACACATAAGCCAAATGGTAAGTACTTCCAATTCCGCACTTGTTCATTCGGCTGCAGTAGGTATAAACGGAAAAGGCGTTTTAATTTGTGCTATGGGTGGCAGCGGAAAATCCACACTGTCGGTATCTTGTTTAGCAGACGGTTTTCAGTACGTTTCCGACGACTATTTAATATTAAGCAAAAAGGATGACAACAATTTAGCTGCATATCCTATCTATTCAATGATTACTTTGTCGGACAAAATATATAAACAAATGGCGAATTTAAAATCCGAATTTATGTGCGATAATTATAATAATACCAAATATATTCTCAATATATCCGGTTATGACAATGTTATTACGAATCTGCCGATAAAAGCGGTTGTTTTTCCTAAAATATCAAACATAACGGAACCTACGATTGAAAAAACAAACAAAAGCAAAGCTATTACTCAATTGGTTTATTCTACGGCAACACAAATGAATGCCGATAAAGATGCACGGTATATAAAACTGTTAATATCTTTTGTTAAAGATTTGGATTTTTATCAAATAAACTTATCGTCTAATTTAAGTAAAAATGTTAGAATATTAAAAAATTTTGTTAAGGAGCTATAAAAATGTATAAATTAAACGAATCGAAAATGTTTGCGGACATAACAAACAACGTGGCTATTATAATAAATTCCGAAACGGGAATTTATTATGCAATGAACAATTGCGGAAGTATTGTTTTTCAAGCAATACTTGACGGATGTTCAATAGCCTCGATAGTCGATAGCCTTAACAAAATTGCAAATTGTCCTTCCGATATCGAACAAAAGTTAAAAACTTTTACTGATGAACTTTTACAAAAAGAAATAATAACACAAGCGGAACCGTCTCAAAAAGTTCCTTCTTTTGATGAAACGATTGTAACAAAAGATAACTTTGAAATGAAAGTTTCCGAATATGCCGATGCACAAGAAATGTTGTTGGCAGACCCGATACACGACGTTGATGAAGAAGAAGGCTGGCAACCGGTATTTAAGGAAGACAAAGAAACAGATAAGTAATGAACGATATTGTCAGTGTAATAATCCCTTGTCATAATGAAGAAAAATATTTAAAAGATTTTCTTGTATCGCTTCAAAATCAAAATTATGACTTTGTTGAAATCATATTTATAAATGATGCATCTACGGATAATTCTTTACAAATCTTTAATGATTGGGCAAAAAATGATGCCGATAAAATATGGAATATAAAAGTTGTTAATCTGAAAAAATGTGAAGGAGCTTCGAATGCCTTTTGCTGCGGATTAAAACTTGTAACAGGCAAATATGTTATGCCTGTAGATTGTGACGACATATTGCTGCCGGGAGCCATATATAAAAAAGCAAAGTTTTTAAACGAAAACCCCGATTATGCCATTGTTCAAAATAAAACATGCAGGTTTGACGGTAAATCGGAAAAAATTATTCCTACTTTTTCAAAAATAAAAAATATTTTTGAAACTGTCATTGATACTGCCAATACATGTTTGGCAGGAGCATATATGGTTAGAACAAAAAGTCTATTTGAAATTTATAAAGATAAAAATATTCCCATAAGCGATGCAGGTCAAAACCTTCAATTAACTTTACCTGTAATAAACAGATATAAATTAGGATTTATTGAAGAAGTTTTATTAAAATACAGAATTCATTCCGACAGCCATTCTCATGAAGTAAGAAAGGTAAAAAATTATATAAAACATATTGATAATTATTGTCGTTTAATATTACAACTTTTGGAATATTGTGTATGCGATAAAGACTATTATAAACAAAAATTGAAACAATATAAAAACAATTCAGTCAAAAAGTTGTTTAAACAAATACAAGAGAAGGTTAACGTAAATAAATAATGAAAGCAGGAATAATAACTTTTTATAATCACATAAACTACGGAGCGATATTGCAATCCTATGCATTACAAACCAAACTGAACAATTTAGGCATAGATGCTTTTCATATTTGTTTTTCAAAGAAGGACAATAATGATGATACCGAAAAACCGTTTGTTTCAAATATTCCGTTATTAAAAAAAATACACGATGAAGATGAAATAAGAAAAAAACATTTTAATGATTTCAGAACTAAATATATAAAAGAAAAGTATTTCGCTAATGAACTGATTGAAGATACAGATTTATTTATTGTCGGAAGTGATCAGGTATGGAACCCTAAAATAACAAATGCAAAACCCGTGTATTTTGCAAATTTTGCACCGAACGAAAAAAAAGTAAGTTACGGGGCAAGTTTCGGAGAAGATTTACCTGAACAATATAAAGAAATTTATTCCAAAGAAATAAAATCTTTTAATAAAATATCGGTTAGAGAAGAAAGTGCAAAAAAAACGGTTAAAGAGCTTACCGGTTTGGATGTTCAAGTTGTTCTTGATCCGGTTTTTCTATTGAAAAAAAATGAATGGAAGACATTATTAAAAAACAAGTATGACGAAAAAAAATATCTCTTACTTATAATTCTTCAAAACGATATCGATATTTACAAAAAATATAAATTAAAAGCACAAGAATTAGGTTTGGAATTTAAAGTAATAGCTTTATCTCGTTTTTTTAATATAGGTTTTGAATCTTGGAGCAGAATATCGGTTCAAGATTATTTGAATCTTATATATAATGCACAATATGTTGTTACAAACTCATTTCATGGTCTTGCTTTTTCAATTATATTTGAAAAGTCATTTGAAATAATAGAGCTTAAAGGCGAAATGGAGAAAAGAAAAATCAGATTATTGGATTTGATACAAAAGTTACGATTGAAAAAACAAGATAACGGTATTAATGCAAATATTTATCTAAAAAAAGAAATGGAAATATCGGAAAGATTTATTAAAGAAATTTTAAAATAGTCAAAAATAACGAAGATTATTTTTTTAAAATTTCAATTATAAGTTTATTTACATTTTCGTTTTCATATCTATCAAAAAATTCTTTTCTTTTAGGATGTTGTTTAGCCGATATGGCAAAAGCGGGATTATTTTTTATAACATCAATAAGTAGTATTTTACTATATAAAATATTGTTTTTTATTTGCTCTAA
>JAZNAT010000035.1:0-31993 GCA_045586665.1 Endomicrobiaceae bacterium | reverse complement strand
TATTTTCAGTAAAAATGCGACATTGAAATAAATCTTATTTGTTTTTACTACAACACTTTAAATTCAAATAATTTAAAGTGTAAAAGTAAAAAAATATTATTAAGTTATAGATCTATTTTATCCATAAAAAATAAGATGAGGTGTAAAGGAAATAATGAAAGAGAAATCTCACAGCTTGGCTGGGGATATTTATTCTTTTTATAGATTCTGAATCAAGTTCAGATTAACAACAACAAAAAAAACTACAAAAAATGTAACCTGTTGTATAAATGTAACGACCAAGAAAAAAACTTATAGCTTGTCGGTGAACCGAAGAAATTTTAAGTTGCAGTGTACATAAGTGACAACGGTACATAAAATTTAAAATTTCGAAGGTGTAACCAAAGCTATAAGTTTTTATCGTGACAATATGTAATTCTATTTATTACTTTCCTTTTCTCATCAAAGCCTGAACCTTTGTCGGTAAACCGAACAAATTGATAAATCCTTCCGCGTCTTTTTGGTTATAAATTTCGTCTTTATCAAATGTTGCAAGCTCTTCCCAATATAAAGGATTTTTTGCTTTTCTTGAAACAACTTGCATGTTACCTTTATAAAGTTTTACTGTTACTGAACCTGTAACATATTTCTGAGTTACATCTATAAATGCATCAAGAGCTTCTCTTAAAGGATTGAACCATAATCCGTTATATGCAAGTTCCGCATATTTGTGTGCTATCAATTCTTTATAGTGTGCCGTATCTCTGTCTATTGTCATAGATTCAAGTTCGTTATGAGCAAAGTACAAAAGTGTTGCAGCAGGAGCTTCATAAACTCCTCTTGATTTCATACCTACGAGTCTGTTTTCAATTATATCTATTCTTCCTATGCCGTTTGCACCTGCAACTTCGTTAAGTTTTTGAACCAAAGATACAGGATCAAATGTTTTACCGTTAATTGCTACAGGAATACCTTTAACAAAATCTATTTTTACATAAGTTGCTCTGTTAGGAGCATCTTTTGCTGATACGGTCATTTGGAACATGTCTTCGTCCCATTCGTTATCTGTATCTTCCAATACTCCGCCTTCATAAGAAATGTGCCAAAGGTTTGCATCAGAAGAATAAGGTTTTGCTTTTGTTACAGGAACGGGAATTCCTCTTTTTTTAGCATAATCTATTGCATCGTTTCTTGATTTAATGTCCCAAATTCTCCAAGGAGCAATTATTTTTGCTTCAGGCATCAAAGCTTTAAAACCAAGCTCAAATCTTACTTGATCGTTACCTTTACCTGTTGCACCATGACAAATTGCATCTGCTTTTTCTTTTTTTGCTATTTCAACAATTTTCTTTGCAATCACAGGTCTTGCTAGTGATGTTCCCAACAAGTATCTGTTTTCATAAAGTGCATTAGCTTTTATTGCAGGGAAAATGTAGTCCGTTACAAACTCTTTTTTAGCATCTATAACATAACATTTTGAAGCACCTGTTCTTCTAGCCTTTTCTTTAAGTCCTACAACTTCTTTGTCTTGACCTACATTTACACAACATGCGATAACTTCCGCATTATATGTTTCCTTTATCCAAGATAAAATGATGGATGTGTCAAGTCCGCCCGAATAGGCTACAACTACTTTTTTAATGTCTGCCATTTTATTGCATCCTCCAATATTTTAATTGCTTTATCAATATCTTTTTTAGTTATTACAAAAGGTGGTAAAAATCTTAAAACATTACCTTGAGTACAGTTTATAAGAAGACCTTTTGCAATGCAAAATTCTACTATATCTTTACCGGCAAAATCAAGCTCAACACCTACTAAAAGGCCTAAACTTCTAACTTCTTTAATGCAAGAAAACTTTTTCTTTAATTCATTCAACTTTTTAACGAAATATTTTGATTTGTCGGTAATATCTTTCAAAAGTTTCGGAGTAATTAATTTTAATGTTGCGGCAGCAGCTGCACAAGATACAGGGTTACCGCCGAAAGTTGAACCGTGATCACCGTAATTAAATACCTCGGCAACTTTTTTATCCGCAACAACGGCACCTAACGGAAGACCGTTAGCTATTGCTTTTGCTAATGTAAAGATGTCCGGCTTTATTCCGTAATGTTGCCAAGCAAAAGTTTTACCTGTTCTTGCCAAACCGCACTGAATTTCGTCGCATATTAAAAGAAGATTTTTGTCGTCACAAAGTTTTCTTAAATCTTTAATAAACTTTTTGTCGGCAATATTTATTCCTCCTTCACCTTGTACCAACTCAATCATTACTGCTACGGTATTTTTGTTTATTAACTTTTTTACTGAATCAATATTATTAAACTCGGCAAACACAAACTTTTGTTGTAACGGTTTAAATGAAGTATGAAACTTTTCCTGACCTGTTGCAGCAAGAGTTGCAAGTGTTCTACCATGAAAAGAATTTTTAAATGCAATTATTTCGTACCTTTTAGTTCCGTCTTTTAAAGGATGATCGCTGCCCCACTTTCTTGCAATTTTTATTGCACATTCGTTGGCTTCAGCTCCCGTATTTGCTAAAAAAACTCTGCCGTTTTTAAAAGATTTATCAAGCAAAGCTTTTGCAACTTCAACTTGCGGTTTGGAATAATAAACGTTGGAACAGTGTACAAACAAATCCAACTGTTTTTTTATTGCTGAAATTACTGCAGGGTTACCGTGTCCGAAACTACAAACACTTATACCGGAAAAAAAGTCCAAATATTTTTTACCGTTTTCGTCCCAAACATATTGTCCTTTGGATTTTTTAACGGAAACATTATATCTTTTGTAAGTCTTCATCAAATATTTATTTTCTTGTTGTTGAGTATTCATTATTTTCTCCTTATATAAAGGTATAAATATAATATTTTTACATTTTACAATATATTTTATTTATAAAACAATTATTTGAGTATTATTTTTTATATATGGTATAATACACAAATTATGACTATATCATTAGACAATTTAAATAATTCACAAAAAGAAGCCGTCTTACATACAGACGGTCCGTTAATAATTTTTGCAGGTGCAGGAACAGGCAAAACAAGAGTTATTACGTATAGAATAGCGTATCTATTGGAACAAGGAGTAAAACCTTACAACATATTAGCTGTTACATTTACTAATAAAGCCGCAAACGAAATGAGAAAAAGGGTTAACGAGTTGACCGACAATATGGCTTTTGATGTCAGGGTTTCCACATTCCATTCGTTCTGTTTATATCTTTTATCCTGTGAAGCAAAAAATTTCGGTATAGATCCGAACTTCCTCATATACGATATGGGTGAGCAGGTAAATGTTGTAAAAGAATGCATAAAAGAACTAAATCTCGACGATAAAAAGTTTAAACCTACATGGGTGGCAAACAGAATAAGCAGAGCAAAAGACGATTTGGACAGTCCGCAAGATATGAACGACGATTGCCAGACAAAAGGTGACTTTTACGGTAAAACGGTATCGGCAATATACGAACTTTATCAAAAGAAATTAAAAACTTACAACGCTTTTGATTTCGGTGATTTGATAATGCAAACAGTTTTAAATTTACAGGCAAATCCGGACATTCTTTCAAAATATCAAGATAAGTTTAAATATATATTGGTAGACGAGTATCAGGACACCAACCATGCACAATATGTTTTAACAAAAATGTTGGCGGAAAAATATAAAAATATATGTGTAGTGGGTGACGATGATCAAAGTATTTATTCTTGGCGTGGAGCCGATATTACAAATATTTTAGATTTTGAAAAAGATTATCCCGGTTGTACCACGGTAAAACTTGAAGAAAATTATCGTTCCACACCAAAGATACTTCAAAGAGCATGGAATGTGGTTAAAAATAATACGGGCAGAGTACCTAAACAACTTTGGACAAGCAACGAAGATAAAGGTAACATAAATGTATTTCAAAATATGAACGAAAACGATGAGGCCGCCAGAGTTGTGGATATGATACTTATAAACAGAGAAAGCGGTTACAAACTTTCCGATTTTGCTATTTTTTACAGAACAAATGCACAATCCAGAGCATTGGAAGATGCTTTAAGAAGGCAAGGTATACCTTATAATATTGTGGGAACATTAAAGTTTTACGAAAGAGCCGAAATTAAAGATATTATGGCATATTTAAAACTTATACATAATCCAAACGATAATGTAAGTTTTAGAAGAGTAGTAAATGTCCCGAGAAGAGGGGTGGGAAAATCTTCTATGGATAAATTGGAAGCTTTTGCCGCATCAAAAGGTCTTTCATTATATGAAGCATTAAAGTTTGCAGGAACGGATATTATCCCGAGAGGTTCGCTTGCCGCAATGAACTCGTTCAGGCAAATAATAGAAAAAAATGTGCTTACGAAATATGATAAAACCGTAAAAGAAATAGTCGAAACTGTAATAGATGATTCCGGTTATATAAGAGAACTTGAACTTACAGATAGTCCGGAAAACAAAAGCAGAATAGAAAATATACAAGAATTTGTTTCCGCAGTTGAAGATTTTGAAAGAAGATCACCGGACAGATCACTTGCGGGTTACTTGTCGCAAGTTGCACTTGTAACGGATATAGATTCTTGGCAAGACACCGAAGATAAAGTTACGCTTATGACACTTCATTTGGCTAAGGGATTGGAGTTTAAAAATGTGTTCATAGTAGGTTTGGAAGAAGGTCTTTTCCCTATAGGTGAATCCGCTTATGATGAACAGGAATTGGAAGAAGAAAGAAGACTTATGTATGTCGGTATGACAAGAGCAAAAGAAAACTTGTATATGACTTGGGCAACAGAAAGAACGGTTTTCGGTAAAACAAAGTGGAATATGCCGTCAAGATTCTTATTGGAAGCTGGTTTTACGGAACAACTTTCCAACAGAGCGGCACATAATGTTGTAACAAATTCTATACCGTTTGAATCTAAATATAAAGAAGAGATAACTTACGAACCGTTGGAAAGAGCAGATGATAGTCCGTACCAAATAGGAACACTGGTTTCTCATCAGGCTTTTGGTAACGGAAAGATAATAGAAAAGAGCGGTTCGGGAGATAATTTGAAGTTGGTAGTACTATTTTCAAACGGGCAATGGAAAAAATTGTTGGCAAAGTTTGCCAATTTAACAATAATAAAATAATTGAAAATTAATTGAAAAAGTAATATAAAATAAGCTAAAATATAAAGATAGGATTAAAATATAAAAGGGGTAGTTCATGAAAAAAATTTTCAATACCGGTCTTTTAATTTTTACCGGCTTGTTTTTATATGTATTTTCTTATGCGGAAACTCTTTCTATCAGCGGAAGAATAACACAATTTACAACTTCAAGCTTATCTCTTCATAACATAGTTATTGATGTGAAAGGAACACAAAATTTTAAAGTAAAAACAAGCAGAACGGGTACTTATATTATTCCTAACCTTCAAAAAGGCGGTACTTACACTTTGTCCGTATCCAAACAAGGTTATACTTTTTCTCCTTCAACGAAAGTTTTCAAAAATTTGGAAGAAAGTCAAATAAATCAAAATTTTGTAGCATCTTTGGCTACATATTCAATCAGCGGTAAAGTTATGGTAGGAGGAAAGCCGGTAAGAGACGTTATCGTTATGATAAATAACAGACCGATAAAATATTATACGGATCAAGACGGAGCTTACGTTATAGACAATTTGGAATATAACGGTCCTTACGAAGTTAAAGTTATATCCGAAAAGCACCAATTTAAACCGTTCCAAATAGATTATCTGGAAGAAAACGTCATACACGACTTTACAAAGGATATTACAGTTTCCGGTAGAGTAACATCGCTCGGTAAAGGTGTAGAAAATATCGATATAAACATAAACGGAAGCATATACAAAACGGATTCCGACGGTTATTACAAAATAGATTCTCTCGTAGCAGGTGGAGATTACGTAATAAGCGTAGTTGAAGAAAAGTATAATCCGTCTCCGAAATCCATACCGGTAACAAAAGTTACAGGCGATAAAGAAAATTTAGACTTTACGATTTCCGGAGAAATTACGGGGAAAGTAACTTATAACGGGCAACCGTTCAGAAATGCTATAGTGAAAATCAACGACAGGCAGCAAGAGTACAAAACGAATGCACAAGGTGTTTATAAAATAACAAATGTCGGATTGAATCAGGAATATACCGTTACGGTATCAAGTAGCGGATACTCTTTTACTCCGAGACAGGCAACGGTGCAGTCAATCATAAAAGAAAATCCTCCTTTAAACTTTAAAGCTGGGGGCATGAAATACGACGTAACGGTTCACGCTCAGCAAGGTGAAAAACCTTTGGATAAAGTCAATATAGTAGTCAATAACGATCTTACTTACAAAACGGATAAAGACGGAACATGCATTATAAGTTTGGAACATAATAAAAAGTATACGTTTAGAGCGGTAAAGTACGGTAACGTTTTTGTTGAAAATATTCAAACAATAGATAAACTTTCAAAAGACGAAACGATTATTTTTAAATCTTTTTTGGACGTTTCCGGTAAAGTTGAGATTGACGGTAAAGGTTTGTTTAATGCCGTTGTAACGTGTAACGGCAAATCTGCAAAAACAAATAAAGCGGGAATTTATACGTTAAAAAATTTGCAGCCGGATAGAAATTACGTCATAAAAGTTTCAAGCGGTAATTATTTTTTTGAACCTGAACAAATAATTATAGAAAATTTATCCGATTCATATAAAGATAAAAATTTTGTAGTAAGAACCGGTAACGTCATAACAGGACACAACGATGATGGTGTCGTATTAAAAGAAAATAAAAAGAAAGCCGATAAAGAAGAAAAAGCCAAACTAAAAATGCAACAAAGAGGAAAAGATACCGACATTGATTTAAATGTTTCGCAGAGCTCATTGAAAGATGAAAAGGCAAGGCTTAAAGCCGAACGAGAAGAAGCGGAACGGTTAGCAAAAGAAGAAGAGTTGAATGCAAAACTAGAACTTGAAGCCGAACAGAAGAGATTAAAAGAAGAAGTTTTGCAAAAGAAGATGGAAGAAGCCGAACAAAAGAAACTAGAGAAAGAGTTGAAAATTCAAGCTGCGCTTCAAGCAAGGCAGGAAGCCGAAGCAGAGAAAGCAAGACTAAAAGCGGAAAAAGAGGAAGCGGATCGTCTTGCTAAAGAAGAACAATTGCGCTTAAAACTTGAAGCCGAAGAAGTCAAGGCAAGGCTTAAAGCCGAAAAGGCAGAAAAAGCAAGACTTGCCAAAGAAGAAAAAGCTAGATTAAAAGCCGAAGAAATTGAAAAGGAAGCTAAACTTAGAGAAGAAATACGTAAAAAGTTTGCCGATCAGGCGGAACAAAAAAAACTTAAAACAACTTCCGTCACTGCAGATTCCAAACCGACAGCATCGTCAGCGGCAGTACCGTCAATTTCTTCATCTGCAAATATAACGCGTGAAACGAAAAAAGAAGCTCATGAACTTGACGAAGAAGATTTGTATTTGGAAGATGACATTTTATCAAAACCGTTGACCGATGAAGAAAGAAAAATGTTGGACAAAGATTACGAAGAACAAAAGAAAAAAGAAGAAGCCGAACAAAAGAAACTTGAAAAAGAAGCTAAAATAAAGGCTGCGCAGGAAGCAAAAGAACAAGCAGAAGCCGAGAAAGCAAGATTAAAGGCGAAAAAACTTGAAGCCGAAAGACTTGCTCAGGAAGAGAAAGCAAAACTGAAAGCGGAAAAAGAGGAAGCGGATCGTCTTGCTAAAGAAGAACAGCAGAGACTGAAGCAGGAAGAAGAGCAAAGAAAAGCTGAAGAAGCTGAGCAAAAAAGGCTTGAAAAAGAAGCGAAAATTCAAGCCGAACGTGAAGCAAAAGAACAAGCAGAAGCCGAAAAAGCAAAAATAAAAGCGGAGAAAGAGGAAGCCGACCGTATTGCTAAAGAGGAACAGTTACGCTTAAAACTTGAAGCTGAAGAAGCTAAAACTAAGCTTAGAACCGAAAAATCCGTTTCTTCCGATATTGACGCAAAAATAGGTACTTTAAAACCTGAAACGGTTAGTATAGAAGGAAGAGTTTTAAAATCTAAAGAAGGTGTAAAAGGTGTTCAGGTAAGGTTGTTGTTGAGCGATGAAGAAAGAATATATTTGACCGACAAAAACGGATTTTACAAAATACCGGGGCTGGAAAAAGGCAAAAATTATTTGATAACTGTTTTATCCGGTAAAGAAACGCTTAACTTGTCGCCGAAATCAAGAACTTATAAAAATTTGGTTTCAGATATGAAAAATCAAAACTTTTATGTTATTGAAAAAATAAAGATTGCGACAAGACAACAGGACGATAACGAAGCCGATAATGCCGCTACTCCTTCCGATAATAGAAATGGCGGATGGCACTCAAAGTACGGTTTTGAAAATAAGGGTGGTATAATACAAAAAGATATACACTGGTAATCTTTTATAATACATTATGAAACAGATAAACGTAAAACTTAAAAATGTTCCTTATCCTATAATCTTTTCAAACGGGTACGATGATTTAATAAAAAGTTTTAAACTTTACGTGCCGGATAAAAAAGTGTTTTTTGTTTCCGATAGGAACGTTTCAAACCTTTATTTGAAAGAAATTTCCGACATTTTAAAAAAAGAAAATTTTATAGTTGATAGTTACGTTTTTAAAGCCGGTGAAGAGTCTAAAAATTTAAAAACGTTGTCCGATATTTATAATTATGCTTTAAAATCCGGTCTTGACAGAAAGTTTACCGTAGCTGCTCTCGGAGGCGGCGTTGTGGGAGATACGGCAGGTTTTTTTGCGGCTACTTACATGCGCGGGTTGAAGTTCGTTCAAATCCCGACATCTCTTCTTGCTATGGTGGATTCGTCTGTCGGAGGTAAAACAGGGGTAAATGTCGAAAAAGGTAAAAATATTGTCGGCGCGTTTTATCAACCGAAATTTGTTTACATAAATACGGACTTTTTATCAACATTGCCGCCGGAACATATAAAAAACGGTATGGGCGAAATAATAAAGTATGCCGTAACGTTCAGTTCGTCCTTTTTTTATAAGTTGGACAATATATTAAGTAACGGTATAATAACAAAAAAAGAGTTTGAAAACATAATTTATGAATGTTGCAGATTTAAAGCGCATGTAGTTGAAAAAGATGAAAAAGAAGTTTCCGGTGTAAGAGAACTTTTAAATTTCGGACACACTTTTGCCCATGCTTTGGAAACCGTAACGAAATACAAAAAGTATCTGCACGGTGAAGCCGTAGCTGCCGGTATGCTTTTTGCAGCATCGATTTCAAATAAAATAAATTTTTGCAGTGCTGAGACAAAAGATAAAATAACGGGAATCGTTTTGAATGCTGGTTTTCCGGCAAAAATAAATTTAAAAACAAATTCTGCAAAAATGATTGACCTTATGAAAAAAGATAAAAAGTCCGTATCTAAAAAGATACGTTTCGTTTTGCCTAAAAAAATCGGTAAAGCCGTTACCGGTAAAGAAATTGAAGATTCTATAATTTTAAAAACCATAGAGGATTTTATAAAATGAAAAAAATATTGGTTATAAACGGGCCCAACTTAAATATGCTCGGTACGAGAGAACCGGGAATTTACGGTAAACTTACTTTAAAAGACATAGAAAACGCTCTTAAAGCCGAAGCGCAAAAGAGCGGTACGGAAATTGAATTTTTTCAATCAAACAGCGAAGGTGAAATAGTAGATAAAATCTGTTCGACAAAAAACGTTTTTGATGCGATGATAATTAATCCTGCTGCATATACTCATACGTCTGTTGCAATAAGAGACGCAATATCCGCCGTTGCAATTGATACGATAGAAGTACACATTTCAAACGTTTATTCAAGGGAAGAGTTTAGGCATACGTCTTTAATTGCGCCCGTATGTGTCGGTCAGATTGCAGGGCTTGGTGCATACGGTTATATAGCCGCATTGAAATATTTCTGTAAATAAAAATTTTTATTATAAAAAGAAAGAAAAAGCTCCGTTTGAAAAAACGGAGCTTTTTCTTATTTCTTATTTCAGCTAAAAAATTATATTTTTCTTATATTAGCTGCTTTCGGACCTTTTTCCGATTCTACAACGTCAAATTCAACATTGTCGCCTTCAGCAAGAGATTTGAATCCTTCCGATTGAACGGCAGAATAATGTGCAAACACATCTCCGGAACCGTCATTGTTGGAAATAAATCCGTAGCCTTTCTGGTCGTTAAACCATTTTACTTTACCTTGTGCCATTTACTTCTACTCCTTATTTATAGTCCTGTAAGGACTTTTTTAATACAAGCCTTATTACGGCTCGTTTTAACGCTTTTTGTTTACCGTATATTTAAGTATTTATTGAAAATTTTGTCAATACTTTTTAGTAAAACAAATATGCGTCATATAGGAATCGAACCTATAACCTAACGGTTAAGAGCCGTTTGCTCTACCAATTGAGCTAATGACGCATAAATTATATTTACTATTTATATCATATTATTGAACAATTTTTCAAGTTTTTCACATGAAATTGTTTATTTTTTCATAAATTAAAGCTATAATATAAAAAGATTAAGGATGCGATCTTTTCATCAATATTATTGATGTCGGAGTTTTTTATGATAAGTAAAAAACTTAAAGGGTTTACCTTTGTAGAGCTGGTAACGGCAATAATTATTGTAAGCATCCTGTCAATAACTTCAGTTATAGCATATAAAGAGTATGTAAAAAGAGCTATTTATACGGAAGGTAAAGCTCTTATCTCTTCAATTGAAAAAGCCCAAAACATATATTACGCACAACACAACACTTTTTACGGCTTTTCCGGAAACTTTTCTCAAGAACTTGACATAGACGCCAGAAATAACAAGTATTTTAAATTTTTTGAAACCATCCCCGGAGGCGTTATCCCAAAAGCAAGCAGCAGTTATAAAAAAAGTGCAAAACAGCGTTTTGTTCCCAATTACAGTTATGTCGTTATATATTGCGACTATTTCCATACTAACGGTCAGAGATGGACGGTTGAAGCGAAACTGTATTTGGACGGACATTCTACGGAATATAAAACTTATGAGGAGCAGTACAATGAAGCCGGTTTTCAAAAAAAATAAAAGCCGTAACGGTTTTACCTTAGTGGAACTTGTAATAGTGATAGTTATTGTCGGTATACTTTCCATAGTATCGGTAAACGTTTACAGCGGTTATGTAAAAAACGCAATTTATACAGAAGGTAAAACATTGGTAGGGGCAATTGCTCAAGCTCAAAAAGTGTATTATCTGCAAAACGGCGGTTTTTATCATTGCAACCTCAGCGGAAATAACGCTTTTGTCGAACGACTTGACATAGATGCAAGGACAAATAAATATTTTACTCATTTTTGGACATATCCTCGACCCGACCATGTTGAAATTTGTGCCGAAACCGAACTCAGTTCCGGTCAAACTGTTACGATTAAAACCGTTTTGGATAGTGACGGCAAAATGTCGGACTTTGTATTGATTTAAATTTTGTTGCAGGTTAAAGTTTTTTTTCACTCCATGATTTTTGCTCCCGGTAAAAATTAATAAAGGCGGAACTAAATGAAAAAAAATAAAAACATAAAAGGGTTTACTTTGACGGAAATTGTGACGGTGCTTATAATAGTAAGCATATTATCGCTGTTATCGGTTACCGTTCATAGCGTTTATGCTAAAAAAGCTGTTTTCACCGAGGGTAAAAATCTGGTTTCGGCAATCGTGCAAGCGCAAAAGTTGTATTATTCTCAGCACCACAAGTTTTATCAGTTTTCGGGTAACTTTTGTGAAAAACTTGATATAGATGCAAGAACAAATAAATATTTTACTTTTTTCGGGACGGAACCTTTTATTATACAAAGAAGTATATCCGGAAGAGCAGCTTATTCCAAAAGTGCAGGTTCTGCGAGCGTTCATCATGGCAGTGTTGATGTTTATGCCATATATAACAATGACGATGGCGGTAAAATGTGGATAACCGAATTGACGTTATATGCCGACGGCACAACTTCCGAATATAAAACTTACGAAAAAGACAGATAATTATATAAATTCTTTTAGCGGGTTTTGCTTATTAGATAAATAAAACTTGCAAAGAGACATTTATGAATAAAAACAAAAAAGGATTTACTTTAGTAGAACTTGTAATAACGATAGTTGTCGTCGGGATACTATCAATAATATCTGTAAGCGCTTACAGAGGTTTTGTTAAAAAGGCAATACTTACGGAAGGTAAAACTCTTGTCGGAGCAATCGCTCAAGCGCAAAGATTATATTATGCTCAGCATAAAAGGTTTTACAGTTGTTGGAACGGAGAATGGAACTTTTGCCAAGAGCTTGATATAGATGCCAGAAGCAACAAATATTTCAGAGGTTTTACCGCTTACCCGATTTATGCGGTGCGTTCGATGTCTCGTTCCGGTCAACAAAACGCGCCTCAAAAAAGAAATTATGTTCCTGAACAAGACCGCTGTCATATACAGGCTTATTATTATCATGATGGAGATTTGGCTTGGATAGTAAGCATTATGTTATATGCCGACGGTACGGTGCGCGATTTGGGTGTAAGTGAAGAACATTGGGGTTGGACAGTTTAAATATTATAAGAAATTTTTAATTTTTAATAAAAATTTGACTTAAAAAAAAGTTTTAAGTATAATATCTCATTGTTAATTGATATGGCGGGCCTGTAGCTCAGTTGGTTAGAGCACTCGACTCATAATCGAATGGTCGTAGGTTCAAGTCCTACCAGGCCCAATTTTAAGGTCCTTTAAAAAATGTGGATAAGTAAAGGAAGTTCCGTAAGTGTTAATAAATTTTTAAAAATTTCGTTTTATAAAATTTAATTTTCGCAATTCGGACACTGCCCCGCAACGGTAATCAAAGAAATTTTGTAGTCCGGTCTATTACTTATTTTTTACGGTTTTAACCGTTACTTTTCTAGGGGGGAAGAATTTTATTTTAAATTTTTTGTCGTTATATAATAACCGTTTTCTTTTTAGAAAACGGCTTTTTTTGTTTTATAGGAGTAAATTTTATGATATTGGTTATAACCGGTAACGGTAAAGGGAAAACGACTTCTTCAATAGGTCAAATTGTTCGTGCTTTGGGACATAACCAAAAAGTTTGTTTGGTTCAGCTTTTTAAAGGCGAAGATTTCTACGGTGAACAAAAAATTTTGGCAACTCTTAAAGGAGTGACGTTTTTTTCTTTTGCAAAAAAACATCCTTTTTGTTTTAAAGACGTTGCCAAAGAAGACGTTATTGAAGAGTGCGTACTGGCAATAAACAAATTAAACGAAATTGCCGATAATAATATATACGATTTGATAGTTTTGGAAGAATTTAATATTGCCGTAAGAGACGGTTTTGTTGAAGAAGATTTGTTTTTGAAAACGGTAAAAAAACTGGCGCAAAAGTCCAATGTTTTTGTTACCGGAAGAGCTGCAAGTACAAAGTTAATAGAACTTGCCGATTTGGTAAGTGAAGTAAAAGAAATAAAACATCCTTATAACAAAGGTATACCGGCACAAGCGGGAATAGAATTTTAATTGCGAAGCAATTGAAATTGGAGAAATAGATGTATAAAAGAATAGAGAAAACGGCAAGAAAAGGAAATAAGTTGTTGTTTTCATACATTCATACTTCCATACATCCGTACGTCAAAAAAATATTAATATTTTTATTAATAATTTTTTCGTTTTCTTGCAGTTTATTTGCACAATATAAAAGAATAATTTCTCTTGCGCCTTCCGTTACCGAAAGTCTTTACGAGCTCGGATTGGATGGCGAACTTATTGCAAATACTACTTATTGCCGTGATACGGACGTAAAAAAAGAAAAAATCGGTACTTTTACCGAGCCCAATATCGAAAAAATCATCTCATTAAAACCGGATTTGATAATTTCAACAAAAGAAGGCAATAATAAAAATGCCATTGAAAAAATGGTAAGACTTAATCTGCCCGTATATGTTATGGAAACTGTGAAAAGTTTTGAAGATATATGTAAAAATTTTTGCGATTTGGCAAACTTTTTAGGTAAAAAAGAAACCGGAGAAAAGATAGTTTTTGACGTTAAACAAGAAATTTTTAAAATTTATGAGAAAAGAAAAACGATAAAGGACGAAAACGTTTTTTGGGAAGTCGGTGCAAACCCGCTTTTTACCGTAGGCAGGCAAAGTTTTGTCAACGATTACAATAAATTTGCAGGAGGTAAAAATATTTTCGGTGATATTGATATGCGTTATCCCAACATAAACATAGAGTCCGTTTTACAAAAAAATCCCGATGTGATAATACTTGTAAATATGGGTGATATCGGTAAAGAAGAAATTTTTAAATGGAGCAAATATAAAACCGTAAACGCGGTAAAAAACAAAAAAATATTTATGTTGGAAGCAAACGACATTTTTACTCCGACGCCTAAAACGTTTTTAAAAGGCGTTAAAATTATATTTGAAAAATTACAAGAATGAAAATGAAAAATTTGTTTAAAATCGGGTTACTTTTAGCGGTGTTGGCAATAACTTTTATTTTTGCTTTAAAGTCCGGTATAAGCGATATATCTGTAATTGATATTATTAAATCCCTGTTTAATAAATTGGACGATAATAGCGTTTACACGATAATAAATCATATACGTTTACCGAGAATAACTCTTGCGATTGTTGCCGGTGCCGGGCTTGCCGCAAGCGGCTGCGTTTTTCAGGGCGTATTAAGAAACCCTCTGGCGGACCCGTTTACGTTAGGTATTTCAGGCGGAGCCGCGTTCGGCGCATCAATAGGGTTTGCGTTCGGCATAACGAAGTTAAGCTGGATATTTTTACCTCTCTTGGGTTTTTGCGGAGCTGTTTTGTCGGTTTGTCTAGTTTACGTGTTAAACGTTAAAAAAGAGTTTGATTCCAACAGTATGATACTGTCAGGAGTGGTTGCAAGTTATATTTTTTCGTCGGCAGTGATGCTGGTTTTTTCAATATCTTCTTCGGAACAACTCTATTCGGCATTTATGTGGCTTATGGGTAACCTTGCTTTTTTTGATGAAAGGTTATTGCCGGTCGTAACGTTTTCGATATTTGTAGGTGTTATAATTTTGTGGTGTTTGGGTAACGTTATAAATATAATAAGTTTAGGTAACGAGAAGGCGTCATCTTTAGGTATAAACACGTCGCTGGCGGTTAAATACATATTTTTATTAAGTTCTTTAATAACGGCGTGTATCGTAAGCTGCTGCGGAGTAATCGGTTTTGTCGGGCTCATGATACCGCACATTACAAGAAAGTTCGTCGGTAACGACAATAGAATATTGATACCGTTTTCTGCCGTTGTCGGGTCTATTTTTTTGCTGCTTTGCGATACGATAAGCAGGGTTTTGTTTGCGCCGGTAGAACTTCCCATAGGAGTAATAACAAGCATTTGCGGCGGAATATTTTTTATGTTTTTACTGCTTAAAAAGTCGGGGAAATTTACGTTATGATAAAGATAGATAATGTTTCTTGCGCTTATGACGGTAATATCGTACTTAAAGACATATCTTTAAATTTGAAAGAGAAATCTTTTATAGGTATTATAGGCAAAAACGGTACAGGGAAAAGTACTTTGTTAAAAAGTATAACCGGTCTGTTAAAGCCGGTTAAAGGGAAAATTTTCATAAAAGACTTTGACGTTTATAAAATAAAAAAGAAAGTTATGGCAAAAACCGTATCGTTTATGCCGCAGAATATGCAGTTTGATTTTCCTTTTAAAGTAAAAGATTTTGTTATGTTCGGCAGATACCCGCACATGAATTTGTTAAAAATACCGTCAAAATTCGATTTTGAAACCGTTTCGGAAATTATGCGTTTTACGGAAATTTCCGATTTTGCCGAAAGAAATATCAATGAGCTTTCAGGTGGAGAAAAACAAAAAGTTTTGCTTGCTCAAACTTTGTGCCAAAAAACCGATATTGTCGCTTTGGATGAACCGACGTCTCATCTTGACATAGGCAGTCAGGCTGTAATTTTTAAGTTGTTAAAAATGTTAAACGAAAAGTACGGCAAAACGGTTATTACTACGATACACGATTTGAACTTGGCGGGCGAGTTTTGTTCCGATATCGTTTTACTTGACGATAAAAAAATTTTTAATTTTGGAAATGTGGACAAAGTTTTAAATTATGGCGATATTGAAAAGGTATATAATGTAAACGTTGTTGTTCATACCAATCCTGTATCGGGAAAACCCGTAGTTATACCGGTATACAATTAGAAGATCATAGGATTGGAAGAATAGAGGGTAGGAAGAATTTTAATTATAAATTGTCGTTATGGCGGTGCACGGGAAAGCCGTGAAAATCGGCTACAGTCCGGCTACTGTAATGAGTGTACTTTTATGTGTGTTGCCTTTTTGTAATGTAAGCGAAAAAGTATTTTGAGCGTTTTCACTGATTGTCAAAAAAGTCGGGAAGGAAACGTTCGGCAGCAAAAGCTCTAAGTCAGGAGACCGACCGCCAATTTAAAAAACCCCGAGGAGGTAAACTATGAAAAAAGAACTTATAGACGTATAGAAGTAGGAAATGAATGTGAAGCAATCTCGTTGTTAGTTTTTGATTTTCCAATTCCTCCGTTGACAAATTAGTATTAGATGCAACTACGGAATTGAAAATCAAAAACATAAACGTTTTTAGCGTCATTCCCGAGTGTTGTAATCGGGAATCTCGTAGTCAGTTCTTTTAAAATTTTTCATTTTCCGGCACTAAAGCCATTCGCTCCGATTTTTAAAACCAACGGTCAACTCACAAAATTCTAACAACCTAATGTAACGAATTTTGTTCGGACAAAGACGCGTTGCCCTGCGGGAAAAAACTTTTAAAGTGTATAAGTTTTTTGTTTCAAAAAATGTTCACAGACGGCTTTAATTGTGTCTTAAAAATGAAAATTTTAAAAAATTTGTCGTCATTGCGAGCGAAAGCGAAGCAATCTTGCAGTTGTTGTTTTTATTATTGTTGCAAAAAGTATTAAAAAAATTCAGGAGAAAAAATAAAAAATGAAAAAATTAATAAGTTTATCAGTAACGTTGTTTTTAACGGCAATCGTTTTAACGCAAAACGTTGCCGCTGCAAATTTTGAAGAAAATGAAAATGAAGAAATAGTATTTTTATCTTTAACGAAAAATGCAGAACCGTTAAGCGATTTAACAACAAACTTAACCATTATTACGGAAGAAGAAATTAAAGAAAAAAATGCAAAAAATTTGGGAGAAATTATTGAGGGTGAACTTGGTATAGCTTATAAAAATAACGGACCTTTAGGACAAGTTCAATCTGTATTTATGAGAGGTTCAACGTCTTCTCAGACATTAGTGTTAATAGATGGCAGAAGAGTAAATTCTATTTCCACTGGTACGGCAGATTTTACCGCAATTCCTGCAAACATGATAGAAAGAGTTGAAATTATAAGGGGTTCAGGTGCTGCAATTTACGGAACGGGAGCTTTTGGCGGTGTTATCAATGTTATAACAAAAAAAGCTACACCTTTAACACCGAATGTTAATCCGTATTTTTCTTACGGAACGTTTAATACTATTAATACAGGTATAACAGGGGCTTATGCAAATGATGTTATATCTATATTGATTGCGCCTTCTATGTTGTCTTCAGACGGTTACAGGAAAAATTCATTTTATGATTCAAAAAATATTTTCGGTAAAATCGGTGTAAATTTAACCGAAAATTCAGAAATAATTTTATCAGGTCAGGCATATAATGCAGATATTGGAAATCCGGGCTCTGCAACTCAATTATGGCTAACTCCATCAAAAGATTGGGAAGATAATAATTATTTAAATTTGGATTACAACACAAAAATAGAAAATTTTAAAATTCAACTTTCAGGATACAATGCCAATTACAATAGAAAGTATGTTGATATTTCAAATGTTTCTAAATATAATACAATTGATACTGGAATAAAAGGAAATGTATCATATAAAGATTTTTTGACTTTAGGATTGGAATGGAGCAAATCTGAATTTAAGAAAAAAGATTTTGATATAGAAAATGTAAATAAAAATAGAGAAACTTCTGCAGCTTATTTGCAGGCAATTTTAACTTTCGGTGATTTAACGTTAATACCTGTTGTAAGAGGTGATTTGAATACTGATTATGAAAATGTTTTTACGCCGGCATTATCTGCTGTTTATAAAGTAACGGATGAAATAAAACTTTCCGGTAATGCAAGTAAAGTTTGGAAAGCTCCGACTTTTGATGATTTATATTGGCCATACACTAAAGATGATTATTATTGGTCTATAACGGAAGGCAATCCGAATGTGAAACCTGAAAAAGGCTGGGCTTATGATTTAGGTGTAGAATATTCTCAAGGTAAATTTACAGGTATGGTAACAGGTTTTTATATCGATTCTGAAGATTTAATAGATTGGGGAGAATCTATTGATCCTATTACTGGTTATACTATATATAAACCTGAAAATATAGAAAAAACCAGACAATATGGTTATGAAATCGGTTTAAAATATGATATGTGCAAAGAAGTAAGTCATAAATTGAATTATACATATACACGAGCAGAAGATACAAAAAATCATGTGGATTTGGATTATATACCTATGCATAATTTAAATTATGCAATAGTTGTTAAACCTATTAAAGCATTGAAAATATCTGCTAATGTTTCTTATGTAACAACAACTATTTATAGTAAAGTAGGACGTTGGAATCCTACTCCAAAATATTTGGATGACTATTGTATAGTTAATGCAAGAGTAGATTATCAAATAATGAAATATGTTTCGTTATGGGTTAAAGGAAATAACTTAACAAATGATGATAAATATCAATTAAGTTATGGTTATCCTATGCCGGGAATTACCGGAACTGCAGGTATTGATGTAAGATTTTAATTGATTGGCGTAGAAATCTTATCGGTTAAAATAGGCTTTTAATAAAAACGGAGACGGGGAAAATATTCTTTTTAAAAAGTTTTTTCCGTCTCCTCCGTTTTTTATGTTGTCATAAACGGATTTTTTTTGATAGAATATACAAAAATATAATTAAAATTTTTTATATAGAGGACTATGATGAAAAGAAGTTGTTATTGTGGTAAAGTAGACGAAAGTTTTATCGGTAAAGAAATTATAGTAAGCGGTTGGGTTCATTCAAGAAGAGATCATGGCGGAGTTATCTTTATCGATTTAAGAGATAGAGAAGGTCTTGTTCAGATAGTTTTTCAACCTGAAAAAAAAGAAATATTTGTTCAGGCAGAACATTTGAGAAGTGAATATGTTTTGTCTGTAAAGGGTTTGGTTAGAAATAGACCGGAAGGAACCGTTAATCCGAACATGTTTACAGGTAAAGTTGAAATAGTTGTAAACGAGTTGGAAATAATAAATACAAGTCCTGTATTACCTTTGGAAGTTGATGATTATAAAGAAACTTCCGAAGAAATAAGATTAAAGTACAGATACCTTGATTTAAGAAGACCGTCTTTTCAAAAGAATTTTATTTTAAGGCATAAAATTTCACAAACAATAAGAGAGTATCTTAACAAAGAAGGTTTCTTGGAAATAGAGACACCTTTCTTAACAAAATCCACTCCGGAAGGAGCAAGAGACTTTTTGGTTCCCGCAAGACTTGCTCACGGTTGTTTTTATGCATTACCTCAATCACCGCAAATATTCAAACAAATATTGATGGTTGCCGGTTTTGACAAATATTATCAAATAGCAAGATGTTTCAGAGATGAAGATTTAAGAGCAGACAGACAACTTGAATTTACTCAGGTTGATATGGAAATGTCTTTTATTGATGAACAGGATATTATGACGATAGTTGAACAAATGCTTGCAAAAATATTTAAAGATGTTTTAGGTAAAGAAATACAAACACCTTTCTTAAGAATGCCTTACGATGAAGCAATGTTAAGATTCGGTTCGGATAAACCCGACACAAGATTTGCAATGGAAATAAAAGATTTTACAAAAGAACTTGCAAACTGCGGCTTCGGAGTATTCAAAAATGTTATAGCTAAAGGTAATGTTGTCAGAGGTCTTTGCATAACAGGCGGTGCAAAATTTTCAAGATCGGAAATTGACGGACTTACAAAGTTTGTAGGTGAGTTCGGTGCAAAAGGTCTTGCATGGATGAAGATAACCGCTAACGGTGCAGAATCAAATATAGTTAAATTTTTCACGAAAGAAGAAATAGATACAATAATAAGTAAACTCGAAGCTAAAGACGGAGATTTGGTGGTTTTCTTGGCTGATGAAGTTGATATTGTTGCTCAAGGTCTCGGTGCATTAAGATTAAAAATGGGTAAACAGTTAGGACTTATAGATAAGAATAAATTCAATTTCTTATGGGTAGTGGATTTCCCGTTATTTGCTTGGGATAAAGAAGAAAGAAGATGGGTTGCAAACCATCATCCGTTTACCGCAGTTAAGGATGAAGATGTAGATAAATTAACTCAAGAAAAAGCAGGCCAGGCTAAAGCCAGAGCTTACGATGTTATTTTGAACGGAGTTGAGCTCGGCGGAGGTTCTATAAGAATACATAAATCAGATATGCAATCAAAGGTATTTAATCTTTTAAATATTACTGAAGAATCCGCAAAGGAAAAGTTTGGATTCTTGCTTGATGCATTAACTTACGGAGCACCTCCGCACGGCGGACTTGCCATCGGTTTTGACAGACTTTGTGCACTGATTTTAGGTGAAGAATCAATAAGAGAAGTTATAGCGTTCCCTAAAACGCAAAAAGCGTTATGTCCGTTATCAAACGCACCGTCACCGGTAGCCGAAAAGCAGTTAAAAGAGCTCGGCATAAAAATTAATCAAAAGAAACAGGTCGGCACGGAAGAAAAATAGTGAAAACTTTAAACGATTGGTTAAAAACCAAAATTAAAAATTTTTTATTGTTTTTAATCAGAAAGTTGGACGACGATATTCCCATTGCACCTAAAATAAGGTTGTCAAACAACAGCATATTTAAAAAAGAAATAAATGTGCCGTCGTGGATTACGGCGGTAATTTCCTTTTTGTGCATATATTTTATGTTATGTATGCAGGTAGCCGTTTCTTATGTGCAGGCGTTAGGCATATTTTTGTTGCTTTCGGCGATATTTGTTTTTACTTTTTTTTATTTGAAAACGGAAGCTCAAAAGTTGAATTTGGATAAAAACAAAATTTTTATAATATCGTTTATCGTTATAATTTCGTTATTGTTTTTTCAAATTTATACAAGTCGCTTGTCGCAAGTGTCGTTTCCGTTATCGGCGTTCACCGTTCTTCTTGCTCTTCTTGTTTCCGTAAGAATAGGTGCGGCTTATACTTTTGTCATGGCACTGTTTTTACTTTTAATAAACAATTTTTCCGTAGTAGTGCCGATTATACAGATGTGCGCAAGTATGGTGTCGATAATAAATATAAGAAAAATCAGGAGCAGAGCACAGTTCGTAAAAGTCGGTATAAATATATTTTTTGCCATGCTTATACCGATACTTGTTTTTTATTCGTTTGATTTGATTTCTTTTATGGTAGCTGAAGAAAGTATTGCCTATATTGCTATAAACGCTTCTTTTTCCGTTTTGATAATACTTGCACTTTTACCTATATTCGAATCTTTGTTTTCAAGAACAACAAATATAAAACTTATAGAACTTGCCGATTTCAATAATCCTCTTTTAAAAAAACTTATGATTGAAGCACCGGGTACTTACCACCACAGTTTAATGACGGCATCTCTTGCCGAGCAGGCAGCAGAAGCCATAGGCGTAAACTCTCTTCTTGCAAGAGTTTGCGCTTATTATCACGATATAGGCAAACTTAAAAATCCAGAATATTTTATAGAAAATCAGGCAAAAAATTCCAATCCTCACGACGAACTTTCGCCGTCAATGTCCGGACTTGTTTTGGTATCACACGTAAAAGACGGTGTGGCTCTTGCAAAACAACATAATATAGACAAAGTTATAGTTGATGCCATTAATCAGCATCACGGAACTTCGTTGATACAATACTTTTATTTTAAAGCGATAGAAAAAAATAAAGACGTTAACGAACAGGATTTTCGTTATCCGGGTGAAAAACCGACGACAAAAATTGCCGCTATTCTTATGATAGCGGATTCCGTCGAGGCGGTTTCTAGGACATTGCAGGACAAAAGCGTCGTAAAACTTCAGGAAGTAGTTGAAAAGGTGATAAACAACAAGTTCACCGACGGACAGTTTTCCGATTGTCCGATAACGTTAAAAGATTTGTCAAAAATATCCGAAAGTATGACGCAAACTTTGTGCGGTATGTATCATGCAAGAATAGAATATAAAACCAGTAGTAATAGAAGTTAGGTCTTTTTTGACGATAAAAATTTATGTTCGGGTTATACAACTTTGAATTAAAAAAATTATGCACCGGTTGCCGTATAACACTTATGTATACTGCATTTTTTTAATTCTTCGTTTCACCGCAAACTATAAATTTTTCTCTTGTTTTCAATGATATTAAAAAATAAAAAAAAGGAAAAAATGAAACGGAAAGAATTAATATTTACGGGTTTTAATAAAAAAATAATTCCTTTAATGAAAAAGACGGCAGAATTTGTTTTGAAATTTGAAAAAATAGAACGATATAGTATAAGTTTTACACAGATAAGCGACGTCGGAATAAAAAAAATGAACAGAAAATATAGGAAAGTTAACAGGATAACGGATGTTATTTCTTTTCTTGTAGATGAAAATCTTTTTATGGGTGATATTTATATATCTGATAACAGACCTAAAAAAAATGCAAAGAAATATGGCTTTTCTTATGAACATGAGTTATGCTATCTTGTGATACATTCAATACTGCATTTGGAAGGATATACGGATTATACTCCGGAAAATAAAAAGAAAATGTTTTCGAAACAGGACAAAATATTTCAATGTATATTCTCGTAGGATTAATATGTTTAATCTTTTTTTTAATACTGTCGGCATTTTGGTCGGCATCGGAAATTGCGTTGAACAGTTTGTCGAAATACAGAGTAAAAAAGCTTATCGTCTTAAAAAAATCGATAGCCGAACCTCTTTTAAGGTGGCTTAACAGTCCGCACTATCTGTTAACGGTAATTTTAACGGGAAATGTGGTTTCTGACATGATGGTGAGTTTTCTTTTCAATTCGCTGTCGGTAGAGATCTTTTATATGGTAAACAGAAACGTTTTGGATTTTTTTACATGGATAGTGGCAACATTTATCGTTTTAATCGTCGGTGAGATAACTCCAAAAATTTATAGCAGAGCAAACTCTCAAAAAGTTACTTTATGGACGGTTCCTCTGCTTTCACAAATAGAGCACGTCACCAAACCTTTCTTGTATCCGTTAATTAAGATTTTGGATTTTTTGTTCGGTAACAGTCAGGAAGAAGACGAGTATCCGGTTTTAACAAAAGATGAAGTAAAATCTTTAATTACCGAGGCCGACAAAGAAGGTGTTTTTGATAAAAACATAAGTAATATGCTTGAGCGTTCCGTATGGTTTACGGAAACGATTGCGGTAAAAATTATGACGCCGTTTAAAGATATAGAAGCCGTAAGTATTGATAACGATGACGAAAAATTTATAGATTTGATAGTTGAAACTTCAAGAAGCAGAGTGCCGGTATATAAAGGAGCAAAAGACAATATTATAGGTTATGTCCACATAAACGATGTTTTGTGGATATGGAAAGAAAAAAACGAACGACTCATAAAAAAGTGTATAAAACCGGCATACTTTATAGAACCTGACAAGAAAATAAGCGAACTGCTTAACGAGCTGCAATCCGGTTCAACTCATATAGCATTCGTTAAAAACAATAAAAATAAAATTGTCGGTATGGTAACTTTGGAAGATGTTATTGAAGAAATCGTCGGCGAAATTTTTGACGAGTATGACGAAATTTGACTTTAATATGAATTTTTATTTTAGGCGGTAAATTTTGGTTGCAATAATTGTCAAAACTATTATTTTTTTGTTTTTTATGGCGTTGACTGCATTTTTTTCGGCAGCCGAAACGGCAGTAACAAGCCTTACTGCTTCTACAGTAAGAAGATTGAAAGAAAAGTATAACAAACTGTATAGGTACGTTTTGTATTGGGAATATAATCCCGACGACGTTATTACGACGTTGCTTGTATGGATGAACGTATCGGTAGTTGCCGTCGGAGTTTCGGCAACTTCTATGGGACTTGATTTGATAAACTTATACGAACTTGATAAATCGCTATGGCTGGGATTTTTTCCGGTAATCTCGATAATTTTAACGTTGATATTCGGAAATCTCATACCTAAAACGTTCGGTCGTTACAAAACGGAACAAATCATAACAAAGTCTCTTCCGATAATAGTCAAACTTACGCATATAAGCAAGTACTTGAACGGATTTTTGGTTTCAATTTGTAACGGCATTTTACATTTTTTCGGTAAACGGACTCAAGAGCCGCAGTTTATACAGCCTGACGAGGTTGATTTTTTGTTGTCAAACGAAAAAGTTTCTCCTTTGTCTACGGTTTCAAGAAACATTATTAACAGAATTATAGAATTCAGAAAAACCAAAATTACTCAGGTTATGGTGTCAAAGTCGGAAATCCTTGCAGTAAACATTGAACAACCCAGAGATAAAATAATGCATGAAATAGTTTCAACGCAATTTTCAAGAGTTCCGGTTTACAGAGGAACAATAGATAATATTATCGGTATAGTTACGGCAAAAGATATAGCTATGGCATGGCGCAACGGGGAAGTGTTGGCTATGGAAGATTTAATAAGGCCGGTTTATTACGTGCCTGAAACGGCTTACATTAAACAGATTCTTTTGGAATTTAAAAAAGGTAAAAATAAAATGGCGATAGTCGTTGACGAGTTCGGTTCTACAATCGGACTTGTTACCATAGAAGATTTGCTTGAAGAAATCGTCGGCGAAGTGTGGGACGAATATGATGTTAAAGACGAAAATATAGTAAAATTGTCCGAAGGCAGATATATGATAAATGCTGCAGAATCCGTATCGGATATAAACGATGAACTTAAAATAAATATTCCGGAAGACCGGTTTTCTACCTTAAACGGTTGGGTATTGGAACATTTCGGTTATATACCGAAAAAACATGAAAAGTTCGTTTGGAACAATTTGGAAATAGAAATAGAAAGCGTAGAACCGAAAAAAATAAAAAGGATTATTTTAAAAATAAAATAAATGTATTCCAACGTAAAAGCGTTAATATTAAATACGAAACTTTCTCAGGAAGCCGATAAACTTATAACCGTTTATACGAGCAAGTGGGGGAAAATTTACGCGGTTGTTCCCGGTGCAAAAAAAATCGTTGCAAAACTGTCTTCGGCAACGGAACCTATAACCGAAAGTGAACTTATTGTTTATCAAAATTCGCAGTATTGTCGTCCGACGGTAACGGGAGCAAGAATTTTAAATAACAATACCGATGTTAAACAGGACTTTCACAGAAATATGCTCGCATTTTATGTTTGTGAGATAAGTGATAAGTTCGCACCGTTACATATGCCGAATGCAAAAAAATATGATCTCATTTCAAGAACCTGGAATCTGCTCGGGTCTTCCAAAACACCGCTAAGAGTGTTGACCGCTTTTTCGTTAAGATTGTTGAAATTATCCGGTTACAACATGATAGATTACTTGAAAAGAAACTATTCCAACATAAAAAAAGAAGATATTTTATATTTAAAAAAAATATCCAACTGTTCCGGCGAATCTTTGGATGTGCTAGAAGAACTTAATAATAGCGACGATAAAGTTATGTGGAACTATGTTGAAAGTTATATAAAAACTTATATCCCTCAACCGTCAGTCGGAATCTTTCTAAAAAAAATCAATTATATAAATTGATGTTGATTAGTAATGATTTTTTTACCGAAAAAAATCGTTTAATTTTTATGGTTAACGTTAAAAAATCCGTTCTTATAGATGATTCTAAATTTTTGTTTAAACCGAAAATTGTATTTTTTAAGTTGTCGGCTATTCAAACAATAAGTATAAAATGATATAATAAAAAAATATGTTTAAAAATATTCGTTAACATAGAGGAACAAAAATGAATTTTCAAGAAATTATTATGAGATTACATAAGTATTGGGCAAAAGAAGGATGCTTGATTTGGCAGCCTTACGATTTGGAAAAAGGTGCAGGTACTTTTAATCCTGCAACGTTTTTAAGATGTTTGGGACCCAATCCGTGGAAAGTTGCTTATGTGGAACCGTCCAGAAGACCTACCGACGGAAGATACGGAGAAAACCCTAACAGGCTGCAGCATTATTATCAGTTTCAGGTAATATTGAAACCTGCTCCCGAAAACGTTCAGCAACTTTATTTGAACAGTTTAAAAGCCATAGGACTTGACCCGAAAGAACACGATATAAGGTTTGTCGAAGACGATTGGGAATCGCCTACGTTGGGTGCGTGGGGACTTGGCTGGGAAGTGTGGATAGACGGAATGGAAGTTACACAGTTTACTTATTTTCAACAGGTCGGCGGTATAGAGTTAAACCCCATATCTGCAGAAATCACTTACGGTCTTGAAAGACTTGCAATGTATTCTCAAAAAAAAGATTCCGTATACGATTTAATGTGGACGGATGATGTAACTTACGGAGATGTACATTTGGAAGATGAAAGACAATGGTCAAAATATAATTTTGAAGTTGCCGATACAAAAATGTTGTTACAACATTTTAACGATTGGGAAGCCGAAGCAAAAAAACTTGTGGACCAAGGACTTGTTTTACCGGCTTACGATGCGGTTATGAAATGTTCGCATTTGTTCAACTTGCTTGATGCAAGAAGTGCAATTTCGGTTTCCGAAAGAGTAAGTTATGTTTTGAGAGTCAGGACTTTGGCGAAACTTGTTGCAGAAGGGTATATGAGACAATTTAGTAAATAAATTGCTTCAAATTTATAATTTATAATTTACAATGTATAATTAAATAAGAGGAATAAAAAATGGTTAAAAATGTTTTACTTGAAATAGGGACGGAAGAAATACCTTCTTCATATATTGCACCTGCACTTGAACAAATGCAAAAATTTGCAACCGATATGTTAACGGGAAAAAATGTCGGGTTCGGTGAGATAAAAACTTATGCTACTCCGCGAAGACTTGTTTTGCAGATAGCAGACGTTGAAGAAAAAAGTAAAGATACTGTGCAGGAATTTAACGGACCGTCGGAAAAAGCCGGTAAAGATGCAAACGGCAACTGGACGCAGGCGGTGATAGGTTTCTCAAACAAACATCAGGTAAAGCCCGAGCATCTTGTCGTAAAAGATACGCCGAAAGGCAGATACTATACGTATTCTAAAAAAATCAAAGGGGAAAAATCCGTTAAAATTTTAGCCGAGATATTTCCGGAAATTATTAAAAAAATATATTTCCCGAAAACTATGGTATGGGAAAGTTCTTGTTTAAAGTTTGCAAGACCTATAAGAACAATCGTTGCCATGTATGGTGATAAAGTAATAAAATTTTCACTTGCCGAAGGTAAAATAAAATCGTCAAATAAAACCGGCGGGTTGCATACGTTGACGACAAAACCTGTTATAATAAAATCTGCCGACGATTATAAAACGACGTTACAAAACAATTGTGTGTTGGTCGACCAGCAGGAAAGAAAGCAAAGAATAATTTCTTCGATAAACGAAGTTGCCGACACTATTTGTGCAAAAGCGATTTCGGATGAAAGTTTGGTCAACGAAGTCAACCAGCTTGTAGAGTATCCTACTGCGGTATTATGCAAGTTTGACGAAAAATATTTGAAACTTCCTGCAGAAGTTCTTATAACTTGTCTTAAAAAACAGCAGAAATGTTTTGCAATAAAAGATAATGCAGGTAAACTTACCAACTATTTTATTAATGTCCGCAACGGCAAATCGGAAAATTTGGATATCGTCAGAGCAGGTTACGAAAAGGTTGTTGTTGCAAGACTTGAAGACTCAGTCTTCTTTTACGATAACGATATAAAGAAACCGTTCGAACAATCTATTGAAAGGTTGAAAGGTCTTATATTCCAAAAAGAAATAGGTACCGTTTATGAAAAACTTACAAGAATAAAAACGGTTGCAAACTTCATAAACGAAGAAAATAAGTTGAACATAAATAAAGATACTTTGACAAGAGTTATAGATTTGTCCAAAACGGATTTGGTTAGCGAAATGGTTTTTGAATATCCGGAACTTCAAGGAATAATGGGAAGAATTTATTCTAAAGTTGCCGGGGAAAGTGATGATGTATCAAAAGCTATAGAACAACATTATTGGCCGTTGTCGGCATCGGGAACTTTACCTGAAAATGTTTTGTCGGCGGTCGTATCTTTGGCAGATAAAACAGATACGGTTACGGCAGACTTTGCCATAGGTCTTGAACCGTCCGGTTCTGCAGACCCTTACGGACTTAGAAGAATGGCGATAGGTATCGTCAGAATGATAAGAGAATTTTTACCTGAAACGGATTTTGAAAAAATTTTAGACGTGGCATTAAATTCGTTACCTGAAAAAATTAAAGAAAAAGATACTTTTGCTACGGCAAAACAAAGACTTGTAAAATTTTTCTGGAACAGAATAGAAAATATTTATGAGAACGAAGGATATAAGTTCGACGAAGTAAAAGCCGTAGTCGTTCCTGCACAAAAAAACGGTTTAAAATTTTTGGGCGACATAAAAAAGAAACTCGACGCTTTACAAAATTTAAGAAAAGAAAGTTCGTTCGAATCGGTTACGACGATATTTAAAAGGGCGAACAATATTTTAAATCAGGCAAAAAAACAGAATTTGACAATAGCCTCTACGGTAAATGCCGACTTGTTAAAAGAAGAAGTCGAAATCGATTTGTACAAAAAATATATCGAAACGGATAAAGAACTTAAACTTTTGTTGGCGGATAAAGATTATATGTCGGCAATAAACAAATTGAACGACATAAAACCTTACTTGGACAACTTTTTTGAAAAAGTTATGGTTATGTGCGACGACGAAAATATAAAGCTTAACAGAATAGCTTTGATAAATTATATTACGGCAAGGTTCAATTCTTTTGTCAACTTGTCATCGTTGCAATAAAAAAAGTGGAATATGTTTATTGCGGTTGAACAGTCTAAAAGTTGACCGGTTGAAAGATTGAATGTCTTTTATTCGTTTCGATCGTTAACCCGTTTGGAGTATCGGTGTTAAAATTTATAAAATCAAATTTGTTTTTCTTTTTACTGTTAACAGCAGTAGTTTTTTCTTTGTACGGTAAAAGTATTTTTTTTGATTTCAGTTACAGAGATGACGATGCTTTAATAGTTGAAAAAGTACAGTTTTTGTCCGACATAAAAAATATTCCCAAGCTTTTTACTACATCTTGTTTTTATTCAAGCGATTTTCAATATTACAGACCGCTTTTAAATTTATCTTTTTTAATTGAAACGTGTATTTTCGGATTAAGTACGAAAATATATCATTTGACAAACATAATACTATTTATATTATCGCTATATTTGATGTATGTTTTTTTGTTAAGATTAAAACTTAACGAGACAATTTTAAAATTTTTAATTCTTCTTGTTGCGGTTCATCCGGTATTCGTTTCTGCTGTCGTTTGGATACCTGCAAGAAACGATACATTGTTAGCGATATTTGTTTTTCTGTCGTTTATTTTTTTTGTTGATTATCTGCAATACGAAAAAATAAAAAATTTAATTTCATATATTTTATTTTTTACGTTTGCGCTGTTTACGAAAGAAACGGCGATTGCGGCAGTCTTTTTATACGTTTTGTTTATATGGTGTTTCGGTTATAAATTAAACAAAAAAGAAATAATAAAAAATATTTTAATTTTTTTGCCTTTACTTGTTGTATATTTTTGTTTGAGAACCGTTGCCGTTTCTCAAAATGAAACGCTATCTTATTTGATAAATTTTAACGAATATTTAAAGAATGCGGTTTCGGCAGCAGGTATATATTTTTATGAAATGTTGTTTCCCAAACATGTTCCGATAATGTTGCGGCAAATAACATTAAACGTTTATCAAATTTCTTTTTTAGTGTTTTTATTGTTTTTTATTATAATTTGTTTGTATAAAAAAATAGTTTCTAAAAAAAATTTCATATGGTCTTTTGCTTGGTTTCTGTTATTTTTATTTCCGACGTTTGTTTCCGATGATTATGTTTTTTTCAATCACAGGTTTGTAATACCTTTTTTGTCGGTAATAATGCTTGTTGCGATTATCATTAACAAATTTTTGGAGTTTGAAAAAACAAAAAAGTATTTGGTGATTTTGTTTGTGCTGATGTTTTGTGTTTATGCAGATTTAAGTTTTTATCAGCAGGACAAATACAAAAACAAGTACATGTATTGGACAAACACATTTTCCGATGCGCCTACTTATCATGCAGCTTATTATTGGATATCCAATTTTTATTTAGAACAAAAAAATTATTCTAAAGCAAAAGAGTTTATAAACAGAGCTAACGAATTGAAACAAAACGTTTATATATCGTGTTTGGCATTAATATATTATTATGAAAACAATTTTGACGAATCCGAAAAACTGTACAAACAGTCGATAGATTACGGGATAAATAAAGCGCAATGTTACAGAAATTTAAGTGTAATTTATTTGAAAAGAGATAACGATATAAATAAAGCCGTAGAATATGCAAAACTTGCAGTTCAACAAGAACCTTACGACGACGGATATAAAAAATATTTGAGAAAACTGATAGATGAAAAAAACAATATTTAGTCGTCCCGTAATATTTGTGTTACTGGTATATGTTTTTTGCATTATCATATCAGACCGTTTAGGTTTTTTTCTTCCGGACAAAAACAGTTGTTTAATAAACTATACCGAACATAAACAAGTAACTCTTATCGGTAAAATAATAAGCGTTCCTGTCAAAAAAAGTAAAAATCAACAATATGTTTTGGAAGTTTTTGAAATAAATGAAACGAAGATGAAAAAAGAAAAAACCTTAGTATATGCGAACAAAAACTGTGAAATAAAATACGGGGACATTGTTTTTTTAACGGGGAAATTGAATGTTCCTTTGAAACCGACTTTTTCGCACGTTTTTGATTATCGGTTGTATTTACAAAGAGAGAAAATATATACGACTTTTTATCAACGCAGTTTTGAACTTGTTGAAGAAAAACCGTCAAAAATAAGAAGGTTGTCGTTTGAAATAAAAAACGGTATCGAAGCTAAGATAGACGAATATTTTAAATTTCCCTACTCTTCAATATTAAAGTCCATGATTACCGGCGATAAAGATACTTTGGATAAGGACATAAAAGAAGATTTTATAAATACAGGACTTATACATATTCTTGTCATAAGCGGTCTTCATATAGGTTTTTGTGCGGCGATATTTGTTTTTGTTTTTAAGTTGTTCGGACTTAAATTGAACTACGTTTATTTTTTAACCGTACCGGCACTGTTTTTTTATGCGTTTCTTACCGGTGCAAACCCGCCGGCAGTGCGCGCTTCAATAATGACCTCGTGCGTTTTGATATCGCTTATGTCCGGCAGACAGCCTCTGATATACAATGCGTTGGCATTGTCGGCATTGATAATATTTATAATAAATCCGCAAAGTTTGTTTACGGCAAGTTTTCAGTTATCGTTTACAGCAACGTTAGGCATAGTTTATTTATACCCGAAATTCGTTTATGCTTTCGGTAAAATAAGAAATAGATTTTTAAAATGTTTATGGGACATAACGTGTGTTACTTTATCTGCCCAGTTTGCTATTGTTCCGCTACTTGCATTTTATTTTGCCAAAATATCGGCAGTTTCTTTTATTTTAAACGTTTTGGTTGTTCCTGTGCTGCCGGTAATAATAACTTTGTCGATTATTTTTTGTTTTTTAAGTTTTATTTCTTCATATTGGGCTGTTTTGATATCTTTCGTTTTGACTTTTATTTTAAAAATCGTTTTATTTATCATAAATTTTGCTTCAAATATTCCTTTTTCCGCAGTATATGTCGCCGTTCCCTGTATTTTATTAATATTTTTTTACTATTTTTGTA
>JAZNAT010000034.1:0-21251 GCA_045586665.1 Endomicrobiaceae bacterium | reverse complement strand
CTTTTGTAAATTTTAAAGTTCGGCATTTTTTATTAATTTTAAGACTATGAGGTATAAAAATTTTCATATTCTTTAAAAAAAGAGTATAATATCCGTATGACGTATTGAAAAATTTTGCTTTCCTTAATATTACTTCAATTTGTTTCAAACGTTTCGGTACATACTTAATCAATGATAAACTAAAAATCAACAAGATTTCGCTTTACGCATTCGTTTATTAATTTTATTTATAAGGAGAAATTATGAAAAAGAAATGCGGGAAGAAGTTTTTTGTTTTGGCAATGGCGGGATTTTTTTTGTGTACGGCGTTTTCGTCGACTGTACTGGCAAAAAGTGAAGCTTATTTTAATAAACCGGTAGATAAACGGTTTGCTTGGTTAAACAACGATGCGCATGGAGAAGCGGATTTTCAAAACGAAATTATAAAACTTATAAATTCCGCCGAAAAATCCGTTGACATTTGCACCATGTCTTTCGGTGGAGTGAACGATATTTCCGACGCTTTGGCTGCGGCTGCGGGTAAAGGTATAAATGTCCGTATTATTTCTGATGGCGGCAAACGTTTTCAAGAAGGTTTTCAACGTACATTGCGCGGTTCTGTACAAATAGCGGACAACAATCTTCCCGCCTTGGTTTGCAGAATTAATTTTCAGAAAAAAGGCAGCAAAGTGCCGGGTGGTTTTTTACCCGATTACGGAGATAAATATGCAAACCGCGGTAACGGATATACGTACGGCTGGACAACCGCCGTATCCGAGAATGATTTTAAAAAAACGGCTTCATCCGAATATAATTCGTCTCTTTTAGGCGACGTATATACTGTACAAAACACTACAAGCACTCAATGGCAGATAAAGTTACCTGACGGATATTATTATGTTTTGGTTAATGTCGGACAGGACGGCTATTCCTGTCTTAACTATATAAAAGTACAAGGGAAAAACGTTTTTACATATAAGAGTAACGGAAAACTTCTTTATTCGGAATATAAAAAAACGAAACCGAGTGAATTTTCCTGTTCGACGGTTGACGGGGGAGAAACTAACGGCGTTGCCAATTCGCAGCGCGTAAAGACGGAAAACGGAAAGCTGACCGTTACCGTAGGCGGAAATAAGGTTAGCGACATAAAATATACGGCACTTAATTTTATTGAAATTTATAGAGCTTCTCCCAAAGAAAAATACGGAGATGACGGAACTAATAAAAAGTATGTACAGAAACGTCAGTTGCAGCACGGTAAATATATATTGATTGACGGCGGTACACAGAACGCAAAGTTGTGGACCGGTTCCGGAAATTTGACTGCGGCAATGACGTCTTTGAGCGAAGATGCCGTTTTAACCGACGAAAAAGAAATTTGTAATGCGTTTTATGAGCAGTTCAATCAAATGTGGGGAGGAAAACAGTTTGTTCCAAACCCCGATAAAGCCGTGTTCGGAAAATTTAAAACGGCTATGAGTATGATGACTTATTCCGTTTCAAATTCTTTCTTTTCTCCTGTACAAGATTTTTCTTGGCAAGTACATTTTTCACCTTCAAAATTGCCGAAACTGAATTTATATTCCGATTTGTCAAAATTCATAAGCGGAACAAAATATAATTTTATTATGTTAATGGAACAGTGGACGGACGGAAAAGACATAAACGATACTTTGCGCGGTTCAACATATTTGATGGAACAAGATTTGACGAATTATCTCAAAACCGGCAAGTATTTTTACGGTCTTTTCGGAAATTCTGACAAAAAAGATTCCGTTTTCAATTATTTTAAAGATTATGAAAATGCAAATATCAAGCAGGTTGAAACTACGGAAGATTATGGAATTCATAACAAATTTGTTTTATCGGACGCATATCGTGATACCAGATATACAAAGCGCGGTTCACTGCTTTTCGGTTCAATGAACTGGTCACAAAGCGGTATGCACTTTAACGATGAACAGACTATAATAGTTAGAGATCCCGCACTGGCAAACCAATATTTACAGCGAGCTATGGCTGCATTGGATAAAGAAAAGATTATGCCGTCGTCAAAAGCGGATATAGTTTTGGTTTTGGACCGTAGTTATTCCATGAATTTGAAGTGCAGCGGTAAAGATATAACCAAGCTTGACGCTATGAAAACGGCAGCAAATTTGTTTGTGGATCTTATTGCCTGCGACGGAAAACACCGTATAAGCGTAGTACGTTTCGGTACTGACGTAGAAAAGAATAAATTTGACGATACCGCCGTTTTGAAAAGTCTTACTCCTGAATATGCCGAAACGATAAAAAAAGAAATCAATTCGATTTCAAGTACTTTATCGGAAGATATAAGCAGCTGGACGTGTTACGGTTCCGCTTTAAAAGCTGCATTGGAACGCTTTGACGACAATTCAAATAATTCAAGAAAATTTATAGTTTTTTTTACCGACGGTATGGAAAATAAAGCGCCTATGGCAAGTACGGTTTATCCGGATTTGGTCAAATCAAACGTAGAGATTCATTCGGTTGCTTTCGGAAATTTCAGTCCGTTCGGTACGGAAAGCTCCACTTCTGTTTTATCGGAAATGGCAACGGCAAGCGCCGGTACTTTTGCACAGATTGATACGGATGATATGAGGTTAAAAAAACGGTTTGCCGAAATAGCTGCGGACGTTATGGATTCTTCCGTAATTTTGGATCCGGAATATGAATTGACTAAGAAAGAGCCGAAAGTTAACTTTGAAATTCCCGAAGCTGTTGACTCTTTTCAAGTGTTACTGTTAAACGATTCCGTTTTTCCCGCTCCTGAAATGAATTTGTCAGAAAAAGGGACGAGCAAACGTAGACATGTTGCTATAGAAAAACAACAATATCAAAGTTCGGATTATAAAATATCAAATTTCAAAACGGATTTATCAAATATTAAAGATAAATTACCGAAAATGGAATGTAAAATAAAACAAAAAGTTCCTAAACGGTTTAAAGGTAAAATGAATTTGATGATTTTGGCAAAAGCTCCTACAACGATAAAAGCCGAGACTGTAGTCGGAACTCCCGGACAAAAAGATATTATATTGTTATGCCGTATGCTGCAGAACAACAAACCTCTCAAAGATGCCGAGATAACGGCAGAGTGGACAACTCCGGTTTCTTCACAAGAAACGAAAACCGTTACGATTAAACTTTATGATGACGGACAACATGGAGACGGTGAGTCAGGTGACGGAGTTTACGGAGCCGCTTTAACGTTAGACGAAGCGGGGAACCATGCTTTTCATATTACTGCGGTTTCTTCACAAGATGAAAGACTGGATGCTGTAAAAGAAAAAATAAAATCAAAGAAAAAACTTTCGCTTTTTGTGCCTAAAGTCAGACGCGAAGTTACGGTTTATTATACGGTAAACAAATAAAAATTTTATAAAATGAACCTTTGCGGAAAGAAAGTTTTGCCGCAAAGGTTCGTTTTTGTTTGATATAAAACTTGCTTTCTTTATAAGTCGTTAAATTTTTGGTACAATAAATATGTTATTGTTGGCAGTATATATGTAGAACCGGATTTTATTTTGTTGTAAAAGATAAAATTTTTTGTTTTGCAGGCGCTTAACATTTTGGCTCCTATTAAATTTTTTAAGGAGATATTCCAGACTCAACAAGAGTGGAGTGCGGAAAATATCTTGACTGCGGTTTAAAGGGTGCAAAAAAGGTGCTGTCGATATGTCGGAACTTTTAAAAAATGGACTGCGGAGAAAACGAATTATGAATACTGTTTCAAAAATTGCCGTTATCGGTGCAATGGAGTGCGAAATTGAAGAAATAAAACAACAATTGTCTCAATTGAAAGAAGTTTTTTATGCCGATTTGAAAATTTTTACCGGTAAAATAAATAATTTTTTTGTAATATTGTCGCAAAGCGGAGTCGGTAAAGTTAATTCGGCACTCAATACTCAATATATTATTGATACTTTTAAACCGGACATAATTATAAATACCGGCGTTGCAGGCGGAGTTGATAAAATTTTAAAAATAGGTGATATTGTTATAGCGACATCGCTTGTCCAGCACGATTTTGATGTTTCCGTATTGGGATATGCAAAAGGATATATGTGTACGGGGCAAGACAAAGACAAACCGACGAAATTTTATTGTGATAACGATTTGATAAACAAATTTGAAAATGCGTTACAAAAAAATGATGTTTCGACAAAAATTCATAAAGGCATAATTGCTTCGGGAGATACGTTCGTTTCAGACAAAAAACAAAAAGAAGAAATCAACTCATATTTCGGAGCGCTTGCCGTGGAAATGGAAGGTGCTGCAATAGCGCAGGTTGCAACAAGAAACAAAGTTCCTTTTGTCGTTACAAGAACGATTTCCGACCTTGCCGACGGAACGGCAACGGAGTATCAAAATGAGTTTGAGAAGACATTTTCAAGGTTGTCGGCTGAAACGGTAAAAGTTTTTTTAAAAGATTATAATTGAAAATAATTAATCTAAATGATAGAATTGATTGCTTTTATAAAATGCTTGACAAAAAAATTTTTTTGTAGTAAAATCTTTTGCAGTTCTTTAGAAGTTTAATTGTTTTATAAAAGTTTAAGACAGCAAGGACTCATTTGAGAGTTTAATATTTCAGTACCTTGCCGAGACTGAGTGTAATATATTTTTTTATTTGCTTCTCATTCTCGTGAGAAGCTTTTTTATTTTGATATAAATTTTAAAAATATAGAGGGGAAAAAATGCCAAATTTAAAGAATCAGACGGAATTGAAAAGTTTGACCGAAAAATTTAAAGCAATGAAAGGTATGATAATGACTCAGTATCAGGGGCTTTCCGTTGCTCAAATTTCGGATTTAAGAAATCAATTAAGAAAATGCGGATGCGAATATTTGGTCGTAAAAAATACTTTAAGTAAGTTGGCTCTTAAAGAAATAGGTATGGAAGATGCAAATCAATATTTTGAAGGACCTACCGCAATAGTTGTTGAATCTGATGACCCGGTATCTCCGGCAAAAATAGTTTCGGAATTCGCAAAAAAAGCCGATAAACTTGTAATAAAGGCAGGTTTGTTGGACGGTAAAGTTATAGCAGTTGACAAAATCAACGCTTTGGCGTCGCTTCCTACAAAAGAAGTGCTTGTCGCTAAAATGCTCGGCAGCATGAATGCACCTATTTCAAATTTTGTCGGAGTACTCAGTGCAGTTACAAGAAACTTTGTTTGTGTTTTGAATGCAATTAAGGAACAGAAAGAAAAAACCGCATAAAATTGAAATTGTCTGAGGCAATTTTGGAAGATATGGAAGAATGGAGGAATAGAAGATTAGAAGAAAAAGGAAAACCGAAAAATATAAAAATTTCTTACGATTTTTACAAATTAGTTTCCAATCTTCCAATCATCTAATCTTAAAATCTTCAAAAATATATATGTAGTTAAAATATAATAAAAAATGGGGGAGTAGTAAAATGGCATTAACAAAAGAACAATTAATTGAAGAAATTTCATCAATGACAGTGTTGGAAATGGCAGAATTGGTAAAAGCTTTGGAAGAAAAGTTCGGTGTTTCGGCAGCAGCTCCGGTAGCGGTAGCAGCGGCTCCTGCAGCAGGTGCGGCAGCAGGTGCAGCAGAAGAAAAAACTGAATTTAACGTTGTATTGTCTGCAGCGGGTGCAAATAAAATTGCAGTTATTAAAGTTGTAAGAGAAATCACCGGTTTGGGCTTGAAAGAAGCTAAAGATTTGGTTGACGGTGCACCGAAAACGGTTAAAGAAAACGTTGCAAAGGCAGATGCCGAAGAAATGAAAAAGAAATTGGCTGACGCAGGTGCTACGGTAGAATTAAAGTAATTTTGCTAAAACAATTTGCTTAAAGTAAAACCGACACAAATCGAACTTTGTGTAAATCAATATAAATACTTGACAAAAGATAATAATTAAGTATATAATAATTACTTAATTTTATCTTTTTGTCAAAATAAAAAAAATGGATCTGAAACTAATGAAACAAGTTAATTTTGGAAAAATAAAGTCACCTATTGATCCGCCTTTACTGCTCGGTATGCAGAAAAATTCTTTTGCGGAATTTCTTCAAATGAACGTAGCTCCTGAAAAAAGAAAACCTCAAGGGCTTGAAGGTGCGTTCAGAGATGTTTTCCCTATTAAAAATTCGGATGAAAGTTTGGAAGTACAGTATGTTTCTTACTCATTCGGGGAGCCTAAATATTCCGTAGTGGAGTCTATTGCTAGAGATGAAACTTATTCGTCTCCTTTAAAAATCAAGCTTAGACTTGTTCAGAAAAAAGAAGACGGAAAAGAAAAAGAAATTTCCGAACAGGAAGTTTATTTCGGCGATATCCCTTTAATGACCGACACGGCGACGTTTGTTATAAACGGTGCGGAAAGAGTCGTTGTCAGTCAGATACATCGTTCTCCGGGTGTAATTTTCGAAGAGGACGAAGAAAAAAAGGTTACCATTTTCGGTAAACCTTTATATTTTGCAAGAATAATACCTTACAGAGGAGCGTGGGTTGAATTTGAGTTCGACCAGAACGGTCTTCTGTATGTTAGAATAGACAGAAAAAGAAAAATATTGGCAACAACTCTTTTAAGAGCTATCGGTTTTGAAAACGACGGCGATATATTGAATCTTTTTAAAGAAACGAAAGAAGTTTCTTTGGATACGGCTCCTTCGGCACTCGCCAACGAATGTTTGGCGGATGACATTTATGATAAGGCTACCGGTGAAATTTTGTTTGATGCGGGGAAAGAACTGACCGAAACCGTTATCGAAAAAATGAAAGCCAAAGGTTTGACTACGGCGACCGTTTTGAAAGATTCTACCATTCTTTTAACATTGAAAAAAGATTCCGTAAAAACGCAGAAAGAAGCCGTTAACCATATTTATAAAGTTTTAAAAACTCAAGAATTTATCGTGCAGGAAAGAGCTCAAGGTTTCTTGGATGAATTGTTGTTTAAATCGGTCAGAAGATATGACTTTACGACTATCGGAAGATATAAAATATTAAAGAAATTGGCTCCGATATACGATTTTTATAAAAGAATTACGGAAGATTATCCTAAAGAGATAAGACTTAATGTTCCGGCAGAAGGAAAGAGAACCGTTGCAAGAGAAGATATAGTTGCAACGATAAAATATCTCCTTATGATTTATAACGGTGAAACCGAATTTGAAGAAAACGGAAAAAAAATAAGATTAGGTCTTGACGATATAGACCATTTAGGTAACAGAAGAGTAAGATCCGTCGGAGAATTACTTGAAAATCAGGTAAGAATAGGTCTTGTTCAGATGGCAAGACTCGTAAAAGAGTATATGAACAGCCAAGATAAGACGACGATTACTCCGAGATCTTTAATGAACATAACTCCGTTCGTTGCGCAGATAAGAAAATTTTTCGGAACTTCGCAGCTTTCGCAGTTTATGGATCAAATCAATCCGTTATCGGAACTTACGCATAAGAGAAGACTTTCGGCTTTAGGTCCCGGTGGTCTTAACAGGAAAAGAGCCGGATTCGAAGTCAGAGATGTTCATTATACGCATTACGGTCGTGTGTGCCCTATTGAAACGCCTGAAGGACCGAATATCGGTCTTATCACGTCTCTTTCGGCTTATGCAAGAGTCAACAAATACGGGTTGATAGAAACTCCGTATAAAAAAGTTGAGAACGGTAAAACTACCGACAAAATAGAATATATGACGGCAGACGCCGAAGACGATTTGTTCGTAGCCCAGGCAAATACTCCTATAGACGATAAAGGAAATTTCCTTACCGACCAGGCTCAAGGAAGACATTTGAATGATTTCTTATTCAAATCGCCGGAAAAAGTTGATTATATTGACATTTCTCCGATGCAGGTTGTATCGGTTTCCGCAGGTCTTATTCCGTTTTTGGAACATGACGATGCAAACAGAGCGTTAATGGGCTGCAACATGCAAAGACAGGGCGTGCCTTTGTTAGTGACGGAACAGCCTTTGGTATGTACCGGAGTAGAAGATAAAGTTGCAAAAGATTCCGGCGTATGTATAGTTTCAAAAACCGACGGAGAAGTCGTTTCCGTTTCTGCGGATGAAATTATAATATGGAACGAGAAGTCCGGTGTTGAAGTTCACTCGTTAAGCAAGTATTTAAGGTCTAACCAGGATACGTGCATAAACCATATCCCGATAGTTAAAGTGGGAGACAAAGTCAAGAAAGGTGACATAATTGCCGACGGGCAAGCTACGAAAAACGGTCAATTGTCATTAGGTCAAAACCTTTTGATAGCGTTTATGCCTTGGGACGGTTATAACTTTGAAGATGCAATTTTATTGTCGGAAAAACTGGTACAGGACGACAGATTCACGTCAATCCATATAAGAGAGTTTGAAACCGAAGCAAGAGAAACAAAAGGAAGACCGGAAGAAATAACGAAAGATATTCCGAACGTAGGTGCCGAAGATTTGTTAAACCTTGACGAAAACGGTGTTATCAGAGTCGGTGCTACGGTTCAAAGAGGAGATATTCTCGTCGGAAAAACTGCTCCGAAAGGCGAACAGCAAACCACTCCTGAAGAAAGACTTTTGAGAGTGTTGTTCGGTAAAAAAGCCGAAGATGTTCAGGATGTTTCTTTAAGAGTAGACCCTGGAACGGCAGGTAAAGTTTTGGGTGTAAGAACTTTCGTAAGAAGAGAAAAGCTTACCGAAAAAGAAATAAAGAAAAAACAGGAAGAAATTTCTTCCACATATAAAGCGGCTAAAACAAAGTTGGACAGAGAGAAAAAATCTTTGTTGGATGCAACAAAAAATAAAGCCGAAATTAAAAAAATAGAAGACTTGTACGACGCCAAAGAAGATATACTTAAACAAAATTATGAAAAAGAAAAAGAATTGTTTAAAAAAGGCGACGAGTTGCCGGTATCGGTAAACAAAATCGTTAAAGTGTATATCGCGGCAAAATTGAAAGTTCAAGTAGGCGACAAACTTGCCGGAAGACACGGTAACAAAGGTATCGTTTCAAGAATACTTCCGGTTGAAGATATGCCGAGACTTCCGGACGGAACGCCGGTAGACTGCGTTCTTTCGCCTTTGGCAATTCCTTCCCGTATGAATGTCGGGCAGTTGTTGGAGTCGATGCTCGGATGGGCGGGAAAAGTGTTGAATACGCAGATGGTTACCCCGGTATTTGACGGTGCAAGCGAAGAGCAGGTAAAAGAGCAAATTAGAAAAGCTAAAGATTTGCTCATTTCGCAAAAAGCAGAAGAGTTTAAACAGAGAGGTTTTAAAGGTAAAGAACTTGAAGATGCAATAGAAGATTATAAAGTTCGTTATTTGCCTACCGATGATTGTCAAATTACGTTGTACGACGGTAGAACCGGTGAACCTTTTATGGAAAAAATTACTATCGGTGTTATGTATATGTTGAAACTCAATCATCTTGTTGAAGATAAGATGCATGCAAGATCAACAGGTCCTTATTCTCTTATTACAAGACAACCGCTGGGCGGAAAAGCACAGTTCGGAGGTCAGAGATTCGGAGAAATGGAAGTGTGGGCGGTTCAGGCTTACGGTGCATCCCACGTATTGCAGGAATTTTTGACGGTTAAATCCGATGATGTTGACGGAAGAGTAAAAATGTACGATTCCATAATAAAGGGCGAAGCAATATCTGAACCTGGTATTCCGGAATCGTTTAAAGTTTTAATAAACGAACTCAGAGCGTTGGGACTTAACGTTGATTTGTTGAAAAATAACGCTTTTGCATCGTCGGCGTCTTCTTCTGAAGAAAACGAAAACGGCAATAAAGAGTAAAAATTATATGGAAGGGCAACTATAAATGAGTATAAAAAATTTAAAAAATTCAAAGAAAAAACCTCAAAATCTTAATTTTACGGATTTTGATGCAGTAAAATTAACGGTTGCAAGTCCTGATGATATCAGATCTTGGTCTTACGGTGAAGTTAAAAAACCGGAAACTATCAATTACAGAACGTTTAAACCGGAAAGAGACGGTTTGTTTTGCGACTGTATTTTCGGACCTACGAAAGACTGGGAATGTCATTGCGGAAAATATAAATATATAAAACATAAAGGTATAATATGCGACAGGTGCGGAGTTGAAGTTACCGAGTCGAAAGTGAGAAGAGAGAGGTTCGGTCACATAGATTTGGCCGTTCCCGTTGCGCATCCTTGGTTTTTGAAAAAACCGCCTTCAAGAATAGGTATTTTGTTAAATATGAAAATATCCGATCTTGAAAAGGTAATTTATTATACGAAATACGTTGTAACCAATACTTTGAAAGATTCCTCGCAGATAGTTCCTTTCCTGCATAAAAGTTCTTTATTGAAAGAAGAAGAATATAACTTGTTTCAGTACGGAATGAAAAGTGCCGTCGTAAGAGATGAATTGAAAAACGTTTTTGACGGTATAGTTGCCGAAGATGTAGAACTTGACGGCGACGAAAAAGTTTTGAAGAAACAGCTTGAAAAATACGTTAAAACAATGGCCGATTACAGCGGCGAGAAAAAAGCCGATGTAATAAAAAAGATTGCCGAAAATATAGCAAACGGTGCAAAGTATTATAAATGTTATTTCAAGCCTCATTCCGTATATTTTTATGATGTTGACGGTGCTCAGAAATCAGAACTTAAAAAAATTCTTAACGGCGCTTTTGAAAAGTCGCCGGACGTTTCGATTTCCGAGCCGGATAAAAAAATAAAAATAGAATTTTTTGATTTGGAAAAAGAGAAAGTTTTTACTGAACTGAGAAAAAATCCGCAAGGACTGAAACAGTTTGAAGGAAAACTTAAAGTTGAAGTTTTCAGAATGGAAATGCCCATTCTTAAAACTTTTTCAAAACCGGAAACACCCATCTTGTTGGAAGAAGCCGATGTGAAAAAATTTAAAAACGGGTTCGGCGATGATTTGAAAGTAGATATCGGTGCTTCTGCAATAAGAAAACTTTTGGAAGAAATAGATTTGGATGCGGAACAAAAAGAAATTCAAAAAGAAATTTCCGCAATTTCTTCCGACATGGAAAGAGCAAGGCTTATCAGAAAACTCAGGGTAGTAGAAGGGTTTAAGAGTTCCAATACAAGACCTGAGTGGATGATACTTACCGTTCTCCCGGTAATTCCGCCGGACTTAAGACCGTTGGTAGCTCTTGAGGGCGGAAGATTTGCAGCGTCCGATTTAAACGATTTGTACAGAAGAATAATAAATAGAAATAACAGATTAAGACATATAGAACAGTTAAAAGCGCCTACCGTAATGATAAATAACGAAAAAAGATTGTTGCAGGAAGCAGTAGACGCTTTAATAGATAACGATTCCATGTCAAGACCGGTTACCGGAGCAGGTAACAGGGTATTGAAATCGCTATCCGACACGTTAAAAGGTAAACAGGGAAGATTCAGACAGAACCTTCTCGGTAAAAGAGTCGACTATTCCGGCAGAAGCGTTATCGTCGTAGGTCCTTCTTTGAAATTGAACCAGTGCGGTATTCCTAAAGAAATGGCTTTGGAATTGTTTAAGCCGTTTATTATAAGAGAGCTTATCAACCAAGAAGGTGCGACATTAAAATCCGCAAGAAGGATACTTGAAAGAGGCGACGTAAGAGTTTGGGGAATATTGGAAAAAGTTACGAAAAATCATCCCGTACTTTTGAACAGAGCTCCGACTTTGCACAGTCTCGGTATTCAGGCTTTCGAACCGATACTTGTCGAAGGTAAATCAATACAGTTGCATCCGTTAACGTGTACGGCATTTAATGCCGACTTTGACGGTGACCAGATGGCAGTGCACGTTCCTATTTCAATAGAAGCGCAGTTGGAAGCAAAAATGCTTATGATGACTACAAAAAATATTTTGTCTCCGTCATCGGGTAAACCTATAACCGTTCCCGGACAGGATATAGTTTTGGGAAGTTGCTTCATAACGAAAGAAAAGAAAGGTGTGCTTGGAGAGGGAAGTATTTTTTCAGGTATTTCCGAAGTTATAAGCGCTTACCAGCAAAAAGAAGTTGACTTGCAGGCAAGAATAAAAGTTGCAGGCATTACGACTTTAAGAGACCCTAACTTGAAAGATAACGAACAGAAAGATTTGTCAAAATGGAAAAACGACGATAAGAAAGGCATAATAAATTATACTACCGTCGGAAGAGTAATATTTAACGAGCATTTGCCAAAAGGCGAAGGTAAAAAAGAAGGTGAAGACGGTTATTATGCGTTAGGCTTCAAAAACAAGGCACTGGGTAAAAAAGATTTGGTTTCGATTATCGACGAATGTTTCAAAAAGCTCGGCCAGTACAAAACCGTCGTTTTGCTTGACGAAATTAAGAAGCTCGGATACAAATATGCGACGCTTGCCGGCGTTTCCATTTCAATAGATGCTATGAAAGTTCCGCCCGAAAAAGATGCGATGGTTAAAGATGCAAAGAAACAAATAAAAGAAATAGAAAAACAGGCAAAACTCGGTTTGATAACCGAAAGTGAAAGATACAATAAAATCATAGATATTTGGACTAAAGTTACCGACAATGTCGCCGATATAATGTTTGACGAAATGAAAAAAGATGAAGGAGAATCTTATCAGCCTAACAAAAACAGATTCAATTCCGTATATATGATGGCAGATTCCGGAGCAAGAGGTTCAAGACAACAAGTAAGACAGCTTGCAGGTATGAGAGGTCTTATGGCAAAACCTCAGAAAAAACTTTCCGGAGGTATCGGTGAAATTATCGAAACGCCGATTATTGCAAATTTCAGAGAAGGTCTTTCAATATTGGAATACTTTATTTCCACCCACGGCGGAAGAAAAGGTCTTTCCGATACGGCATTAAAAACGGCGGAAGCCGGATATTTGACGAGAAAGCTTGTTGACGTTTCTCATGACGTTGTAGTAACCGAACATGATTGCGGAACTCCTAACGGAGTATTTATCGGAGATTTGAAGTCAGGTGAAGAAACGATAGAAAAAATAGACGAAAGAATCGTAGGAAGAGTCGCTTTGGATAACGTTGTAGGTATTATCCAGCACGGCGACGATATAAGAGAAGAACTTATCGTAAAAAGAGGCGAACTTATAACTGCGGAACAAGCTAAAAAACTTATTGAAGCCGGTATTGATAAAATCGGTATCAGAAGCGTGTTGACTTGTGAAGCCGAACACGGAGTATGTGCAAAATGTTACGGGTTAAGCCCGGCAACCGGCAAACTTGCCGAAGTAGGTGAAGCGGTAGGTGTAGTGGCGGCGCAGTCTATCGGTGAGCCAGGTACACAGCTTACATTAAGAACGTTCCATATCGGAGGTGCCGCAAGTACGGTTACCCAGAAATCGGAAATTTATGCCGAAAAAGACGGAACGGTTGATTTTTATAATTTGAAATCGATTAAAAACAGAAACGGTGAAACGTTGGTTGTCAGCAGAAATACGGAACTCGTATTTACGGAAAATTCGCCCAGAAGAAGACAGGTTCACAAACTTCCGTACGGCGCCGTAATTTACGTAAAAGACGGTCAGGACGTTAACTTAAAAGAAGATCCCGCAACGAAAGTAAAAAAACACATTTTGCTTGCAAAGTGGGACCCTCACTCGAAATCTATTATTTCCGAGTATGAAGGAAAACTTAAATACGTTGACATAAAAGACGGTGTTACTTTACAAAAAGAAAAATCCAAAATTACAGGTCAGATAGAACGCGTAATTATCGAAGACAGAACCAGAAAACACAGACCGAAACTCGTTATAGAAAAAGATGGAAAAACGGTTGTTGAATATCCTTTACCGGTAGATACGACGCTTGTCGTAAAAAGCGGCGAAGAAATAAAAGTCGGTGATATATTGGCAAAAATGCCGCAGGAATCCGGAACGAAAGTTAAGGATATTACCGGAGGTTTGCCGAGAGTTGCCGAACTTTTTGAAGGAAGAAAACCTAAAAACGTTGCGGTCGTTTCGGAAATCGACGGTGTAGTTAAGTTCGGAGAAGCTACGAAAAAAGGCGCTTTAAAAGTTAAAGTCGTAGATACCGATACTAAAATTGAAAAAGAATATACGGTTCCTTTGGGAAGACATTTGGTCGTATACGAAGGCGATAAAGTTGAAGCGGGGGAAGCTCTTTCCGACGGTGCGGTAAATCCTCACGATATTCTTAAAGTGAAAGGTCCGAAAGTCGTTCAGGAATATCTCGTAAACGAAATACAACAGGTTTATAGATTGCAAGGTGTATCCATTAACGATAAACATATAGAAGTGGTAGTAAGACAAATGTTATCTAACGTAAGAATATCAGAGGAAGGCGACAGCAAGTTCTTGAAAGGGGAAATCATATCCAGATATAAATATGAAAACGAAAGAAAAGCGATAAAAGCCAAAGGCGGCAAAATGCCCGTTGCACAGCCTGTTCTTTTAGGTATAACGAAAGCGGCTCTTTCGTCGGACTCGTTTATATCTGCGGCAAGTTTCCAGGAAACTACAAGAGTGTTGACGGAAGCCGCCGTTTCGGGACAAGTGGACGTCTTGAGAGGATTAAAAGAAAATGTTGCGATAGGTCATTTAATACCTGCTGGTACTGGACTTAAAACGCAAGAAGAATAAAAAAGGAAAAACTATAAATTAAAAAATTAGAGGGAAGGGAAGAATGCCAACAGTTAATCAGTTAATTTCAGGCGGAAGAAAACAAGTTATACAAAAAACGAAATCTCCTGCATTGAAAAGTTGTCCGCAAAGAAGAGGAGTTTGCACAAGAGTTTATACTACGACTCCTAAAAAACCTAATTCGGCTTTAAGAAAAGTTGCAAGAGTAAAATTGACGTCCGGATACGAAGTAACTTCGTATATTCCCGGTGTAGGTCATAACTTGCAGGAACATTCAATCGTTCTTATAAGAGGCGGAAGAGTAAAAGATTTGCCGGGTGTAAGATACCATATTATAAGAGGGGCGTTGGATGCAACCGGTGTTGACGGAAGAAAACAGTCAAGAAGCAAATACGGTGCAAAAAAAGCCAAAGCTGCAAAAAAATAATAAATTGATTAAGTAAAAAAGAGGATAATTAAGTATGCCAAGAAAAGCATTAAAACCAAGAGAAAAAAGAGGAATGCCGAAAGGAGATTCTGTTTACAATTCCGTTTTGGTAGCAAGATTTATAAACAAACTTGACCATAGAGGCAAAAAGAGTTTAGCTGAAAAAATAATTTATAAAGCGTTTGAAATAATGAAAGAAAAAATGGGCGAAGAACCTTTGGAAATTTTTAACAGAGCGATTGAAAACGCAAGACCTTTGTTGGAAGTAAGACCCAGAAGAGTGGGTGGTGCGACGTATCAGGTTCCAATGGAAGTACCTATGATAAGGTCGACGACTCTTGCTATGGACTGGATAATGGAGTCGGCAAGAAGTAAAACCGGCAAACCTATGTGTGAAAAACTTGCTCAGGAATTTATGGATGCAAGCAGAAAAGAAGGTGCCGTAATGAAAAAGAGAGAAGATACGCACAGAATGGCCGAAGCAAACAAAGCGTTTGCACATTACAAATGGTAATATTTCTTTTTTAAATAAAACAAAAACTCTCGTCTATAAAACTTTATAGCCGAGAGTTTTTTTATTGTTTGCATATTTTATTATATAAAAATATCTTTAAATTTGCTAAAATAAAAAAAGATTTTAATAATAAAAACATATCGGAGTTTCTTATGAATTTAGCAAGGGAAATTATTAAAAAACATTTGGTTTCGGGAACAATGGAACCGGGAAAAGAAGTAGCTTTGAAAATTGACCAAACGTTAACGCAGGATGCGACCGGGACGATGGCATATTTGCAATTTGAAGCAATGAATGTTTCTACTGTAAAAACTGAACTTTCCGTAAGTTATGTTGACCATAACACTTTGCAGTCCGGTTTTGAAAATGCCGATGATCACAAGTTTTTGCAGACAATAGCAAATAAGTACGGAATAGTTTTTTCTCCTGCAGGAAACGGTATTTGCCATCAGGTACATCTTGAAAGATTCGGCGTTCCGGGAAAAACGTTGATAGGTTCGGACTCGCACACCCCTACCGGAGGAGGGATAGGAATGCTTGCATTCGGTGCCGGCGGACTTGATGTTGCATGTGCTATGGCGGGGCAACCTTTTTATATAACAATGCCTAAAATAGTTAAAGTTAATTTAACGGGAAAGTTAAGAGACTGGGTAAGTGCAAAAGATATAATATTGGAGCTTTTACGATTGTTGTCGGTTAAAGGCGGGAGAGGAAAAATATTTGAGTTTGCGGGTGAAGGGGTAAAAACTTTATCAGTTCCTGAAAGAGCAACAATTACAAATATGGGAACGGAGCTCGGTGCTACAACGACGATATTTCCATCCGATGAAATAACAAAAGATTTTTTAAAAAGGCAAAACAGAGAAGAAGATTGGGTTGAATTTGTTGCTGACGATAATGCACAATACGACGAAGAATTGACTATAAATTTGTCCGAGCTTGAACCTTTAATAGCTATGCCGCACAGTCCGGATAATGTAAAGAAAGTTAAAGAGTTGAAAGGAACGAAAGTCGATCAGGTTTGTATAGGTTCATGTACGAATTCATCTTATGCCGATATGATGTTATGTGCCGAAACTTTGAAAGATAAAAAAATAAATAAAAATACGAGTTTAACTATTTCTCCCGGTTCAAGACAGGTTTTTTCAATGCTTGCAAGCTCGGGGAAATTGTTCAATATTATAAATGCAGGTGCAAGAATATTGGAATGTGCTTGCGGACCATGTATCGGTATGGGACAAGCTCCGAAAACAAAAGCCGTTTCTTTAAGAACATTTAACAGAAACTTTGAAGGAAGAAGCGGAACAAAAGATGCTCAAGTTTATTTATGTTCGCCGGAAGTGGCACTTGCTGCCGCTTTAACGGGAGAAATAACCGATCCTACAATTTTGTTCGATGCAAAACCTGAAATAAGTTTGCCGGATAATTTTTATATTAACGATGAGCATTTTCAAAAACCGTCAAACGAAGGTGAAATAGTAAGAGGACCGAATATAAAACCGTTACCGAAATTTGAACCTATGCCGAATTCTATTTCTGCAGATGTGGTTTTAAAAGTTGGAGATAATATTTCTACCGATCATATATTACCTGCAGGAGCAAAAATATTGCCTTTAAGATCAAACCTCCCTGCAATATCCGAACATACTTTCGGTGCGGTAGATAAAGATTTCGTTAAAAGAGCAAAATCGGTTAAAAACGGAGTTATTGTCGGTGCAGAAAATTACGGACAAGGTTCCTCCAGAGAACATGCCGCGCTTGCTCCGAGATATTTGGGGATAAAGTTCGTTATAGCAAAATCTTTTGCAAGAATACATTTGGCAAATTTAATAAATTTCGGGATAGTTCCGTTAATTTTTGATGATGCAAACGATTATGCGTTTATTGAATTGGCGGACAAAATTGAGTTTGGCGATATAAAAAATATTATTAAGGAAAATAAAGATTTGATAATAAAAGTTAAAGACAAAAATATAAAATTGAACTATACTTTTACCGACAGACAAAAAGAGATTTTGTTTGCCGGAGGTTTGTTGAATTGGATAAAAGAAGGTAAATAATATGGACGAACAGGAAATAAAGCAATTTGTTACAAAAAAAATTTCCGTTGCAAAAGTTGCATCAACGCAGTTGGGTCTTCTTGACTTTAAACAACGCAACGCAATTTTGTTATCAATAGCCGACGCTTTGGAAAAAAACGTTAAAGAAATAAAATTTCATAACGATATAGACGTTGAAACGGCCAAATCGTCGGGATTGGAATCGTCATTGGTTGACAGACTTACTCTTACCGATAAAAGAATACAAGATATGATAGACGGAGTAAGAAATATCGTTAAGCAAAAAGATCCGCTCGGTGAAATTATCGAGGCAAGAAATATCGACGGTATGAATATACAAAAAATAAGAGTTCCTTTAGGGACGGTCGCTATGATATACGAGTCAAGACCTAACGTTACCGTTGATGCTGCGGCTTTGTGTATAAAATCCGGCAACTCAATAATTTTAAGAGGAGGATCTGAGGCGATAAATTCAAATAAAATTCTTGCAAAAATTATTGCCGGTGCCGGAGAAAGTGCCGGTATGCCGATAGGTGCGATAACTTTTATAGATATTGTTGACAGAACTGCCGTTTCAGAATTAATAAAACTTGACGAGTTTATAGATTTGTTAATTCCAAGAGGAAGTTCGTCAATGGTGGATTTTATTAAACGTCATACGACAATTCCCGTTTTGTCTCACGGAAGCGGACTGTGCCACACTTATATAGACAAATGTGCAGATATCGATATGGCAATAAAAATTGCGATAAATGCAAAGTGCCAAAGACCCGGAGTTTGTAACGCTACCGAAACGTTGCTTGTTCACAGAGATGTAGCCGACAAAGTTCTTCCGGAACTTTGTAAACGTTTTTTTGAAAATGAGACTGAAGTAAGAGGCTGCAAACTTACGAAAGCTATTGTTGCAGAAGTTAAAGACGCTGACGATAAAGACTGGGAAACGGAATATCAAGATAAAATCATTTCAATAAAAGTCGTCAATTCCATAGAGGAAGCTATAAATCATATAAACAGATACGGTTCAAAACATTCGGAATCAATAATTACCGACGATAAACAAAGAGCCGAAAAATTTTTAAAAGAAGTCGATGCCGCTGCCGTTTTTCATAACGTTTCTACAAGGCTTCATGACGGAGGTGTTTTCGGTCTCGGAGCGGAGATAGGTATATCTACCGGTAAAATGCATGCAAGAGGCGCTATGGGCGCACGCGAACTTACAACGACAAAGTTTGTCGTCAGAGGAAACGGTAATATAAGAAAATAGTTTTTACGGGAGGGAAGGTCAAATGCAAGAACAGGATTTGGATAAATTGGAAGCCGACATAAAAGAGGAAAGTTTTTTAATAAAGAAACTTGTTGACGAAATAGGAAACGTTATCGTCGGACAAGCTTATGTGATTGAAAGAATGCTGATAGGGCTCCTTTCAAACGGGCACGTTTTGTTGGAAGGATTGCCTGGATTGGCAAAGACTCTTGCCGTAAATTCGCTTGCAAACGCCATACAGGCCGACTTTAAAAGAGTACAGTTTACTCCCGACCTTTTACCTGCGGATTTGGTAGGAACGTTGATTTATAATCCTCAAAGCGGAAATTTTACGGTAAAAAAAGGGCCTATTTTTACAAATATAGTATTAGCCGACGAAATCAACAGAGCTCCTGCAAAAGTTCAAAGTGCTTTGCTTGAAGCTATGGCCGAAAGGCAGATAACAATCAGCGATACTACTTATCAACTTCCGACACCGTTTCTTGTTATGGCGACACAAAACCCGATAGAACAGGAAGGAACTTATCCTTTGCCGGAAGCACAGCTTGACAGATTTATGTTGAAATTGAACGTAGGTTATCCTACTCTTATGGATGAAAGAATAATTCTTGAAAGAATGACGCAAAACATAAAACTGAAAACAAATCCGGTTTTAAATTTGGATAACATAAAAAAATCAAAAGAACTTGTACACCAAATTTATGTTGACGACAAAATAAAGAATTATATCGTTGACATTATTTTTGCCACAAGACAACCGGAACTTTATTCTTTGGGCGATTTAAAATCTTTAATAGCCGTAGGCGGTTCTCCCAGAGCTACGATTAATTTGACGTTGGCGGCAAAAGCGTATGCGTTTTTGCAAGGGAGAAGTTTCGTCATACCTGAAGATGTAAAGATAATAGCACCGGATGTTTTAAGACACAGAATTATTTTAAGTTATGAAGCTGAAGCCGAATCGTTAAAGTCTGATGATATAATAATAAAAATATTTGATACGGTACCCATACCCTAACAGAGAAAATAAATGAATTCAAAAGATATTATAAAGAAAACGATAAAGCAGATAGAAATTCGTTCTAACCGGCTTGTCAGCGAGGGGTTGGGCGGGAAATATCAAAGTACTTTTAAAGGCAGAGGTATGGAGTTTTCCGAAGTAAGAGAGTATCAGCCAGGTGACGATATAAGAACGATAGACTGGAACGTTACGGCCAGACAAAAAAAACCGTACGTTAAAGTGTTTACCGAAGAAAGAGAAATGACGGTCGTTTTTTTGATAGATATGTCGGCTTCTCTTTTTTTCGGAAGTGTTCAGCAGACGAAAGCGGCGCTTGCTGCAGAAATCGTTTCTGTTTTGGCTTTTTCGGCAATAAGAAACAACGATAGGGTTGGAATGGTAACTTTTACCGATAAAATAGAAAAAATTATAAGACCTAAAAAAGGTAAAAATAATATTCTAAGAATGATAGACGAACTTTTGGCATTTGAACCGCAGGGTATAAAAACTTCGGTATCAATAGGACTTAAAGCGATAAACGAAATTTGGAGAAAAAAAGCGGTTGTATTTTTGGTTTCGGATTTTAAAGATATTGATTATAAGAAAGATTTGAAATTGACGGCAAAAAAGCATGATCTGATATGTATTGATATTACCGATCCGAGAGAATTCAACCTTCCGAAAGTGGGAATGATAGATTTTTACGATAAAGAAAACGATAAGGTTTTTACGATAGATTCTTCAAACAAAAAAATGACCGACAATTATTATGAAAAAACAGTAAAGTTCAATTTACAAAAAATGGATATTTTTAAACAATCAAACGTAGACGTAATAAACATAATAAACGGGCTGCCTTATCTACCCGAACTTATAAAATTTTTTAATAACAGACAAAAAAGAAGAGCATTACTGGGTTAACAATGGATTTGAAAAAAATATCTTTAATTTTTGTTTTTTTGTTTTTATGTGTGAAAATATTTGCGTTTATGACTTTTCCTACGGCGGAGTTAAGTGTTGATAAAACCACGATAGAGGTAGGTCAAACGATTAAAGCTACCGTAAAGATAGATATTCCGGCTTTTGCAAAACTTCTTCAATCCGAAGACGACTTTTCTATTGAAGGATGGGACATTCTAGACTTTTCTTTTACACATGATATAACCGATGACAGTAAATATGTTTTAAATTTGGTTATAACGACTTTTGATTATAAAATTAAAGAAATTCCGAGAATAAAATTATCTTATGTAAACAAATCCGATTTTTTGAATGATTCTTTTTTTATTGAAAAATATTATTTTTTCAGTAACAGCATTCCTGTTACGGTAACGTCTGTTTTTTACACGTATCAAAAAGATTCTATTTTTGATATAAAAAAAATGAAAGTACTATATGTGCCTGTATTTTATTATATTATATGCAGTGTTTTTATTTTGTTTG
>JAZNAT010000033.1:0-18226 GCA_045586665.1 Endomicrobiaceae bacterium | reverse complement strand
CGGCGGAACGTTTAAAGAGAATAAAGATACCATTTCTTACGGATGGTGGAACGGCGACTTAAAACTTGGAACAAGCGCTACGGACTTATCAATACATAAAAACGGTTTTGTAAGAACCGTTGAATGTGTAGGCGGTTTTGTTGCAAGTATTGTCGGTATAGTTGCGGATCCGTTCATTCAGGTTGCAACCGATATTTATAACGGTAATTTTGGAGTAGATTCCATAAGAAAATTTTTAGGAGGCGGTTTCGGCGGTGCATTGGGTAACGGTATAGCAAGTGCCATAAACGGTGACGGGTTCGGTGCAGGCTGGAACGGATATTTCTCTAACAACGCAATTCTCAATTGGTCTGCATCCATGATGTTAAACAAATCTTATGATGACGTTGTTTCAGACGGAGATGCAGGAAAAGCCGCTATAATGGGCGGAGTAGCCGTTGCTGCAATAGCCGTAACGGTATTTACGGGCGGTGCGGGACTTGCAGCAGTAATACCTGCGTTATCGGCAGTAACACCTGCATTGACCGGAGCGGCGTTGGTTGCTTCGGCGGTTGTTACTTCTTATCTTGCAGGAACTGCGGCCTTTAATGCGGCTGTCGCTTTTGAACAAGGTGATTGGAAAATGGGCTTATTGAATGTTGCTGCGGCAGCATTGACGATAGCTTTCCCTGTTCGTATAGGCGGAGCTAACGCCGCAACCGTAGCGGAAGCCACAAATACTGCAGCAAGTGCAGGTAAAGTAACTGTTGAATTAACCGGTTGGGGCGGAAGATTAAAATATTTTGGAACAAGTATAGTCGGCGGATTTAAAGGTTCGGTTAGAGCGTTGTCGGCGGCTTTCGGTATGCAAGGCGGTGTTGCCATGGCAAGAGCTTGGCAGGGAATTGCCACCCATATGTATACTATGACATCGTTAAATATCGGTATGAACTTTATAGGAACGATTTTGGATGTTACCGGTGCAAGTGATTTTGCAAGTTACTGGTTGTCAAGACTTGAAAATACTTCTTTCGGACAAAGTTGGTTAGGAGGATTGACGGGTGAAATAGGCAATGCTATTTTTGTTGACTCTGCTCGAGCCGATAGTATAATATCGGTAAATATGGGTAACAGTTTAATGTTTGCAACCGTTATGTATGCGACTATGCCGATAGCTCAAGGTATAACTAGCGGATTGCATGGTATGTTAAAAGGAAGTTATGAAATAGCGGCGATAGAACCGATTACACAACTTAGTGCATTTGATAAATTAAAAGCCGGACTTAAAGAACAAGTTAAAGGTTTCTGGGAAGAACAAGTAAGTGAAACTTGGAAAAAATATTTATTGGTCGCAGCAGGAATGGATCCTGCTTTTGCCGAATATTTCGTAGAGTATTTGGATTTCCCTCCGGACGGTGCAAATTTTACAAACTCGTTGTATGCCGATGCGGTTAACGGTGCGGATTTTAATACTTTATCTCAAGGAAATACAGGTAATGGAAATAATAGTAATGCTGCAAATGCCATAAGTGCCATATTTGCCGCTTATGGAACAAATGCAAACGTAACGTCATTTAATAATGGTACGTTAAATATTGAAATAAACGGACAAGGTTATACGATTAACAATATTACCAATGACATAAGTTTAAGAAATGCAATGATTTCTTTGGCAGGTATTGCACAAACGACAAATATTTCAAGCATAAATACTGAAACTTTACAAAACAATATTACTGCGATGTATAATACGGTAAGTAATATGAATATATCTGACGTCAATACAGAAAACTTAATGCTTGCTCTTACAGTATCGGCAGTTCAAAATCAAAATTACGGTGTAAGCGAACATCAAAGCTCTTTTGCGGAAAACGTTCAAAAGACTTATACGATTGCAAATAACTATAACGGTTTTAATAATGCCACGTTTATGCAGGAAGTAAGAGGACAGGAAGCGTTAAGTTATCAGGGTAAAATAAACATTCTCGCAATAATATCAAACTATGTAAATAATGACGGTAATTTTGAACAGAGTAAATTGATAGAAAGTATTAACAGCGGAAATATACAAGCGATAAACGATTTTGTTCAGCTTTCATTATTAAACGATGCAAAGGCACAAACGAATATTAGTGTAAATGTTAGTGAGGTATTAAACGGAATAAATGTGGAAAATATCGTTGAAAAAAATATTGATTCCGGTGCAAAGATTTTAAATGCGGCATCAACTGTTGCACAGTTGGGTGCGATAGTTTCAAGCAAATTTACCGACTTGAACAACAGTTTTGCAAACAGATTTGCAAAACTGTTCGGTAACAACATAACGGATGCTTACGGGATATCCGCCGAAAATGCAGCTGATTCTATGAGGATAGTAACAGAATTGATAAGTTATACCGGAATAGAATCGATGAATGTATCCGACATGCAGGAACTGTATTTCAATTTGGAAATTATGCAGCAGCAGGGAAGAAATGATTCCGTTGGAAAAATACAAAGTGATATCATATATGCTTTATCGGACTCTGAAGCGCTTACTGAAACGCAAAAATATAAGATACTTTCAAATATGGCTTCAATGACAATTAACAATATGTCAAACAACATTTCTTCAGCCGACAGTAATTTAATTCAGACCATAGGGCTTGCACTTTCCGTAATAGAAGTTGATAATTTAAGCGATTTGAGCGATATTGAAAGAAACAAAGTATCGACCTCGTTTAACAACATAATAAACTTAATATCTTCAACGGATATAAACCAACAGGATTTGCTGGAATTAAAAGGAAAATTAAATGAAATAGACAATTTAATATCCGAAAATTATATGCAGAATTTGATACGGAATGCTAAAGTTGATACGCAGGCAAGAACACAGTTGCAGTCTGCGTTGGAAAACGTAAAAGATATCAATTTTTCAAACGGCAGTTTGCAAATAGTTACAAATGACGGTTCAATAAATGTAACAGTTCAAGATTTGATAGATTTCGGTTATTTGAATTTGGAAAATGTAGCAGTTAACAGTAACGGAACATTAACGTTAACTTTAAATCAAAATTCAAACATTGAAAATAATGTTATAGAAAACGTTACTTTAAACCAGCAGGAAATACAATCTATTTCTTTAAATACAAACAGTAAAGCGTTATTGGAACGTTTGATAATGGAAAGCAAAAACACTGTTATGGATGAAATAAAATCCGAAAACGAATCCGAAAGCGAAGATTTAACGGAAAAGAGGTTTAATCTTTTGAAATCCGCTTGGATGAACGGATATGCAAGCAATTTCTTAAACAGATTTTCAGCCACCGAATATGAATTTACAAATAATGAAATTTATAAAAATATGCAGGAAACGATAAACGGTAGATATAAATCTTTTGAAGGAGAATGGCTTGATATTTCAGTTTCTAAAATGGATATTGCGGTTTTAGGACAAGATTTGGAAATAGCAGGGAGGAATTTGGAATATCTTGGTGAATATATAGGTATATTGTATGAAGAATACAGCAGTTTGAAGGGAAAGACTGGAGATGAACTTGTAGCAGCCGAACAAAATGCAACTTTCTCAAAACAAATGTTTAACGCTTCCGGTTATTCTTCTTACGAGTATTTGATTCCCAGATTGAAAATGTTGCAGGAATTAAGAAAGAGCGGAGAATACGCAAAAATAGAAGCCGACTATACAAAAGCATACCAGGTGGTAAACGAATTTATTTCTCAAAACGTAAAAGGAACGGAAAGAACTACTCGAGTTATGGATACGAATTCGTTAGACCGGTTCAGAGAACTTCTTGATACTGGCGATATGACGCTTGAACAAAAATCAATGGCATTAAGAATACTTGCACAAGAATGTTATAACATGTCCAATGCTAAAGGTTACAGTCTGCGTGCTTCTCAAAATGAAACGGTAAGTACGTTCTTGAGAGGAGAAAATGCGGCTTTGGGTATGGGAGGCGGAAAAACAGTATCTTATTGTGTCGATGCCGTTATACATAGAGTTATTCTCGGGCAAAATGCAAATATAGAAATATTGGTAGGAAACGATGACCCTGCGAACTTTACCAAAAAAGGAGAAGATGCAAGAAGAGTACTTGAATTTGCAGGATTGAAAGTTGCAGATTTAAATGATTTTAAACATGAAGGACAATCATCAGATATAGACGGATTAAGAACGGCTTATAACGATGCAAATACGGTTGTAATTGTAACTCCTACAACGAAAGCCCATATGTTAAACGAAGCCGTTTCTATGGGTGCTAAAGGACAGGAAATGAGCGCTATATTAAACAGTGTAAACAGAGTATTGGCGGACGAAATTCATTTGTGGGCGCTTACGACTACGGCAGCTGTTATCGGCGGAAATAATAATCCTCCAAGTCAGCAGGTAATAGAAAATGCTTTGAAAATTTCCGACACAGTAGATGCTAAAGCTATCGTAGAACAAATGCAGCAGCAACAAAGTGAAGGAAAGAAAAAATCCGAGTGGATATTGAATGTTAATGTAAACGGAATTCAGACGGAAATAAGATTCTTTAATACGTTTGAAGATGTCGGCTCTTATACTTCAATGAATTCTGCAGAACAGGGCAGAATTGCCGTTATAGGTGAAACCAGTGCAAATACTCAAATATTTATGTCGCAGAATTTAGAGCAGGGGTTGGAAACTGCAAACTTAAATAAGGGAGAAGTAAGCAGTATAATGAAAGGTTTATTGGCCGATTCGTCAAAAGGCGGTATGGCAATATGGAGCCAGGAAATATACGGTGAACAAGCTGACAATAAAGTTAAACCTATGGGTGATACAATCCAAACAAACATGGTTATAGGAGATATAAATTTACAAATCGGTTTTGCGTTGAAAACTGCAATATCCGGCGGAATGACAAATAATGTTGAAATAAGCAAATTTATTGAAAATTCGACTCAGACAAGCGATACTTCAATGCAAACTTCATTGGCTGCATTGTACTCAAATTCGCATGCACATATTGTAGGAGGAACGGGAACCGTATCCGGTCTTGAGCAGCTGATAATAAGCAGGTCAGGTGCTGGAAAGGTAACAAGTATTACCGGAGAATCGTTAAATGTTCAGGATTTCTCCGTTACGACTCAAAGTGCAAGCGAAGTTACCGAAGATGTTATAAACAGAGTAACGGCGGAAGGTTCCGATTTGAACAATGCTCTTTTCTTAGCTAAAAAAGCCGATAACATAGAAATAATAAAATCTCAAATTTTTGAAATGATAAAAGACGGAAGAATTCAGTTAACGGGAGAAAATGCATATACGGTTTACGTTTTTGCAGGTACGGAAAACGGAACTATGGAAATAGGTGAAGACGGAAAAATGAAAATTGTTCCTAATAATGAACAGTTGACCGATGTCGCTAAAAATAAGAATAACAAATACGGAAACAGAATAATAATATCCAACGATTTCGGTATGACCGGTATAGATTATCAGGGAAATTTTGAGCAGGTATCTTTCGATTTTCATTTAATGAATAATGCCGATGCAGCACAAAATATTAAGAGAACGGGGAGACCTGGAGGAGAAAAAGGAAGATGGTCAACAAACAGAATTGTGGTTTATAATGAAGCCGAATTCCAGTCTCAAATTAATGATTTTAAATCCAACGAACAGTTGGTAGAAACGGCAGGACAACTGTGGAACGGCGAAAAAGCTTTAGGTTATCTGTTTAACGAAAAAGCTCTTGAAATTATGAGCGCATTGGAAAGCGGTAATTGGAGTTTGGAACAACTTGAAAAACAAGGTAAATTTACAAATGCCGACATAATAGACTTTGTAACAAATATCAGAACTCTTTATTCCGTTGACCAATCGGTAAGATTTGCGTTAAACGATTCTATGAGAGACAGAATGCTGTTAAGCACGTTAAGAGATTTGGAACAAAGAACAAGCGGTGCCGACAGAGAACTTGTATCACAAGCGTTAAGCCAAGCATTAGCTAAAGGAGAAGCTTCCGCAGATTTCAGTTATGAAAAATCTAAGGAATCAGGTGTTGATACGGCTTCACAAGTAATAGAAGATTCTTTTAACAGAATAGCGGCGGAAACGGAAATGTATTTGAACAGATTGATTCCTGCGTTATCGGACGCTTCTGCAATAGCAATGGCTCAAAATCAATTGGAACAGATAGAAACGGCAAGAATATATAACGATATGGAAACAATAAAGAATAAGGGACTTTCGGATACCGTAGATGTTTTGGAATTTATGCAGGTAATAAAATCTTTTGAAGAATATATTCTTCCTATGAGAGCTGCAGCCAATACTAAAGAAAGTGCCGATATTCTTATAACCGATGCCGTTGATATGAACACGGAAAACGCCGAAATGATATTGGAAGAAGCTTCAACTAATACCGATTTATATACACAAGTAAACGATAACAAATATTTGACAAAACAAGGATTGGCTTTTGTAAATTTAGCACAGACAATGAGTAATCAGAATGCGGATGTAAAGAGCGTTTTATTAAGTTTGTTGTTTGCGTTAGTTTCCGGATACGGTGTTCCGCCGGAAGAAGAGGAAAAACAAGTTGCAGCCATAGTTAAAGGGTTGAGAGATAACGGTATAGAAGATATGGACGGAGTGATTTCTTTTGTAAATATAGCCGCTTCGATGAATAAAGAAACTTTACAAGAAAAGTTGTCATCTATAACTTCTTTAACACAGTTTAAAAATATTATAAACGTTAAAGAGCCTGTAGGATTTGCACAAAATATTGACAGCCCTGTTTCTGCACGGACTGCTTCAATTTTAAAGGTCTTTGATGAAAATTCCGAGATAGCAAATAATTATGAAGAGTTGGTTAAACTTTATTATCAAAAAGCTCAATACAGGTTGGATGTCGATAAGAAAACGGAATTGACTTTGTCCGGATTAAAAGAAAATAAACTTTTTGCTGCAGTAATCGGTTTTGCGGACATTATCGGAAAATCGATAGCATTTTTACCTATGTCGGCATTACTTAGCGTTGCCAACGGCATATTGAATATAAACGGGAATTCATTATACGATACGTTAAAACAAGTTCTTGCTATTGATGCAATATCGTTGGTAAAAGGAGAAACTTCGTCGTTGTTCAATAAGAAAGAAAATGAAAAAGACAAAGATAATAAAGAAACCGGTTTGTTGGAAAATGCTTTAAAATTGTTTGAGGCATTAAAAGAAAGAGTAAATTACAATAAAAATAAAAAGAATATAGAAACTACGATTGATGGTTTAAATAAAAAGACAAATCTTCAGTTGATATCCGTAAGTGACTGGTCTAAGGAATCGATAAAAGCGCAAATGGAAATAGCGAATGTGGAAGTAAACGCTAAAACAGATAGGACGATAGAAAACGTAATACCGTGGTTAAAAGACAATAATAAATTGGACGGTTTAACCTTGAAAGATATTGCAGCGTTGACTTCGTTAAGTGAAATAATTTCATTGTCAAAAGAACAAGGACAGGAAAAATTAGCTCAGGAATTAAAAGATTTGAGCAAAGAAGATATACAAAAAATAGTAAAATCCGCAACTCCTGAAAAAACTGCAAAAGAAATACTTAATTTATCTCAGGAAAGTGTAGAAAAAGAAGGTAATGTAATACCGTTTGTAGCAAATTGTGCAAAGAAAGCTGTAGAGGCGATGGGAGCAGAATATGATGAAAATAAGACAGCAGGTGATTACGTATTGGATGTATTGAAAGTTGCCGGAATAGCTACAAAAGAAGCAGTATCGCTAACGCAGTCGTTGTTAGGTACTGTAAGAGCGAATTTAGGTGAAAATTTCGAATATGCAATACTAAACGATACGAGTAAACTTGACAATGACGTAATAGCTTATTATGAAAACGAAAAAGGACAAGGACATGTAGAAAAAGTAAGAAATCGTGCAGAGATTGAAGCCAAAGAAATAGAAGGATATAAGTTTACCGGAATAGTGTTGGCGGATAAGAAAGTAATAAAAGAAACCGAAAATATGAGCGAAATATATTCTACCGAGACGGCAAAAGAAATAATAAAAGCGATGAGTATGAATAAATTGAGCAAAAAACAAATAGGAGAGATAGAAGAAACATTAGGTGCGGTAATCAACGGAGTAACAAAACCGGAAGAAATGAATTTGACGGTATCTGCAGTACTTTCAATATGTGAAAATGCAAACGAAATGGCGCAATTGATAGGATATAAAGATATTGAAGAAGTTAAACGTGCGACGATAGAAAATATAATAAGTAAATATAATGAGAAAGTGGGACAAGTTTTGTCAATGAATGATACGGATAAACAAGATATGCAGGCAACAATAAAAATATTGTCGGTAACGAGAGATATGTTAATGATGGTAAAGAAAGACGAAAGTGTAATAGAAAAATTGGATAATCCTAAGACAACGGTAGAAGATATAATGAGTAAACTTGTAATAAGTAAAGCTGTCAATCAAAATATTGTAACAGAACTTGTAAAAGAGAGTGTAGGAAGAAATAGCACGGAAGAAGAGTTTGTGATAGATGTTGATAAATTAAAGAAAGCCGTTATGGACAAGATAACGGTAATAAATGCCGAAGATAAGTTAAAAGATTTGGGAGCATTGTTATTACAAGGAAGAGGTGCAGGCAAGAAGAGTATGCCTATATCTCTGATGAGATTGTCGGATATTCACGCTGTAGCGGCGTCGGCATAATGTGACAGACGATTTATAATGTAAAATTGTATTTGTTAAAATAAAAAAATATCTCCCGGATTTACCGGGGGATATTTTTTCTGTTTATTGCAAGAATAATCCGTTTATGTAATATTTTGTTTGCCGTTATAAAAAATCGATTTAATCGTTTTTATTGTTTTTATATTTTATTAATTATATAATTTAGACAAGACTAATAAAGTTTTATTAAACTAAAATTAATAAAGCAAAGGAGCAAAATATGGAAAATTTGATTTTTAGAATTTTGTTATTTTTAGGTATGGCGGCATGTGCCGTTATAAGATATCCGTATATAAAAAAGTACAAGAAAAACGTAAACATAAAAACCGTAAACGAAAAATCCGAAAAAGTAAAAGTGTTTATTGCATGGTTGGGTATGGGGCTGGTTCCTTTGTTATATATTATTACACCGCTTTTTAACCGTTTTGACGTTTATGTCCCTATAAGCGTAAGAACGATTGCAGCAGTATTGTTTCTTTTAAATAACTTTATATTTTTTTATTATATTCATAAACAGCTTGACAATAACTGGTCTATGAGTTTGGATATAAGAGAAGGTCATACTCTTATAACGACGGGACTTTATAAATATATAAGACATCCGATGTACACTCAGTGCTGGATATTCGTTTTGTTGCAGGGGATAGTTGCTGCAAATATTTTTGTGACGGTGTTCGGTATAGCTGCGTGGGGAATTTTATATTTTACAAGAGTTTTCAACGAAGAAAAAATGATGATAGAAAAGTTCGGAAACCGATACAAAAATTATATGAGGTTTACGGGCAGAGTGTTGCCTAAACTGTTTTAAATTACGGTTTTGGATTGACAGTTACAGTATCAAACCGTTTATGAATTGTTCGGCAACTCGAGGGGAACGGCTGCCTCTGTTTAATGCAAAAGTTTCGGCTTTGAGTGCCAGTTCTTTTTTGTCGGTTTTGATATCGTTTCTTGCAGCTAAGGCAAAAACTATTTCAAGATAAAGATTTTTGTCGGGTTTTTCAAAATATACTGTCAAACCGAACCTGTCAGATAACGAAGTAAGTTCCTGTATCGTATCGTTAATGTGAATATCGTCGCCGTTTTGTCTGTCGGAAAAACTTTCTTTTACGATATGTCTTCTGTTGCTTGTGGCATAAATTACGGCGTTGGTCGCTTTTTTCGAAGCCGACCCTTCAAGTGCGGCTTTTAACATACTGAAACTGTCGTCGTTTTTGTTAAAAGATAAATCGTCGATAAAAATTATGAATTTTAAAGGATTGCCTTTAACTGTGTCCATTATGTAAGACAAACTTAAAAGCTGGTCTTTTCTTATTTCTATAAGACGGACTCCTTCGTTATAAAAATAGTTTGCACACGCTTTTACCGTGGAAGATTTTCCTGTACCTGCATCGCCGTATAACAAAATGTTTGCGGCAGATTTGCCTTTACATAATGCTTTTGTATTGTCGAAAATTTGTTTTCTTTGCTCTTTATAACCTACAAAACTATCAACGGAAATTTCATCTGCCGACTTTATAGGTACGATTTGTTCATCCGACACTTTAAACATTTTTGCCGTCGAAAAAATACCGTAACCGAATTTCGATACGTTTTTTACACGCTGCATATAAGTTTTAAAAAAATCCGTTTTTTTATTTTGAAATTGCGGAATGTATCCTTTAAAATCGACACTTGAAAAAAGTTCGTCTTTTGTAAGTTTTGAAAGTTCGGAAAAAAGTTTAAGTTCGTTTTTTACGTTTTCCAAAAGAAGTTGCGGAATTTCTTTTTTTTGTGCCGACAATATGATAAATTTATTTTCGTCGCCGTAAAGCGTACTGCACAAAAAGTCGGAAAAACAATAATCGTAATCGGCTAAAGAATAAACGAATTTGCCGAAAAAGTTAAGTTTGTCTTGCAAGTTTTCTTCGGTTAAAAAAGAAACAAAAGATTGCATCGTCTCGGTGTCAAGTATATTTCTAAATACGCTTAATGCCGAAAGTTCGCAAGCCAATATTTTTTGTTTTTGTTTATTCATCTTTTATCCTATCTTCGGAGACAATTAAAACAATCTTTTAAAATTTTCGTTTTCAAAGCACAGTTAAAGCCGTCTATGAGTGCAGAAATTTTTAGAGTAAAAAACTATAAATTTATAAAGTTTTTTAGTGCGACCATGTTCGTGGGATTTCCCGTTACATTAAGTTGTTAGGGAAATCCAGTTGGAGCACGGCTCTAAAAATTTCAAGTGAATGGCTTTAGTGCTTGAAAATGAGAAATTTTAAAAGAACTTTTATTCAAAATTTTTGTAAAACCGTTTTGCTGTTGCTTTATAAATAAATTTTTATTATTTTAAAAATTTATTTATTATCGCACCTTTATCCGCAGAGCTTACCTGTGCGGCATATCTTGCAAGAGCGCCGCCGATACCTTCTTTTTTCTTTATCTTCATCGTTCGTTTTCTTTTTTCTATTTCTTCGTCGGAAACTTTCAGTTCTATTTTATATTCCGGAATATTTATCGAAATAATGTCGCCGTCTTTAACGTAAGCGATAAGTCCGCCGGAAGCAGCTTCCGGTGAAACGTGTCCCAAAGATGCACCTCTTGTGGCTCCGGAAAATCTGCCGTCGGTAATAAGAGCGACATCTTTATCAAGTCCCATACCTGCAATGGCAGATGTCGGGCTTAACATTTCTCTCATTCCCGGTCCGCCTGCAGGACCTTCGTATCTTATAACTACAACGTCGCCTTTAACTATTTTTTTTGCATAAATTGCTGTTATCGCTTCTTCTTCGCTGTCAAAAACTTTTGCAGGACCTTCATGTTTTAACATTTCGGCAGCAACCGCACTTCTTTTAACGACGCATCCGTCGGGTGCAAGGTTGCCTTTCAATACTGCAATACCGCCGGTTTTACTGTAAGGGTTGTCGACGGTTCTTATAATTTCGTCGTTGCGGTTTAATGCGTTTTCGATATTTTCACCTAACGTTTTACCGGTACATGTCATAACGGAAGTATCTATCAAGTTAAGTTTCGTCAATTCTTTTAAAACGGCATATACGCCGCCGGCTTCGTTCAAATCTTCCATATAAGTGTGTCCTGCCGGAGCAAGATGACAAAGGTTAGGAGTTTTTTCGCTTATCTCGTTTGCCATATCCAAATTAAATTCTACTCCGCATTCGTTTGCAATTGCCGGAAGATGCAACATACTGTTAGTCGAACATCCCAAAGCCATATCTGCGGTTAAAGCGTTTTTTATTGACTTTTCCGTCATAATATCGCGAGGACGTATGCTTTTCTTTACAAGTTCCATTATCTGCATACCTGCATGTTTTGCAAGTTCTATTCTTGCAGAATATACAGCAGGAATTGTTCCGTTACCTCTAAGACCCATACCGAGTACTTCGGTCAAACAGTTCATTGAATTTGCCGTGTACATTCCCGAACACGAACCGCATGTAGGACAAGTTTTTTCTTCGTAATCGGTAAGCTGCTCTTCGTTTATTTTTCCCGCTTTATAAGCACCTACGGCTTCGAACATTCCCGAAAGACTTGTCTTTTTCCCGTTGACTTTTCCTGCAAGCATAGGTCCGCCGCTGACAAAAATTGTAGGAATGTTCACACGGGCTGCAGCCATTAAAAGCCCCGGAACATTTTTGTCGCAGTTGGGTACCATAACAAGCCCGTCAAAACCGTGTGCAAGCACCATAGCTTCGGTGGAATCTGCAATTATGTCGCGCGTTATAAGAGAATATTTCATTCCGTTATGTCCCATAGCTATACCGTCACAAACGGCAATTGCAGGAAACACTATCGGTGTACCGCCTGCGGCAGCTACGCCGAGTTTAACGGCTTCGACGATTTTGTCTATATTCATATGCCCGGGAACGATTTCGTTGTAAGAACTTACAATACCTATAAACGGTTTTGCCTGCTCTTCTTTCGTTATTCCCAACGCATGATACAAACTGCGGTGCGGTGCGTTATGTGAACCTTCTACAATTTTTTCTTTAATCATTTCTGCTCCTCAAAAAATCTCAAACGATTTTTAATGTTGAATGTTTGAACGGTTGAATAATTGTTGCACGTGTTGAATAGCTTAATATATTTTTTGCTTTGCAATTTTTACAAAAAACTTTTCAACTGTTCAACAACAACTAAAACACGGAGTATTTTAGTTGTTTATTAATTTATCTTCGTCGCTCCAGCTGTAAAGTTTTCTTATTTCTTTACCTACTTTTTCAGACGGATGTTCTGCGGCAAGTTTTCTCATTGCGTTAAAATGAACCTGTCCGCCGGCTTCTGACATATCAAGCAAGAAAGATTTTGCAAACGTTCCGTCTTGAATATCTTTAAGAATTTTTTTCATGGTCTTTTTGGTTTCTTCGGTAATTATTTTAGGACCTGTCGTATAGTCACCGTATTCTGCAGTATTTGAAATGGAATATCTCATACCTTCAAATCCGCTTTGGTATATCAAATCCACAATCAATTTCATCTCGTGGATACATTCGAAATAAGCGTTTCTCGGATCGTATCCGGCTTCAACCAATGTTTCAAAACCGGCCTGCATCAAAGCGCATACTCCGCCGCACAAAACGGCTTGTTCTCCGAACAAATCCGTTTCGGTTTCAATACGGAAAGTCGTCTCGATAACGCCGGCTCTTGCTCCTCCTATACCGAGTGCATAAGCAAGTGCAATTTCCAAAGCGTCACCGGTTGCATTTTGTTCAACGGCAACAAGACAAGGTACGCCTTTGCCTGCCTGATATTCGCTTCTTACCGTATGTCCCGGACCTTTAGGTGCAATCATTATGACGTTTACGTTTTTGGGCGGTTTGATACATCCGAAATGAATGTTGAATCCGTGAGCAAAAGCCAACGTTTTACCTTCTGTAAGGTTAGGCTCTATACTTTCTTTATACAATTTTGCCTGTTTTTCGTCGTTGATAAGTATCATTATAACGTCTGCTTTCTTTGCCGCTTCATCTGCCGTATAAACTTTCAATCCTTGTTTTTCGGCTTTTTGCCAGCTTTTGGAACCTTTATAAAGACCTACTATAACGTTTACGCCGGACTCTTTCAAGTTAAGAGCATGAGCGTGCCCTTGAGAACCGTATCCTATAATTGCAACGGTTTTTCCGTTAAGTTTTGCAAGATTACAATCTTTTTGATAATAAATGTTTTGCATTTTTTTACTCCTTTTATTTTTTTATTAAATTTGTCATTGTGGCATTTTCATTCCGTAATACTGGTGTTTCTTTCAATCGCTACGACTCCCGTTCTGCAAAGTTCCACAATGCCTAACGGACGGACGAAATCTATAAACGCGTTTACTTTCGACGGTTTTCCCGTTAAAGCTATACATATCGTTTTTAAATTATAGTCAATAATTTTTGCTCTGTAAATCTCGGTTACCGCCAAAATTTCGCTGCGGTTTTGCGGCGAATTTTTAATTTTTATAAGTACAAGTTCGCGTTCGACGCTGTTTTTTTCTTTAAGATGCTTTACGTTTTTAACGTTGTGCAGTTTTTTCAACTGGTTTATAAGCTGCTCTTTTGCATAGTCGTCGCCGCAAAGAGTTATCGTTATTCTCGAATATGCCGGGTCGTCCGTTTCTCCGACGGTTAAAGAATCTATGTTGAACCCTTTTCTCATAAATAAGCCGGATACTCTTGTCAAAACTCCGTATTTGTTTTCCACCAAAGCGGCAATTACGAATCTTTTCATTTTGTCGCCTCCTGTTTTGAAGTTATGATGTCGTCGATAGAACCTCCCGGAGGAAGCATCGGAAGAACGAACTCGTCCATATCGATAACCGTATCTATTATATACGGTGCATCGGCATCGGTTGCTTTTTTGAACGCTTTTTCAAACTGTTGGGGTGTTGTTGCTCTTTCGCCTTTCAGTCCGAATGCGTCTGCAAGTTTTACGAAATCAGTTTTTCTTCCCAAAACGGTATTGGAATATCTTTTTCCGTAAAACAACGTCTGCCATTGGCGAACCATACCTAAAACGCCGTTATTTATTATAACTATTACTACGGGAACGTCGTAAGTAACGGCGGTTGCAAGTTCGTTTAAGTTCATACCGAAACTTCCGTCTCCGGTAATAAGTATAGTTTTGTTTTTGCTTCCGACGAAAGCGCCTATTGCAGCTCCCAGCCCGTAACCCATAGTACCCAGACCTCCGCTTGAAACAAGACGGCGCGGTTTTTCAAAGTCCGTATATTGTGCAGCCCACATTTGATGTTGTCCTACGTCGGTAGCAATAACGGTGTCGTTATCTTTAACCGCATTGATTATGTCGAAAACTTTTTTAGGTGTGAGTTTGTTGTCGTTTATACCGTTTTGTTTTTCGGCAATTTTTTTGCCCGTTTGTTTAAGCTCGTCTATTTCTTTTTTCCATTCGGGACGTTTTTGCTGTTTACATCTTTCAAGAATTTTTGAAAGAGAATATGCAACGTCGCCGATAATTCCTACGTCGACTTTAACGTTTTTGTTTATTTCCGAAAGGTCGCAGTCAAGCTGAACGACTTTTGCATTTTTGGAATATTTTTGAACGTTGCCGGTAGCGCGGTCGCTGAACCTGACGCCTATTCCTATTATAAGGTCGGCTTCTTTGTTTGCCATTGAGGATTCGTATTTACCGTGCATACCCTGCATACCGAGAAATCTTTCATAAGAGTTTTCTATTGCCGAAAGTCCCATAAACGTGCAACCTATATACCCGTCTATTTTTTCGGCAAGTTTTTTAATGTCGTCGCCCAATTGTGCACTTATTGCGCCTCCGCCGATATAAATATAAGGTTTTTTCGATTTGTTTATAAGTTCTACGGCGGAATCTATTTCTTTATCGTCGGCAATTCTTTGTTTGACGAAAGGAATTATTCCTTTATATTCGAAATCGCATTCGGCAACCTGAACGTCTTTGGGAATATCTATAAGAACGGGTCCAGGACGTCCTGACTTTGCAATTTGAAACGCTTCACGGATAGTATCTGCAAGTTCTTTTACGTTACTTACGAAATAATTGTGTTTCGTTATCGGAAGCGTAACGCCGGTAATGTTTATCTCCTGAAAACTGTCTTTACCGATTAACGAGGTAGGAACGTTTCCTGTGATTGCAACCATGGGAACAGAGTCGAGCATTGCCGTTGCAATTCCCGTAACAAGATTTGTCGCGCCGGGACCGGATGTTGCAATAACTACGCCTACTTTGCCGGTAGCACGCGCATAACCGTCGGCAGCGTGCGATGCACCCTGTTCGTGAGCGGTCAAGTAATGGTTTATTCTGTCGCTTGCTTTATATAGTTCATCGTATATGTTCAACACTTGTCCGCCGGGATAACCGAACACGTCGGTTACACCCTGCTCGATAAGGGTTTCGATGACAATACGCGAACCTGTCATTTTTTGTTTGGTCATATTTTGCAGCCTCCTTCTCGGAAACAAAAAACGCTTGCGTCTCGTTGTTATCCGTAAATAACTCAAAGAGACGAAAGCGTTGAAATTTTAAAAATTCAATTTATCTTCCGCGGTACCACTCTTTTTTATCCCGCAAAAACGAGATACTCTTTTTTATATTCTCTCTAACGGGGAGAAACCGACCGGTTCTACTGACTTATACAAAGCGAACAATTAAAACTTTCCAACTTTTCAATAACAATTGTCTTTGCAATTGTTTAAAGCTTTCTTCCGGCTGCTCTGCGGCTACTTCAATATTTTTTGCCGATGCCTTGCACCTTACGGCATCTCTCTTTAAAGGCAAACTTAATATTTACTACTCCGCATCATCGCATTTGAAATTTATTGTCAAAAATTATATCACCCTAAATTTCGTTTGTCAACAGTTGTTTATATTGATTTTTGACATCTATTACTCTACACTGCCTGTGATATTGTTGTGTTCTCTAAAAAACACTTTGCATTTTTTTTGGTGGAGGTGGCGGGAATTGAACCCGCGTCCGAAAACGTTTCGGTAAGACCGCTACAAGCTTAGTCCGGAAAGATTTATCTCGTTTATAAAACCGTTACCGGACGGAATTGTTTTATAAACCAGCTCCGTTAGAGTTTCATATCAACTTGACGGAACAAGCAAATTAATACTAACCTGCTCTTGTCGGTTTATCCTAATAGCAGGTGTCATAGGTAAACCGTAGCCGACTTAAGCAGCTATAGGCATGAATGCAGGAACCATAGGTTTAAGCATCATGTCGTTAGGAACGATTTGTTTGTCGTTTCTTTTTCGGTCGATTTTTACCGAGCCATCGACCAACTCGGGCTTGCTGTCTTTACGTCTTTCATTCCCGTCGAACCCAACTCACCCCCATATTGTCACTTTGCAAAAATGAAGTATTGATTGTCGGATGTACGTAAGTATGGACTGAAACCGTTTTGCAATTTTTATCGAAAACGTTTCAATATGCTTAACAGCTCATCAACTGCAATTTCCGGACATTTATACTTCTGTCCCTCAAAAATGCTTTGCATTTTTTCTTTTATTTTTAAAGAACTCTTTGATTATTGTAGCACATTCTTTTTGTAAAAGTCCACTTTGCACGTTTATTTTGTGGTTAAGTTTTTTTTCTTGAATGTTTAATACGCTTCCGCATGCTCCGGCTTTTATGTCTTTGGTGCCGAAATATAAATTTTTTATTCTTGCTAAAATTAACGCGCCCATACACATGGCACAAGGTTCTACCGTAACGTAAACGGAGACGTCCGTCAATCTGTAATTGTTTGATTTTTTGCACGCTTTTCTTAAAGCGACGATTTCCGCATGAGCGGTCGTATCTTTTAACGTTATGCTTTTGTTGTATCCTCTTGCAATAATTTTATCGTCTTTAACTATGACGGCGCCGATAGGTACTTCATCTTTTTCTGCCGCTTTTTGCGCGCACTTTAAAGCCTGCCGCATAAAATAAATATCTTTGTTAGTTGTCATAAAAGTCAAAATTACAAATTTTCCGTTTCAAGATGTTCTTGTAGCAAATCTTTTAATTCCTGCGGGATTCTCGTCGGTTTAAAAGCGTAATTTACCAAAGGATGTTTTGTCATACCTGTTGCCAGAAGTTTATCCTGACATTTTATTTTGTAATGAAAAGTTATGCTTGCGTTTTTCAGTTCGGAAATTGAAGTTTCTATAGTTATCATATCGTCGTAATGTGCTGGAGCATGATAGTTGCATTCAACGTTTCTTATAGGAAAATATAATCCTTTTTCTTCCATTTCTTTATAGGTGTACCCTATTTGTCTTAAAAGTTCGGTTCTGCCTCTTTCAAAATAAATTAAATAATTTGCGTAATACACAACACCCATATTGTCGGTATCGGCATAAGGAACTCTGTAATCGAATTTGTTCATTTTTTTTATCCTGTTGTTTTAAATTTAAAAAGTATATTTCTGTTTGTACAAGTTTAAGAATGTTCGTAATGTCGGGAAAAAAATTTATCTCCTTTTATAAATTTATTTTTCACCTTTTACATTATTAACAATATAACATTAAAATAATTTTTAGTAAAGATTTAAAAATATAGAACTATAATATATT